>SXOO01000055.1 GCA_005776725.1 Pseudomonadota bacterium | reverse complement strand
GTCGAAGGCCGAGCTCGACCTGTTCTGCGACGCCCTCATCGCCATCAAGGCGGAGGCCGAGGCGATCGCGCGGGGAGAGCTGTCAGAGGCAGACAATCCCCTGCGCAACGCGCCCCACACCGCTGCGGACGTCACGGCCGACGAGTGGCCGCACGCCTACCCCCGCTCGCTGGCCGCTTGGCCCTTGCCCGCTGTCCGGGAGCACAAGTTCTGGCCGGCCGTGAGCCGCGTGGACAACACGTTCGGAGACCGCAACGTCGTCTGTGCGTGCACCTGAGAGTCCCGCTCGCTGACCCTCGCCCGTGTCGAGGCCACACAGCTCCCGGGCCCGTCCGCAGCTGATTTGTTGAGCTCGCCCCTCTCGACACGAGCGGGCTTGTGCCTTGCCAATCTCGGGCGTAGCTTGCACATATGTCGCAGCCACAACTCGCAGCTCGTGCTCCCCAGGCCGCCAGCTCGCCGGCAGCCGCCAACGCCCCCGCCGCTTCACCGCTGCGGGGCCAGTCCTACAACCAGCAGTCCGCGGCGTTGAAGCCAAAGTCGACCACGGTCATGCAGGACATCGCGCTTGGCCGGGATCCCAACGAACGCGAGAAGGCGATCCTCGAGTCGGACGCGGACGCTGCGAGCGCGTGGGTGCAGGCCGCCGCGTGGGCCGTGGCCATCAGCACCACGTACTCGCATGCGCGCAAAGACAGCGACGCATCGATGTATGGCGGCCGGTCGGACGCGCTCCGGCACTTCCTCTGGAACGCCTACATGGCCTTCATGGTGGGGGAAGACAAGGCCAAGCAGCTGGCCGACGCCCACGAGTCCGAGCTGGAGCCGGCCGACAAGAGCATGGCCGTCGACCGCGAGATGGACTATCGCAACAACGCAGCGGGTCGGCGCCTCGGCGCCTTCACCCGGGGCGAGGGTGCTCTCACGCGCGCCTTCGGCTTGTCGCTGATGGCGGCTGCGGGGGTGTCCTACCTCAACGACGGCTCGCTCACGGTGCTGGACAAGCGCGACAACGCCAACTGGAAGCTCGTGCCATCCAACACGCAAGGCATCGACTGACCCGCCCGCACAGGGCTAGCCAGGGCCTGACTCCCTGGACTCCGCGCGTGATTTCCAGACGAAGCATGTCATCTTCGGGAACAGAAACACCGGAGACCGTGCATGACCCTGATCCCCCCCCTGTCCCCGCAAGCCCTGAGTCGCGTCGCCGCCCTGGTGGCCGCGCTCTGCCTCGCGTCATGCGGAGACACTCCTGCCAGCGACGCCACGGATCTGGTGGGGGCCGCCGACACGGAGCCCTCCGCCGACGGGACCCCGCACAGCGACACGGGGCCGCTCCCGGACACGGCACCGGTCGAAGACATCGTGGCCCCCCCAGACGTCCTTGCCGACGCCCAGGAGAGCGACGTCGAGCCGCCTGACGTCTCGGGCGACGACACCCCCGCGCCGCCGGAGGACAGCGGCCCGCCCACCGACGTCGACCCACTGGACGACACGGGTGCGCCGGACCTTCCAAGCGACGACGATGCCGTCGATTCCTCGGACGTCCCGGATGTCCCGGACGAGCCGGACGCTGCGCCCTGCACGGACTGCCCCGACAACTCGCCCTGCGAAGCCAGCAGCGGTCCCGGCAGCTCCGACCCCACCGTCACCGCCTGCGTCTGCGCCACCGACGCCTACTGCTGCGACGTGGTCTGGGACTCGACCTGCGTCGACAACGCCGCCGTGAACTGCGGCGTGGTCTGCGGCTGCGACGGGGGCACCACCGCCTGCGACGACGACGCCGACTGCGGCCCGTGCGGCGGCGACGCCTGCAGCGGCGCCTTCTCGTGTGTCGAGGGGCTATGCGCCCGAGGCGCGCCGCTCGCTTGCCAGGACAGCGATCCCAACGACTGCCTCGCCGTGAGCTGCGACGCCGCCGCCGGCGCTTGCGTCACCGCGCCCGACGACGGGGCTTGCGACGACGGCGACCCCTGCACCGCCGAGAGCTGCGACGCGTCCGGCCAGTGCGTGGCCACCCCGCTCCCCGAGTGCGTCGCCGGCGACCCCTGCGTCGTCCACGCGGGCGGCAGCTCGGATCCCGAGGTCACGCTGTGCGTCTGCGCGCTCGACGACTACTGCTGCGGCGTCGCTTGGGACGCGACCTGCGTCGCGTTGGCCACGTCGTCTTGTGGCCACACCTGCGACTGCCCGCTGGCGAGCGACGCGGCCCTCACGTGCCTCGACGACACCGACTGTGTCGCGTGCTCCGCGAACCTCTGCGCCACCCCGTGGCGATGCGTGTCCGGGGTCTGCGCAGCCAGCGCGCCCGTGGAGTGCGACACCAGCGCCGACGGCGAGTGCGTAGTGACCCACTGCGATCCGGCGTCGGGCGAGTGCGCGATCGAGGCGGGTCCAGATCTCTGTGACGACGATGACCCGTGCACCACCGAGGTCTGCGAGCTGAGCACCGGCGCTTGTCTCCACGAGGACGCGGGCCCGCTGTGCGGCAAGGTCTGCGGCGTCGACCCGGTCGCCTGCAGTGGGGACGCCGACTGCAAGCCCTGTCAGACCGACCCCTGCACCACGCACTGGGGCTGCGTCAATGCGGTCTGCGCCCCGAAGCCCGCCCCGACGTGCACGGCCACGGGCTGCGACGTGGCGACCTGCCACCCAACCACCGGCGTATGCGCCATCACGCCCGTCACCTGCGGCGCGGGCCACCCCTGCGTTGCCTCGGGCGAAGGCGGGAGCGGCGATCCGGTGGTCTCCGCGTGCGTCTGCGCAGCCGACCCGTATTGCTGCGCTGGCTCCTGGGACGAAGCGTGCGTGAGCCTCGCCGTACTCTCGTGCGGGCTCGCGTGCGACTGCCGGGAGGTCCCTTCGAAGCACCCCTGCGAGCAGGACACCGACTGCGCCTACTGCGGAGCCACCCCTTGCGGCGCGGTGTTCAGCTGCGCCAACGGCCAGTGCGCAGCTCCGGCCGACACCTGCGGTAGCGCGCCTGCGTTCGTCTGCCACGGGGCCGGCGTCCCCGCCGCCGACGGATGCGCCACCACGGCAACGGCGGAGGGCTGCTGTGACGCCCTCGGGCGCGTGGTCTGGTGCGAAGGCGGCAAGACGTTCTGCATCGATTGCCCCGCCGCGAAGGTGCCCAGCTGCGGCTTCAGCGATGCCGGCTTCTACGACTGCGCCACCTCCGGCGCCGCCGACCCGACGGGCAGCTTCCCGCTCGAGTGCGCGCAATGAACACTCCCCCCCTCTTCACGCATAAGGGACTCGACGCGACGAGCCCTCGGAGCGCCATGACCCCTACCAACTTCACCCGCGCTGGTTCCGGCGCCCCTGTGCGCGCCCTGGTCATGCTGGCCGCCCTCGCCTCCTTGCGCTGTGCGTCCAGCCCGCCGGACGAGGCGCCCCCGAACGAGTCCTCCGAGGCGCCCTCAGCACCGGTCGCGTCGCTCAGCGGCGCGCTGATCTATGGGGACGGCGACCGCCCGTTCTGCGTCGACACGGACGAGCTCGGTATGTCGTACGAGGCCGCCCCGTACAGCGCCCCCCCTCGACCCCTGTGGTCCAGCGTGGACATCCCGCACCCCACCGACACGCTCACGAGGCCCACCTTCGACGAGGAGGGGGTGGTGGACGGCAGCGAGACCCTCACGCTCAAGAACCTGCCCACGTACCGAGACATCACGCACAACCTGAACCTGCTGCAGAGCCTGCAGTTCCTGATCTCGCTGGTGCAGAACGCGGCCAACTCCCTGGACAAGGCGTCCGAGTACGTGGCCGAGGGCCAGTACGTGGACGACGCGATCGGGTGGGCCGGCGGCCAGGTGATCCCGCAGACCGTGGGGCACTGCGTCTGCATCGGCAGCTGCGCGCCCTCGGGCTGCGACCCGGCCGCGATCGTGGATCGCGTGGAGGACGCGGTCGACTCGCTGGTGAACGACCTGGACTTCGAGGGGTGCCTCACGCAGTTCCTCCTGGAGCAGCTCGATCCGCTGATCGCCGCGCTCGAGGACCTCGAGGCCTACATCCTGGGCCGCCTCGAGGACGGGCTCCTGCTGCAGAGCCTCGTGGGCAACACGATCCGCGGACTCTTGGAGGACGCGCTCGCCGACGCGATCCCGCTGCTGTCAGACCCCACGGTCTGCGACGGCGTGCTCGATGGCACCTGGACGCCCGACATCGACCTCGCCCTCGAGAACGCCCTCACCCTCGTGGAGGATGCCTTCGACCAGGACGTGGCCGCCGTGCAGAACGTGATCGACACGTGGAACGACGACATCACGCCGCTGCTGCCCGTGATCAAGGACACCGTGATGGCCATCATCGCGGCGTTCCAGGGCGTTGAAGGTATTGGGGATCTCCTCCACCTCGACCCGCAGGCCCTGATCGCGCAGATCCAGGACGCCGTGGATCAGGTCTCCGCGGCCATGCCGGCGATCGAGGCCGCGATCGACAGCGTCACCACGCTCTGGAACGACATCGCGAATCTCGAGAGCACCCTCAACACCCTGGCGGACGACCTCCTGAACCAGGTCCTGACCGACCTCACCGGCAACCCCAACACCGCGGCGTGCTTCGCGGCGCTCGAGGCCGAGGGCCTGCTCACCCTCGCCGGGGGGCAGTTCACGTTCGGCAGCCTCGGCGACGCCTTCGGCGACGCGCTCATGGACGAGTGGGACGCGCTGCTCGCCGAGCTCCAGCCGATTCAGACCGAGCTCCAGAACATGCTGAACGGCGTGGGCCAAGACGCGCTGGCGTTCGTTACGAACAAGCTCCTCGACGCCAAGAATGTGCTGGTCAACGCGGCGCTCGCCGGCTGTTACGCCCGCACGATGCGCTCGGACTGCTACGACTTCTGCGATCCCAACGGGACCATCCCGGCGTCCACCGCCCCCGAGACATGCTTCCTGTGGATGCCCGTGGACTTCCTGCAGAGCCCCGAGGGCACGGTGGGTGCGGTGGCCTCCGCAGGGCTCTGGATCCTGAAGCAGGTGGGCTTCCTGGACGGCCTCACGGCTTGGCTCAACGACCACTTGAACGACGTGCTCTCGGGCGCGCTGGGAGACGTGGCCGACGCGCTCGGGACCTTTGGCGAGACGCTGAACCAGCTCAACGCCTTCCTCGCGAAGGCCTTCACGTACATCGATCTGTTCACAGAGGGCTACCACCTCGGGGCCTACACCGAGCTGCGGCCCGACCTGCACATGTGCATCGGCTACGCCGGTCACGGCGCCTACGCGCAGATGGGCAACCTCGGCGGCGACAACTTCTCGATCGGCGCCCGGTACTCCTCGCACAACGTGTCGAAGGAGCGCCGCGCGCAGTTCCGCAGCGGGGGGTTCGCCGCCAGCGTGTTCGGCCACGAGCTGTCCATCCTGCCGGGCATCGAGCTCAACGTGCAGCTCCAGGGCTTCAAGCTCTGGGACATCCGGGAGCCGTTCGGGATCCCGCTGGATATCCCCATCTCTGCGGATGTGCTGGCGCGCCTCGACGCGTTCGCCACCACCTCGGACGACGGCTCAGGGGCCCCGTTCGACCTCCCCGTGGACGGCTCCGGCAGCATCCCGCTCGGCGCCTTCGTGGTGCGCGACCTCCACCCGGTGCCGAACAGCGACACCATCCAGAACCCGGGTAACGACCACATCTGGCCCCGCCAGCAGGTCTTCAACGTCTTCGACCCCGCCCAGACGCCGAACGCGCCGGAGTGGGAGGACTCGGCGATCGCGGTGCTCTCCGCGGGCGTGAACCTGCCGCTGACGCTGGACCCGCCGCGCAAGGAGCTCCCGCCGATCACGATCGTCCCCGGGATCCTCACCGCGGTCCCGTGGTTCGACATCGCCGCGGGCGTGGAGTGGACCCACGAGACCGACCTCATGCGCGGCAAGATCCAGGAGGCCGTGAGCGGCAACCTGCCCTCCGGCGAGCAGCTCACCGAGGAGGACTTCGAGCGGAACATGCACGCCATGGCCTCCGACGACCTCACCGCGGACAACGGGACCTCGGTCTTCGTGGAGCCCGGCCTCGGCCTCGACGTCTTCCTCGGCTTCAACATCTGGAAGCTCCGGATCGGCGCTTACGCGTCGCTGGGGCTGTACGTGAACATCCGCCCCGGCGGCTACGGCGGCGTCCAGGACCTCAACTCCGCATTGTCAGACACCCTGCTGCACTCGAACCCTCCCCCGGACGCGCCGTGTACGCCCGTGGTGGAGCCCGTGGTCATCGAGAGCTGCAATAGCGCCCAGCTCGGCGGCAGCGCCGACACCACCTACAGCTGCACCTCGGGTGACTCGTCGTGCTGCATCACGGCCCAGTTCGACCCGCCCGGCGGCGCCCACCAGGAGTACTCGGCGTGTATCGACGACTGGACCGGCTTCGACCAGGCGAAGTGCGACGAGCTCAACGCCACCGCCACCGACATCACGGAGGGCTTCGTCGACATCCTGCCTCAGGCGATGGGGTACTCGGGCAAGCTGGACGAGCTCCTCGCGAAGCTGGCGACGCTCGGGATCGGCGCGAAGTCCGTGCAGGCCACCTGGAGCCAGGGCGTCCGCTGCGAAGACAGCGCGTGCGGCGAGGGAGACACGATCGAAGGCGGCGGCCCACTCGCCAGCACCGCCGTGCTCGACCTCGAGTCGCTCAGCGAGTGTGAGCAACACGGGTACTGCATCGTGGAGGACGAGGGGGGCAACCCCGTGGTGCACCACAACGTCACGCCCGAGCACTGCTCGCGCCTCCTCAGCGGCGAGGAGCCGCCCTGCCTCGCGCCCCGCTTCACCCAGGTGGATTTGGGCGAGCTCATCTGCGGGATCGTGAACGACCCCGTCACCAGCGTGAACGGCCAGGTGCGCTGTTGGCAGCCGGGCATGGGCTGGGTCACGGCGCTCGGCGGACAGGCCCCGGGGCAAGCCGGGGGGCGGGTCACCATCGAGTGTGAGTCGGAGCGCTGCGCGTTCTCGCGCGACACGGGCGTACCCAACGCGGTCAACCACGGGCTCGGCGCCGAGCCGTTCGGGCTGAACGACGGCACGGGGTGCCTGGACCCGCTCGTAGACTGCGACTACCCAGACGGGCCGATCTTCGACACCACCATCGGCAACGACGGCACCGTGGGCGTGAACACGTCCACCCTCCGCCTCGCGTGGGAAGACGATAACTGCCAGACCAACCCAGGGAACCCCACGCCCACCAACCCTGCGCTGTGCTCCTCGAGCTTCCTCGCCATCACGCTGGGCTGCGGCAGCGCCTCGCACACCTGTGACCCCACGGTCACGGGGACGCCGTTCGAGCAGATCGAGGCGGACGCGGACGCGCTGTGCGGCTTGTCCGGCGTGGGGCTCACGCCCGGCGGGACCGATTTGCCGCTCTGGTACGACCACGCCTCGACCCGAACGGGGAGCCCGATCCTCTGTGCGTGGCCGCGCTCCACGCCGCACGTCACGCCACCGAACGCGGGCCCGATCACCTGCGCGGGAGCGACCTGCCCGCCCGGATACGACTGCGCGGAGGACGCGGACCACGCGCCCGAGTGTGTGCTGCCGTTCACGCCCGAGAACTATCGTCGGGTCCAGTTCGTGGGCGGCGACGGCAAGGACGACGACTACGTCGACGTTGCTTCGCTGGGCAACAGCATCGCCTGCGGCATCCACGCCGCGACGAACCCGACGAAGCCGCTCGGGATCGCCTGCCAGGCGTTCAACAACCACTGGAGCACGTGCTCACAGGCGGCGCCGCCCCCGGGGCGCTTCATCGACATCGAGCCGGCCGGGGTGTGCACGATGTGTGCGCTCACGGAAGACCGGCAAAAAGTAACCTGCTGGGGCAGCGAGGTGAAGGTCCAGAACGCCAGCGCCAGCTTCGTGGCGCTCACCGCAGCCGCTGGCGATCTCTTCGTGGACATGGGCGGCCTCGCCCGGCGCTCGCTGCTCGCGGTGCCCCCGAACGCGCGACCCTATGTCGTGTGCGCGGTGACGCAGACGGGGCGGGTCGTGTGCAACGACCCCGCCTACGAGCCCCCGCCGCCCACCCTGGACGAGTGCCCGCCTGACGAGGGCTCGGGCGGCTCGTCCGGCTCGCTCAGCGGGCCTCCCGGCTTCTACCCGTATCAGTGCATCAAGACCACGAGCTACGAGATCGCGGCGTGGGAGGGCGACGGCTGCCATCCGCTACAGCACGGCTTTGCCAGCGCCTGCGGCTGCGCGGACGACAGCCACTGCTCGGCGGCCGGCGGCGAGACCTGCGACGCCGAAGCGGGCGTGTGCACGGCGGCGGGTGGACCGGTCGACTGTTCGTGTGAGGACGACGGCGACTGCACCGCGGGGCGCAGCTGCGCCAACGGCTCGTGCGTGAGGGACTGCGCCACCAACGCGGACTGCTCCACCAACGCCGAGTGCGTCTCGGGCGCCTGCCAGCCGAAGCACGGGATCTCCTGGGCCGAGACGATCACGTGGGGCATGCAGAACGTGGTGGCGCCGATGCACACGATCTCGAGCTATGCCTTCTCCGAGATCTACGCGACGCTCATCTTCACCCTGGGCGTGGGCGTCGAGGCCTCGTTCAAGATCTTCGGCAAGGTGCGGGAGTGGACGCTCTTCGAGTGGAACGACGCCTGGGACATCGGCTCGACCTGGAAGGGCTGGTATCAGCCGGGCCTAGAGGCGCGCTATCAGGACGAGTGCTCGGACCCGGCCCTGACCACGCCGGTGACCAACCGCTTCCCCCGCTCGCTCACCTCGAACCCCTATGACGCCGCGTTCGACGCGGCCGGCGTAGAGCTCTTCCGCAACTGCCCGAACGGCGGGGTCTGCCGCTATCCGGAGAACCTGCCGGACTCGATCACCCCGCACCCGGCCCAGCCCTGGGCCTACACGGACGGGAACGCCGGCACCACCGAGGCGTTCATCGCGTGGTGCAAGGAGGACATGAAGGCCCACAAGGAGAACCCGGATCCCACCACGCCGGAGGACCTCGTGAATGGCCTCGTCGACACCTACAACTGGGGTCAGGACATCGGTTTCCAGCTGTATGCCGAGAACCAGCCCTGCATCGACGGGCAGCCCGTGACCACCTGGCTCGCGAACCTCATGCCCACCTACGACGCGGCGGGCAACCTCGTGAGCGAGGGCGCCCTCGCCACCGAGACGTGCAAGTACACGGACCCGCACACGGGCGTGACACACACGTTCCCGTGCAAAGACATCACGGCGAACATGATGCGGATCTGGGGATGCCTGGACGAGACGGCGAATACCTACGCCCCGCTCCTCTGGGGTGCCTTCCCGGCTCTGCACGAGACCACGGACCCGAGCGGCGCGCCGCACAACTGGCTCGACATCGACTCCATGTTCTGGCCCACGCCCGGCTCGAGCCTCGCCTCCGACTACAGCCCGGACACGATGTTCCCGGCCTACCGCTACCACGTCTCGTTCAGCGGCTTCTTCGTGACCCCGCAGGTGGGCGAGAAGTGGCTGGCCAAGGTCTCCGAGTGCTTCGACGCCCGCTTCCTCAGCGCGGCCGAGACGAAGTGTGAGTGTACGACCCACGCCGATTGCAACGCGCCACAGGGCGAGATCTGCGGCCCCGACGGCGGCTGCCTCGCCCCCACGGCGAGCGGGGCGTTCAAGCCCAAGGAGTGCCCCATCGTGAGCCTCCAGGCCGAGGTGGGCCAGTGCTGCGGCGACGGCGTGGTCCAGTCCACGCCGGTGCAGGTCGTGGGTCCGGCGGCGCCCGGCTCCCCCGAGTACATCACGCACGGCTGCGAGCTGCCCGCGAACGCCGAGGATCCGGTGTGCGCAGGTCTCTGGTACGTGGAAGAGTGCGATGGCGGCTCGGCCGGGAGCGCGTCCTGCTCCGCCACCTGCCAGGCGATCGAGCCACCGGGACCGCGGGGAGCGTGCTGCGCCTCGGGCGCCTGCTACGAGAACCTCGGGCCCGCCGCCTGCGCTGCGCTCTCGGGCGGGACCTTCGCGCCCAACACCACCTGCGCCGCTCTGGACTACTGCGAGGCCTCTCCCAGCACGCGCGGCGCCTGCTGCCTCCCCAGCGGCGCGTGTTCGTTCGTGGTCGCCGCGGAGTGCGCCAGCGCGCAGGGGCTCTGGCACTCGGGGGTCGCGTGTTCGGCCGTGCAGTGCCCGGTGGTCTCCACGGGCGCGTGCTGCATCGACACGCACTGCCTCAGCTACCCGAACGCGCTCACCTGCGAGACGAAGGGCGGCACGTGGCTCGCTGGTGCGTCATGTAGCGAGGGCTCGCCGTGCAAGCTCCCATCCGCGTGTTGCCTCCCCAGCGGCTCGTGCCAGGACCTCCAGCCCTGGCTGTGCACGGAGAAGGGCGGCGCGGTGCTGGGCGGCGTCTCGTGCGCTGCGGCCACCTGCGAAGAGCCCACCGGCGGCACCTGCGGGGGCACGCCGGTCACGTTCACCGAGCTGCTCGCGAGCCGCCCGGGCTACGCCGAGACCGGACCCAACGTCGACATCGTGAAGCCGAGCAACGGCGCCGTGCTCAGCGGGAAGTTCACGGCAGGCCTCGCCGTCGAGGGCGCGAAGGTCGGGACGGCCGCCGGGCAGGTGGTGGTGCAGGTGAGCGTGGACGGGGTGCCGGTGGTCACCCGGCGCGACCTGAAGCCCTTCACGTTGCCCGCGCAGCCGCCGGGCAGCCACACGATCACCGCCACGCTCCTCTCGGCGTCCACGGGCAAGCCCCTCGGCAACCCGCAGAGTGTCGACTCGCTGTCGTTCGTGTCGCCGAAGCTCTGCTCGAGCAACACCGACTGCGTGTCTGTCGATCCGTGCGATCTCGGGACCTGCGTGGCCGGGAAGTGCCAGTGGCGCCAGAAGCGCAACTGCTGCCAGACGGACGGCGATTGCCGCTTCGGCCTCGTCTGCCACGAGGGCGAGTGCGCCATGTGCAACGACGACGCCGACTGCGCGGACACCAACGCCTGCACGGTGGGGTGCTGCGACGACGGCGTGTGCTTCCAGGATCCGATCGTGGGCTGCTGCACCACGGCGGCGGACTGCGACGACGGCGACGGCTGCACCAAGGACGCCTGCAAGGCGGGCCAATGCGCGCACGCCCCCTCGACCGATCCGCTGTGCTGCGACGAAGACGCAGACTGCCACAGCGACGACGTGTGCCGCCCAGCCTTCTGCGCGGCCGTCACGGTCGCGGTCACCGGCGGCGTCAAGGCCTCGGGCCTGTCGACCATGGTCCGGCGTTGCCGGCTCGGGCAGCCGATCCCCGGGTGCTGCACCACGGCCGAGCAGTGCAACGACGGCGCGGCCTGCACCACCGACAGCTGCGTCAACAACCTCTGCCGGCACACTGAGAACCCGGGCTGCTGCACCACGGCCGCCGATTGTAACGACGGCAACGCGTGCACTCTCGACGGCTGCAAGGGCGGGCTGTGCTACCACGCGCAGAGCGGGCCGCCGACCAAGGGTGCCCCGGCCTGCTGCACCAGCGCGGCGCAGTGCGACGATGGCAATGTGTGCACCCTCGACGTCTGTAACTCGCAGAACCAGTGCCAGAGCCTCGCGAAGACCGGCTGCTGCACGGACGCCGCCCACTGCGACGACGGCAACCCCTGCACGTTCGACGGCTGCAACACGCTCACCAAGACTTGCTTCCACAAACAGACGAAGGCGTGCTGCCTCGACGACAAGCAGTGCGAGGACGGCAACCCGTGCACCAAGAACTCGTGCACGTACGGATCCTGCGTGAGCGCGCTCGTCCTCTGCGACGACGGTGATCCGTGTACGGCGGACAAGTGTGGCCCCGGAGGGTGCTCGTTCACCCCGAACGGCGAGTGCTGCTCCAAGGCCGCGCCCTGCAAGCCCAATAGCTGGTGCAACGCCGGCAAGTGCCTCCCGCTGTCTGAGGTGGGTCAGGAGTGCTTTGACGACGCCGCGTGCAGCTCGGGCGCGTGCCTCAGCGCGTGCGCGCCCACGCCCATTTGTGCCGCCCTCCCCGGGGGGCCGCTGGTGGCCAAGTGGGTCTGGGACTTCGAAGCGAGCGCCGACTTCATCCCGGCGGCGTCGAGCTCCCTCGTTCAGGTGGCGCCGGGCTCGGGGGGAGCGGGCGCCGCTGTCACGTTGTCGGGCCTTGGCGGCGCCATCATGGAGAAGCTGGGGACGCCGATGCGCGTGCTGCCGATGGTTGCGTCGTTCATGCCGCTCACGCTGGCCCAGTCGGCTGCCGTGAGCGTGGATGTGCAGGGCACGCCGCTCGACAAGACCAGCGGGTTCCTCGACGTCCGGCTCTTCGGCTCGGACGGCTGGGCGCTCTTCCGGCGTCACCCCGAGGGGCTCATCGGCAGCGCCACGCCGCTGGAGCTCGGGTGGACCCGCCACACCTTCGCCCTCATAGCCGCCGGCACCTACGACGCCAACACGCCGAAGCCGCCGTCACCGACAGTGGTTGTCCAGGTCTCCAAGGTCGACTCGATCACGCTCGACACGCTGCGCGTCAGCGCCCCTGCGCCGCTGCCGAAGAGCTGCTGTCAGTCTTCGGCAGACTGCGTCAAGGGCGAGCTCTGCGCCGACGGGGACTGCGTTGCGCTCTGAGGTCGCTCGAAAGAAGCCGGCGATGGGCGTGGCCGCCTAGGCGTTCGGCCCTGGCGACCCGGGCTCAGCCCCCCGTCACCACGGGCTCGACTCGATCGAGGCCGTCGGCCCCGACGGGGTCTGGCCGCCGACGAGGAAGATCCGACCACTCCCGAGGGTGGCGCCGGGGTACTCGCGGGGCACGACGAGGTCGCCCGGGGTGGCGTTGACGTTCGAGATCGTCCCGGGGCCCGTGATGAGGGCGGAGTCACGGGAGGCCGAGATGGCGTTCGATACCCGCCCGCCGAGCAGGAAGAGCTGGCTCGAGATCGCGACTGCCCCGTAGCCCGTCCGGCTCGCGTTGCCGTTGAACGCGAGCGAGAAGGACGCCAGGCCGCCGCCGGCCAACACGTGCGCCGAGTACACGCGTGTGGCGTTCGCGGCGCCGGAGCCCGGGCCAACGAAGATCCACGCGTCGTCGTCGCCCGAGACGCCCGGTGGGCTGACGACCCCCACGTCGACCGCCCACACGCCAAGGTCTTGCCGGGCCGGGACCGTGTTCGTGCCGCCTGACGTCCAGGCCGCCGCCACCGTCTGGGAGCCGTCGGCCGAGGTGTCGATTCTGAGGGACTCCCACGTCCCGACGGCGCTGCCGCCCGTGGTGCGCCCCGCGATGGCGTAGAGGTGGTGACGATTGACGTTCGAGGGGTCACGGGCCACCGCGAGACCGAAGCCTGCACGCGCCACGCCGAGCGCCGGCAGGGTGCGCCAGGTCCCGAGATCCCCGAGCTGCCGCGGTGCCGCGCTGGGCGTGACGGGCGTCAATGCGTCGGCGTAGATCGTCGTACTCGCAGGTAGCTCCGCGATGCGACGCACCGCCGAGAGCGACGTATTGGCGGCCGGCGAGCGATAGAGCCGGTAGGACGCCGCGCCGGGGACAGCGGCCCAACGCAGCGTGACGAGGAACCCACTCGGCGCCCACTCGGGGACGACGACCGGAAGGGGTTCGCTCGGCAGCGTCTCGCCGCCCGGATTGTCGGCGTCTCCAGCGGCCATGACCGCGCTCACGCGGTAATACCAGAGCCCCGGCCCGAGGCCGTTCGGCGCCAGCCCGATCTCGAGGTTGCCGTCGAACTCGGGCGAGTCGGTGGGCTGGAGCACTTCGGCCCGGACGACAGACGTCACCGGGCCCCCACCCGAATCGCCGCCCACGAGGTACAGGAAGCGACCCAGGTTCACCGACTGAGCCGCGGTTCGGGCGGCAGGCAGCGGGGTGGACAGCGTGCGAGCGCTCCCTTCGAGGGTGCCGAACGGGGTGAGCCCGATGACCTCGATGCTCGAGAGCGCGGACGCCGCACTGCCGCCGTCACCGCCGAGGACGTACAGGAACCGCGACGTGGTGGAGACCGAGCCCACGAGCGTCGACGGTGCCCGTCGCGGCGTCTGCAGGGGGGCGCCTGTGTCGGTGGAGTCCGGGATGTTCTCGGCCGAGTTCAGCAGCACGAGCGCCGAGAACTCCGCGAAGCCACCGTCTGCCCGCGTCACGCGGACCACACAGACCGAGTCCTGCGGCGGCGCATTGGCCGAGTCCATCGTGAAGTCGAGGCCGTAGCTCTGAGCCACGACGTTCGTCGTCCCGAAGATTATCGGCTCGGGGACGTCCGGCGTGGCGCACTCGAGACGCACCGTGGCAGTGCCAAAGCCGGTTCCAAAGATCTTGACGACCGTGTCAGGCGTGGGAATCGAGCCCGGGGCGATGGTCCGTATCTGCGGGGGCGGCGTCGTCATCACGCGGAAGCCGCCGTCCGGAATCGGAGGGGAGCTGATCCCGACCGTGCCGTCGGGATTGACCACGATCACCTGGTAGTCCCCGGCGGGGAGACCCGCGGGGACCAGCCCTGTGAGCGACCGACCACTCAGGAACCCGAGGCTGGCGATGGGGGTAGCGACTCCCCCGTCGCCAATCGGGTTCAAGTACACGCGTGGGACCTCCTCGAAGGCCGCCCCGATGGACCCGTCCGGGATGGTGATGGACACCCCCGTCGGCGAGCTCTGACTTCCGAACGGCGGAGCCGTCACGAAGGGAGATATAGCGAGGACCTTGGTCAGCGCGGCCACGCCCGACAGGGAGGCGGGGCAGCCGAGCCCATCGGTGAGCGAGAACTCGAAGTCGGCCCGCTCTCCAGCCTCGATCAGATCCCTGGGGACCGTGGTCTGAACCCGGAACGGGCGGAGCGGGTCATAAGTGTGTGGGATGGGGATCCAGGTCGAGGTCCCCACCCGCCGGATGGCGACTTCGGCGACGCTGCCGCCGTTGACATTGGCCACGTACACCGACGCCTGGACGTTCACGCCGTTGTAGATGACGGGCGGGTCCACGAAGAAGACCACCGGCCGCGGAAACACCTCGATGGCATCGTCGAGCTGATCCTCGCAGCCGACCCCATTGGAGACGCGGACGTCCCACGCGCCCTCCACGAGCCCCTCGAAGGTGGCCAGGAGCTGGCCTGTGGCCACCAGCTTCGTCTCGATCGCGGTGACGACCTGGCCGGACGGTCCGCGGAGGGAGACCTGCGTGGAGCCGACGAGCCCCGTCCCGAAGATGGTGACGGTGAAGCCGAGGTCTTCGCAGGCTTCGCTGGGCTGGACCGAGACGATCTTCGGGGCCGGCCCGACCGAGAAGACGGCCCGATCAGCGCACGCCGCGGTGATCGGGTTCTTCACCTCGATGTCGTAGTCGCCGAGGGGCAGGCCGACGCCCGGGATGGCGATGTCCAGCTGGGCACAGCCCTCGCCGGAGTCGAAGCCACCGAGGATGGGCCCGCACCCGAGCTTGTTCGTGATGGCCGCAGGCGCGCCTGCGAACGTGATCGACGGCGCCTTGCCGTTCACGAACAGGAAGCCTCGACCGCTGCCCGTGAGCCGAAGCGAGCTGGGCGCCGTCCCGATGCAGGCCACCGGCGGGCTCACCGCGGAGACGGTGAAGCCAAAGCACCAGTCGAAGGTGGAGCACGTCAGGAGACAACCGTCCGTGTTGTCGACGTTCTGGTCGTCGCACTGCTCGTGACCGGCTTCGATGACGCCGTCCCCGCAGCGCGACCGGGTGCAATCGTTCAGACACCCGTCGGCCATCGAGAGGTTGCCGTCGTCACACTCCTCGGCCCCGACCTGTCGAACGCCGTCGCCGCAGCGTGCCGCCACGCAGCTGCTGAGACAGGCGTCGCCGTCGCTGTCGTTTCCGTCGTCGCACGCCTCGAGGCCTGTCGAGACGAACCCGTCGCCGCAGCGGGCGCCGAAACACGTCGGCAGGCAAAGGTCGCTGGCGCTCGCGTTGCCGTCGTCGCACTCCTCGAGTGACCCGACGATGCCGTCGCCGCAGCCGGTCGCCGCGCAGCCGTTCGAGCACGAGTCCCCATCGAGGGTGTTTCCGTCATCGCACGCCTCGACGCCCGCCCGGACGACGCCGTCGCCACAACGCGCCTTCACGCACGCGTTGAGACAGCCGTCCACGTTGGCAGCGTTGCCGTCGTCGCACTCCTCGCCCGGCTGCACGTGCCCGTCCCCGCAGGACGCCACGACGCACGCGTTCGAACATCCGTCGAGGTCGTCCTGGTCGCCGTCGTCACACGTCTCCACGCCCACGTGCAGGAGACCGTCTCCGCAGCGCGCCGGAGCGCAGCCATTCGTGCAGGCGTCATGGTTCGACGCGTTACCGTCGTCGCAGCTCTCTTTGCCGGACTCCACCCAGCCATCGCCGCAGCCCGCGAGGACGCAGGTGCTGAGGCAAGCGTCGGCGTTCGAGGCGTTGCCGTCATCACAGCCTTCCCCGGGTTGGGCGACGCCGTCGCCGCAGGTGGGGAGGGAACAATCTGACCGGCACGCGTCGTCGTCGTCACCGTCGCCGTCGTCGCAGGCCTCCACTCCGGTCCTGACGATCGCGTCGCCGCATCGCGCGGGCTCACAGGCGCGAGTACAGGCGTCGTGGTCGTCTACGTTGCCGTCGTCGCACGCGTCGAGGCCCGCCTGAACGACGCCGTCGCCACAGCGCGCGGAGAGGCAGTTCGCGAGGCAAGCGTCGGTGTCGGCACCATTAGCGTCATCGCACTCCTCGGGTGACTGCAGGACACCATCGCCGCAGGTGGCCCAACGACACGCGGAGGTACAGCTCGCCTCCCCGTCGCAGGCCTCGACCTTCGCCCACACGACCCCATCGCCACAGCGGGCGCTCTGGCAGGAGCTCGTGCAGCCGTCATGATCGTCCGAGTTCCCGTCGTCACACGCTTCGACGCCGACTAGGAGCCGTCCGTCCCCACAAACCGCCGCGAGGCAGGTGGAGAGGCACGCGTCGGTCTCGATGGCGTTTCCGTCGTCACACGCTTCGGTGCCTTCGACGATCCCATTCCCGCATCGGCCCACCTGGCACGTGGCACTGCAACCGTCGCCGTCGTCCGTGTTGCCGTCGTCACACGTCTCGAGTCCGACTCGAACGACCCCGTCGCCACAGACGGAAGGCTTGCACTGATTGGTACAGGCGTCTCCCGACACGGCGTTCCCGTCATCGCAGGCCTCTCCAGCGCTGCTCTGAACCACGCCGTCGCCGCAGCGGGGGAGCCGGCACGACGAGGTACAGCCATCGTCGTCCCAGCCGTTCCCGTCATCACACTGTTCACCGAACGACGCTTGAGTGAGGCCGTCACCGCATCGAGGTAGCGCACACGTGTTCGTGCAGCTGTCGTCGTCGGTGGCGTTGCCGTCGTCGCACGCCTCGCCGTCCTCCCTGTTACCGTCCCCGCAGCTGGCAGGCTCGTCCGAGCAGGACGCCAGCAGGAGGGCGGCGAAGAGAGGCGCGAGCGCGAACCGGAGGATCGCAGCGCCTCGCATGGCGGCTTACTCCCACCCGTGTTCGCACACGAAGGCTCGAGCCGTGCTGCAGACGTCGTCGTCCCAGTTACCCGCGGCCGTCATGAAGGCGCAGTCACCGGCTCCGACCGGGCCAGACCAGACCTCGTAGGTGTTGGTGAGGAACGTCGTTGGCCCCGTCATCCACAGCCAGCTCCCCTCGGAGAACTGGTCCGTGTAGCCGATCCAGGCCGGCACGGCCGCGGTCAGCGCGGATACCTCGCCCGACTCCTCCGCGCTCGCTATCGCGACGAGGTGAGAGTCGAGCAGCGCGCAGACGTTCTGCGCGTCGAGCCACGTGGCCCCTTGGGAGAAGAACGCGTAGCAGTGCCCGTTCGCGGCGGAGAGTTGGTTCTTGTTCCCGGCCGTGCACTCCTTCTGGCACGTGCTGGAGCACCAGTCGCCGCTGGCCAGGTTCCCGTCGTCGCACGTCTCGCCGGGGCCGACGAAGCCGTCGCCGCAGGCCGCGAGCACGCAACCCGGCAGGCACTCGCCGTCCTCCTGGTTCGCGGCCCCCTCGTCACACTCCTCCACGCCGGCGCGCACGATCCCATCGCCACAGACGGGGCGCTTGCACTCGTTGGTGCAGTCGTCGGAACCGGCAACGCCGTCGTCGCACTCTTCGACGCCCTTCCACGTGATCCCGTCGCCACACGTAGCGGCGACACAGGCGTTGGTGCAGCCGTCTCCGTCGATGCCGTTGCCGTCGTCGCAGGCTTCGCCAGTTTGTGGCCAGCCGTCTCCGCAGCTCGAGTCGAGGCACGTGGTCAGGCAGTCATCGAGGTTCGACACGTTCCCATCGTCGCACTGCTCGCCCGGCTGCTCGACGCCGTCGCCGCACGTCGGGAGGGCACAAGTATCCGTGCACGCCGGGGACGCCGCGTCGCCATCGTCACAGGCCTCGACGCTGGGCAGGACGAAGCCGTCGCCGCACACGTTGAGCACGCACCCGTTGGTGCAGGCGTCGAAGTTCGATGTGTTGCCGTCGTCGCACGCCTCGGCGCCCTGCCGCCAGCCGTCGCCGCAGCTGGCCGAGACGCAGCTCACGAGACAGCCGTCGGTGTTCACCACGTTGCCGTCGTCGCACTGCTCTCCGGGCTGGACGAAGCCGTCACCGCACGAAGCCGCGCGGCACGACGTGGTACAGGCCGCCGTGTCGTCGTTGCCGTCTCCGAGGTCGCACTCCTCGACGCCCGCGTGGACGAACCCGTCCCCGCAGCCCGCGAGCTTGCAGGCGTTGGTGCAGGCGTCGGAGGGATCGGCGTTGCCGTCGTCGCACTCCTCGTCGCCCTGCGCGTAGCCGTCTCCGCAGCGCGCCTCGACGCAGTGGTTGAGGCAGGCGTCCTCGTTGGACGCATTGCCGTCGTCGCACGCCTCGCCGGCCTGCAGGAACCCGTCGCCGCAGGAAGCAGCTCGGCAGACCAACGTGCAGGCTCCGGTGTCGGCGTTCTTGTCGCCGTCGTCGCACTCCTCGACCCCGACGAAGACGGCTCCGTCCCCGCACAGGTTGCGCTTGCACGAGCCGAGGCAGGCGTCCGAGTCGGCCGCGTTGCCGTCGTCGCACTCCTCTCCGGACTGGGTGAATCCGTCACCGCAGGTCGGGAGAACGCAGGCCACGAGACACTCGTCCGTGTTCGAGAGGTTCCCGTCGTCGCAGGACTCACCCGGCTGCACGAAACTGTCTCCACAACGCTGGTTCTTGCAGCTCGAGGTGCATGCGGCGGTGTCGGCGTTGCCGTCGCCCAAGTCGCAGTCCTCCACGCCGACCTGGCGGACCCCGTCGCCACACACCGCGATCGTGCAGGTGGTGGTGCAGCCATCGGCGTTGTCGGCGTTGCCGTCGTCGCACTCCTCGACCGACTGGAGGATCCCGTCACCACACCGTGCCAGCCGGCACTCGTTGGTGCAGCCGTCGTAGTCGGTGTAGTTGCCGTCGTCGCACTCCTCGCCGGAGCCCTTCTGCGTGAACCCGTCGCCACAGACGGGGGCGGTGCAGGTCTTCGTGCAGGCGCCCGTGTCCGAGTTCTCGGCCCCCAGGTCGCACTGCTCACCGCCCTCGACCTTCTTGTCGCCGCAGCTGGGCGACTCCTCTGCGCATGAGCCGAGGCTCGACAGAAGTACCGTAAGGCGGAGAGCCGTGGTGCCGGCCGAACGAGCCCATCGCAACGTCATATGCGTACTCCCGCTGCTGAGCCCGACGCTCTTACAGCCCTACCGATCGATCGTCACAGCGCGGCACCACCCGCGCGGCGAGTATTCGCTCGCCTCTGACGGACCGTCAAGGGCCCATCGTCGACCGGGTCGACCGGCTCGAGGGCGCGTTCTTCGCCGACAGCCGCTCACGGCAGGACGGTGAGGTTCTGGTGCTCGACCACGAACGCGAATGCCAGCTCGGGCAGCGTGAGGCCGTCGATGAGCGCGCTCCAAGGGCTGTGCTCGACGCCCTCCAGGGGATGGAAGTCGTGGGCCACGCCCGTGGAGATGTACGCGTCGCGCAGCTTCACGGCTTCCTCGAAGGACACGGTCGAGTCCGCGGTCCCATGCACGATGCTCACAGGCGCATCCGTCGGGTCGAAGCGCGACGTCCCGCTCATCACGTGCAGCAGCTCCATGTGGGATATGCCGCCCCAGTGATCGATGATCGAATGGACCTCGAAGCTCTCGCCGGGGTTCGTGCTCACGAGCGTGGAGTCTTGGGCGGCGGTGAGCTCGTCGCGGAAGTCGGCCGGATCCGTCACACCGAGCATGATCGCCAGGTAGGCGCCCGCCGAGCCCCCGAGCGTTGTCAGGTAGTTCAGGTCGATCTGGTAGGTGCCGGCGTTGGCGGCCAGCCAGCGCATGGCGGCCTTGGCGTCGCGTGCGGCCGGGTAGAGCGCGTATCCCTGGTCCTTCTTTGCCGCCGGTACCAGCAGCTCCACCAGATCGGCCCATGCGTCCGGCACGGTGCCATGGTCGCCGATCAGTCGATAGCTGATCGACATCGTGACCCAGCCGCGCTCGGCAAAGTACTGCGCGAAGGTCACCACGCTCGAGTCGCTCCGCGTGCCCTGCTTGAAGCCGCCTCCGTGGATGACGACCATCGCGGGGCGACCGGGCGGCGCATCCGTCGGCTCGTAGACGTCCAGCTTCAGCGCCATCGTCTCCGTCTGTGGCCCGCCCCAGCCCTGGTGGCGCCAGCCCTCGGCGTAGACATGCGTCGATACGGCCACGCTGTAGGTGGAGTTCTGCTGGACCAGCTTCTCGGGCGGGCTCTCCCCCACGTCGGGGTCGAGGGGCTCGGCGTCTGGCGCCTCCGTGTCCATCGACTCGGCGTCGATGGGCTCGGCGGGCGTCTCGCCGTCGGGCCCGGTATCGGCGACCGTTCCGACGTCGGTCTCTGTGGAGACGTCGTCCACGCGCTCCGCGACCTCGGCGTCGAGGTCGATCGAGTCAGCGTCGGGCTCGATCGCACCAGCGTCGGGCTCTCTCGAGCCAGCGTCTGGCTCGGTCGTGTCGACGACCGGCTCGAGCCCCAAGTCATCGACGTCTCCGAGCTTCCCTCCGAGCACGTCCACGTAATCGAGCTGCTCCTTGCACCCTGAACCGGCGGAGAGCGACAGCAGTACGACCAGCCCGAATCGACTGACAGCAGGCCACCGACGAGTCCCGAACCACCGCATTGCACCCCCTTAGGGTCTCTGGCGCCGCAGGTACGCCCTCACGCCTCGCATGAGGACCAAGCAACGGCTCCGGATACAGTCCTAGGTCTGCTTGGCAGAATCAATCGACGTAGGTCCCTCCCTGGCACCGCCGGTGGCTCACACCCCAATGAGCAGGTTGGCGTCGGGCTGCGCCGTCGCCCGCATGGTTCGTTCACCGGGACCTCATGGTGCCCGCGGCGCCGCCTCCTGCACCAGTCGGAGCGTGTGGTGGAGGAGCTCTGGACCGCCAGGAGCGCCGTGTCCGGGGACCACCACGCGCGGCTCTGGGAAGCGGTCCATCAGACGCTGGGCGCTGGGGGGCCAGGCGCGCAAGTCTGCGTGGGATAGGTTTCCGGGCGACGTGTCGGCCGCGGCGCGGACCATACACCCTCCAAACAACACCTCGTCGCCGGGCACCCACACCACCACGTTGTCGGGGGCGTGAGCCGGCCCCGGGTAGAACACCTCCAAGCCCTGCACCACGCCATCCTCCGGGTGCTGCTTGGGGTCCCAGCCCGGAGAGAACCCGGCGAGGCCGGGGGTCTCTGGCCGGGCCCAGCTCTCGGCGCCAGCGGCGACCACCTCGGCGAGGCCCCCCAAGCGGTCGTCGTGAAAGTGCGTGACCAGCAGCGCCTTGACCGGACACCCCATCGCACGGGCGCGCGCCAGCAGGGTGAGGGTGTCCTCCGGGGTCCACGCGGTGTCGACCAGTACGCCCCGCCCACTGCTGGCGTCGCACACCAGGAGTCCGTTGGACGGGAACGGGCCGCTCGGCAGGCGCTTCCAGGACGTGTGGCGCCACACGCGCGGGGTGATCTGCTCCAGAGTGAAGCCCGGGACGTCAGTCGGACGCGTGGGGGCATGCGCGCAGCCAAGTCCCAGGGTAGCGACCGCTGCCAGTGCGAGGACGGGCGCGAGACGGGGGCCGGCGGTGGCGAGGACGCGGCGCTGCATGCAGGAGCAGTAGGACTCACGGGCCATTCGGGGCTCCACGGTCAATCTGTTCGGGTCCGCCACGCTGGCTGCCGAGGCCGACAGTGAGCTCCTCGTCGAGGGGTGGGGCGACTTCCACGTGGGGGACCTGCCGGCCTTCATTCAGCTGGTGTACGCGTTCCTGATCGAGAAGACCCTCGACGTCACGCCGGTGATCGAGCTCTACGTGCAGGGGCTGGCTCAGGCCTCGCCAGGGCTCGACGTGGAGGCCACCAAGGCGCTGCTCTACGGCCGCCTGGCCTCGTTCGAGGACAAGCTTGCGCCCTTCGACGAAGCGTCGCTGGTGGAGCTAGTCGGCTTCGCGCCGCAGCTGGGCCTGGATGGCTTCCTGGGCATCCTGGCGGGCGGCCTGTTCGACGGCGTGCTGGGCGACATCCCCGAGGCCTCAGGGTCGCTCCACGCCGACCCCGTCGAGCTCGCGCGCCTCATGGGCCACCCGGTCGGGGCCGACCCCGCGATGCTCTTCGGCCTCTACGAGCAGCACCTCGCCGATCTGGGCGCCGCCATCCTCGACGACCCAGGCTGGTTCCCCTGGCCCTGGTATCAGGCCAAGACGCTGGTGTCCGGCGTGCTGGCGTCGCTCGCGTTCGAGAACCCGCGATGGGCTCACCGCCCCGAGCTGGTGGTGTTCGACGCCGGCTTCACCGGACCCGGTGGAGAGCCCCTAGCCACCCTCGACCCAGCCTCGCCCCCCGCGACGGTCACGGCCTGGGCGGAGGTGTTCCTGGCCCTCGGGCCGCCCGAGCAGGTCCACCTCGCCGTCGTCAGCAACCCGCCCGGGGTCGACCTCACGCTCCCCACGCTGATTGCCGAGGTGGCCGGCGAGGCCACCGCGGGGCCGGGCCGCTTGCGGCTCGAGGTCTCTTTCGCGCCGATGCCAGCGGCCGCCGGCGCCACCGCGCTTGGCCTCGAGCTCCGAGCCGGTAACGACGAGAAGCCCTGCATCATCAGCGACTTCGACCAGTACGCGGCGTTCGGGCACGCGCCGACCTTCCGTGAGCCCTACACGTCGCGGTACGGCGCCTTCCCCCCCAGCCTCGCGGTGGCCCACCCGGCGCCCCTCGCTCCCACGGGCTCCGTGCGCGGCCACGCCACAGCGGCAGGCCGGGCCGGGCTGCCGGCGCAGGTCACGCTGGACCAGGCGCCCGACGCCTCGGCGGCCGACGCCGGGCCGAGCGCCGCTTTCCTCTTCGAGCCGCTCGCGCCAGGGCTCCACACTGTGTACGCCGCGCTCACCGGGTACGAGCCCGGCCAGGCCGCCGTGGAGGTTGCGGCCGGGGATGTGGCCGTGCTCGAGGTGTCGCTCGAGCCCGTGCCGCTTGTCGAGGTGGCCGCCGCGTGTTGCCCACCCACGAACGCCGAGACGCGGTGGACCGCCAACGCCGAGGGTCTGCCGGTGGTGGTCTCGGTGACCCACTTCCCGGACGCCCCCGAGCTCGTGGAGGTGGCCGCCGGCTCCGTGGAAGGCCCCGCCTCTACTTGGCTCCAGGCCCCGGACAGCGGCCTGGTCCCGCTGGACGGGCCCATCGCAGACGGCCAGGCGCTCGTGGCCTGGGCGCGGGCGGACGGGGGCACACCCGCGCGGTCCGGCGTCGTGCGGGTAGATACCAGCCCACCCGCGCCGCCAGCGCTGGAGCTCGCGGGCGACCCTTGCGGGCTCCTCGCGGTAACCGCCACCGGGAGCGACGAGCACTCTCCTGTCGTGGCAGCGCAAGTGCGCGCGGCGGGCGACGCCTGGCACGACGCGTCGCCGCCATCCGCGGTCGTCACGCTCGACGTCACCGACCGCTCGCGCCCGGTGGTGGTGGAGGCGCGCGTGATGAACGCCGCAGGCCTCTGGTCCGAGAACGCCACGGCCGAGGCGTGCGCGGCCAGTCCCCACCCGGACCCCGCCGACGTCGGCGGCCCCCCGACGCGGGCGCCCCTGCGGACGACGTAGCCCCGCCCCCAGAGGACTTGGCGTCGCCGGTGGTCACCGCCGACCCCGCTCCCGCAGCGCCGGATACGCTCACCGGACAAGACCTCGCCTCGGGGCCCGCCCACGCCGGTTCTCTGGCCCCAGCCCACACCTCGGGCGGCTGCAGGGCGGCCCGGGACAGCAGCGCGGCAGGTGGCGCCTGGGCCGTGGCACTGCTCGTCGCCGTGGGCGGTTGCTGTTTCTCAGTCCGGAGGCTGCGCCACGCGCGCGGGGCGTCCGTGCCGGCGGTGACGGACATCCGCAACGCCCCGGGCTGCGTTGGCGGTGCCCTGACCGAGTCAGGGGATCGGTAGCGCGTCGACTCCGCACGGGGGAGACTGGCCCGCATGAAGCCCATGACGCCCGTCGACCTCACCTTCCTCGATTCTGCCCCTCTCCGCCTCCAGGTGTCGCACCACCTGCGCGCCTCTCCGGAGCGCGTCTTCGCCGCGCTCGCGCCACCCGCGTCATGGCTCGAGTGGTTTCCGCTGATGCGCGCCGCCGAGTGGCTGCCAGGCCCCGTGGAGTGCGTGGGCGCGCGCCGGCGGGTACGGCTCACCGTGTTCGGCGGATTCGACGAGGTCTTCCTTGCCTGGGAGGTGCCGGCGGGCGGCAACCCCGGCAGGTATACGTTCGCGATGACCGCCTCCACTTCCCCGCTGGCCTCCGCCATGGCCGAGGACTACCGCGTGCTGGCCGATGGCTCGGGCACCCGGATCGACTGGACGCTGGCGGCAACGCTCACACCTCTCGGCAAGGTCGGCCGCCCGGCGCTTGTCGGTGTGATGCGCGGGCTCTTCGGCCGCGCCCTGCGGAACCTCGACGCGCACCTCGACCCGCGCACTTGAACCCACGCCTCGTTCCCAGGAGTGACTGCACGGTCGTTGTCGGCAGTGTGGGGGCGCCGGTGTACCCAGCCGAGGTCCGGGACTAAGCTCGCCGGCTCGACGCGGGAGTTCCCATGGCAAGCGCTCATGTCTCGGCCGCTCTGGAGGCCATCCAACACCACGGCGTGCTGCTGCTCCAGGACGCCCTGCGCCCGAGCCTGGCCACCATGATCGCCGGGGCACCTGTCCGGGGTACCTGGTGGAGCCACCCGGCGGCCAGCGCGATCTTCGAAACGGCGTCCGCGCTCGACGAAGCCGGTGACGTCACCACCGCGAAGCTCATCGACCACAAGGTCACGTTCGTGCACCGCCGCCTCTGGCCGGCGCTAATCTCAGTGGGCCTGAGTCGTGGGCCCTGGCAGCTTCAGGGGCTCTCCAGCGCTGCAGCCGAGCTGCTCGCCCAAGTCGACGCCACATCAACTGCGCCCGCCTCGGGCGCCGCGGCGAAGGTGCTCCAAGAGCGGCTGCTCGTGGCCAGCGAACAGGTCCACACCGAGTCGGGCAAGCACGTCCTGGAGTTGTGCACCTGGACTCAGTTCGCCGCGAACCACGGGCTCGAGGCGCCGTGGCCCAACGGGGCTGACGCAGTCTCTACCTTGGAGCAGGCCCTCGCCGCCCTCCCTGGCGCGCTCGCTTCGCCCCGAGCCAAGCTGCCCTGGTTCGGACGTGCCGGCCACAGTGGGTGAGCGCAGTATGAGCTGTGTCGAGGGTCGCGCGCTCGCCCGTCGCCTGGTGAAGGTCGTCTCGGTGACGGTGCGTCCGGATCCGCGCCTCCTCGGATCGGCGGCTCGTAGCCATCGGTTCCCCGGCGGTGGACCTCCACCACGCCCGAGGTCTCACGCCCGAGGAGTCGAATGCGGCACGCCGGGGGTTCCGGGCTTCAGCGAAGCGTAGCGAGGACCTCGTCAACCGCGTCTAGCAGCGTCGGGGCTTCGTCGAGTGAGTTCGGCCAGTGCGGCGCGAGGCGGAGCCATCCGTCCGGGCTCGCGCAGGAGACGCCGCGGGCAAGGAGGGCCTTGGCCCACTCGGACGCGCCGGCGCCCGGTGGTGGGAGGAGGCTCAGCGAGCCGGAGCGACCGGAGAGCTCCGCCATACGAGCGCTCTCGAAGCCTCGGGCGAGGAGCCCCGGCTCCACCGCGTCGTGCCAGGCCTGGAGATGAGCGAAGATCGCCCCGACGCTCAGCTGCTCGATGAGACCGGCGCTCGCCTCGAGGCCGGCGATCGCCAGTGTGTTGGGGGCCCCGCCCTCGACCATCTGGGCAGTTTGGACGATGGGCCGGTCGTAGCGGAGGTGGCCGCCTCCGCGGGTGAGGAAGCTGAAGGCGTCCTCGTGACTCATCCACGCCGCCACCTCGGGGATCAGCGCGGCCGCGCTGGCTGGCGCGACGTAGAGCATCCCGAGGCCTTCCGGCGCCATGAGCCACTTGTGGCTGCCTGCGACCAGGTAGTGGATGCCGAGGGAGTGGACATCGATGGGCACGACCCCAACCGCCTGTATGGCGTCGACGAAGAGCTCCGCTCCGTAGCGAGCACAAAGCGCGCCGATCTCCTCGAGCGGCATGCGTTGGCCCGTCTGAAACTGAACCGCCGAGAGGGCCACCAGACGGACCCCGCGCCGCAGCTCGGCCTCGAGCCGTTCGAGCGCCGCGCCGCGATCCGTGCGCGACAGGTCCCCGTCCTGCCACACGATCTCCAGGCCGTGGCGCCGCGCCGCCTGCTGCCACGGCGTTACGTTGGTCGGAAACTCTCCTGAAAACAGGACGATACGATCGGCGGCTCTCCACGGAAGGCACAGCGCGATGTCTACGACGCCGGTCGAGGTGTTCGGCACAAGGGCCACGTTCCGTGCCTCCGCCCCAACGAGGCGGCCCAGCAAGCCGCGCACCCGCTCGCGCCGCTCGAGCTCGCGGAAGTACCAGGAGAGCCCGTGCCGGCCGTAGCCGTCCAGCGCCTCCAACACGGCCGAGCGTACAGCGGCACTCGGCGGCGATACCGCGGCGTGGTTGGCGTAGACCCGGGCCATGAGGTCTGGAAATAGGCGGCGGTCGCCCAGCTTGGCGGTGGCCTCAGGGGAAACGGAAATCGGCGGCCTCCAAAGCGGGTCTTCATGGGACCCGAGCGAGGTCACAGTACCCCACGCGCTTCACTGTGACTTGGCATTTACGGCGGTACGCCCATGTCGAAGTTCACACACGGGTCGTCGTTGTACTTGTTGCACCGCGCGTCCCACGACGGTCGGTTGAAGGCAGCTCGGCGTTGGTTCGTTCACACCCGATGCGTCGAGTTCCGTAGTCTATGAGCCTTGTCGAGACCCGAGCGATGCGCCCGCGACCGGAGGCCGAATGAACCTCATCCCTACCCGGAGCGCCACACCGCCAAGACTCTACCCCTCGAGAGCACTCTGTGGACTCCCACTGGCGTTCTTGGCGCTTCTAATAGCAGCGTGCGGGGCGAGCGAGAGCGCGATTGTGGGCGTGGCACAGGCAGACGTCGCGGACCCGACGACCGACGCTCAGACCGGCTCGGGCGACGCCGCGACGGGAAGCGACGACACCCACAAGAGCGATCTCGGATCCGAGGCCCCGGACTCGGTGGTCGAACCCCACGACGTGGCGGCCGAGCCGGACGATGTCGCTGCACGCGTGGACGTAGCGCCCGAACCAGACGACGCTGCGGTGCTCGACGACGCGCCAGAACCGGACGACGCCGCGGTGCTCGACGACGTTGCGCCCCAACCTGAGGACGGAGCCGCGGCACAGGACACCGGGCTCGAGCCGGACGACGTCGCAGCGGCCGAGGAGGTCGCGCCAGAACCGGAAGACGTTGCCGCGGCCGAGGAGGTCGCGCCAGAACCGGAAGACGTTGCAGCGGCCGAGGACGTGGCACCCGAACCGGACGACGTCATCGCACCAGAGGACGTCGCCCCAGAACCGGAAGACGTCAGCGGACCAGAGGACGTCGCGCCAGAACCGGAAGACGTCAGCGCACCAGACGACGTCGCGCCAGAACCGGAAGACGTCAGCGCACCAGAAGACGTCGCGCCAGAACCGGACGACATCGCCTCGCCCGAGGACGTGGCACCCGAACCGGAAGACGGCCGCGCACCAGAAGACGTCGCGCCAGAACCGGAAGACGTCCCCGCGCCCGAGGACGCCGCACCCGAACCGGACGACGTCCCTGCGCCCGAGGACGCCGCACCCGAACCGGACGACGTCCCCGCGCCCGAGGACGCGCCACCCGAACCGGAAGACGTCCCCGCACCGCTAGACGTCGCGCCAGAGCCGGAAGACGTCGCAGCGCCTCTAGACATCGCGCCCGAGCCTGACGACGTCCCCACGCCCCTAGACGTCGCGCCCGAGCCCGACGACGTCCCCACGCCCCTCGACGTCTCGCCCGGGCTCGAGGACGTGGCGCCACCTGACGACATCGCGGTCGATCCGGACACGTCGAGTGGCGGCGATCCCGAGCCGACCGGCCCGAAGGTCCTCGTCTTCGTCGCTTATGAAGGGGTCTGGTGGGCCGAGTACAAGGTCGTGGTCGAGGCGCTGACGGCGTCCGGCTGGACCGTGGACGTGCGAAGCAGCAGCGAGGGAGTGGCCTTCACGTACCAGACCGATGGCAACATCGAGTCGTCCGCCAACACGGCCAGCGGGAGCTCGTATGCCGTGTTCGCCGCGCAGTTCGCCGCGAGCTTCGGCGTCCCGTGGGACAGCGCCTGGAACGCGCCGGGGGTCATCCCTCTCGCTGGTCGGCTTCAGGACGTCGCGAACCTCGACGACTACGACGCGCTCGTGGCCGTGGGCGGCGTGGGCGCACGCCACTACCGGCTCGACGGCACCTATGCCGCCGTCGGCTCCGGCCTCCACAACAGCGACGCTGCCGCCGTGCAAGCGGCCTCGGAGGCCTTCGCTCGCCTCGCGCTGGAAGCGCTCCACTCGGGTAAGCCCGTACTCACGGAGTGCCACGGCGCGCCCCTCGCCGCGTTCGTGCGCGCCCCGGGGACCGCCGGACCGAACAGCCTCGGCACGAGCATCCTCTTCGGCCGTACGGCCACCGGCTACCCTCTGAACGACGGCGACACCGCCGCCGTCTACGCGCAGCTCGGGGTCACCTACCTGCCGCAAAGGCCGCTGGTGATCGATGGCCCGCTCGCGCCCGCGCTCGGCGGAACGCTCTCAGGCCGCTCGCGCGTCCTCACCACCCGAGACTGGTATCCACAGACGGTCAGTCACGCCGCGGTCACGCTCCGGAACGCGATCCGCACCTTCCCCACGCCCATGAGCGCCGAGGCGCCCAAGCTGGTGCTGGTCATCCACGGCGGCCCTGTGAACCTCGCCGCGTGCGGGGCGTGGAACAAGACCACCAACGACGTGCCATGCAACTACGGGACGAGCCCCGCGGAGGTGTTGCCCGCCGACGTGAACGACCTCCGCGCGCTGCTCGAGAGCAACTCGCCGAACGACGCCTACGACCTCGTCGTCGACGACCTGGACCTGATGGCAGACGACCCCGGGCTCGACCTCTACGACGAGGGCGCTATTCGGTCCGCCCTCGCGGCGTACGAGTCGGTGGTCTACTTCAAGCACTGGGGCACCGGCATGACTAACGAGCTCGAGCTCGCGCTGCTCGACTATGCGGACGACGGCGGGGGCCTCGTGTCTATCCACCACGGCCTCTACAACGACGCCGGCTCCAAGAATCTCCTGGCCTTCGAGGGCTTCGAAGCCTCGTCGGAGCCGGCCACGTGGGGCGCACGCCCGCCGTCGGCCGGTCCGTTCGCCCTCATGGCCGTGAGCCACGGCCACTTCGTCACGACTCAAGGCGTGGACTTCAACGCAGCGCCGGTCTTGGCGGCGGGCGGCGTGCCCCTTCCGGCCTACGTGCCGAACCCCATCGCCGCGGGATATCCCGCCTTCTTCTTAGTGGACGAGATCTACACGAACACGATCTACACAGGGCCTCAGCAGGTCGGCGACGGACCGGCAGAGCTGATGCCGCTCTTTGCGAACAACGCCTCCACCTGGCCTGCCCAGACAGCAACAGCCGGCTTCTCCCGGCGATACGATCCGAGCGAAGACGGCACCATCGGCCGGCTCGTCTATCTCCAGCCGGGCGAGCGGAAGGCCAACTACCTCGTGACGTCTCCGTACGGGCAGGTCATCCGAAACGCGGTCGTCTGGTCGGCGACGCCGGACTGACCCTCTGGCCGCGACCGGCGAATCCGAGACGACGAGGGCCGGTCCCCCACCCTCGCAAGCTTGTCTCGGGCTCCCGGACGGCGACTACTCGGACTTTCACGCGTCCATGTCACACACCACCCCGCTGCATCGTCATGTCGACGAGGGTCCGGACCGTGTTCCCCGGGCCTCGAGAGGAATCATGGGCACCCGTCGCATCATCGTTGTTGGCGCTGGCTACGCCGGCCTCCTGGCCGCTCTGCGAGCCCGCCGTGTTCTCCACGCTCAGGTCACCCTGGTCTCGGACTCACCTCGCTTCGTCGACCGCATCCGGCTCCATGAGCACCTCGCCCGTGGCGCCGACGTCGCCACGCCGGTCGCTCAGTGGCTCGGCGGCAGCGGGGTCGAGCACGTCGTTGGCCGTGCCATCGCCGTCGACGGGAGCTCGCTCGTCCTCCACGACGGCTCCACGCTGGCCTTCGACCACCTCCTCCTCGCTCTGGGCTCCGAGGGCCACCCGGCACCTGCCGGCACGCGTCCGGTATCGCTGGACTCCCGCGCGGATGTGGCGCGAGCCCTGGCGTCGGGCGGACGGATCGCCGTGGTCGGTGCCGGCACCACGGGGATCGAGGTGGCGGCGGAGCTGGCCGAGCTAGAGGGTGCGTCCGTCACATTGGTCGCCTCGGTGCTCGCGGGTGAGCTCTCGCCTCGCGCCCGTGCTCACGTCGCGCGCTATTTCGCGCGGCAGGGCGCCGAGCTCCGGCTCGGTACGCGCGTCCGATCCGCGGCGCCGGACCACCTCGAGACGGACCGCGGGCCCGTGCCCTTCGACCTCTGCCTTTGGACCGCGGGTTTTCGTGCTGCCAGGCCGCTCGCGGGGCTCGACGTCGAGCTCGATCCGATGGGCCGCATCCTCGTGGGCCCAGACCTTCGCCTGCCCGGTCGGCCCGACGTGCAGGTCATCGGGGACGCTGGCGTCCCCACGGGCATGGCCACCGTCCCGCGACCGGGCTGCAAGTCGGCGATGCCGCTGGCCGCCCACGCCATCGACGTCCTGGCCGGCGCTTCAGGCCCATTCCGATGGCGGGACGCCATGACTTGCTTGTCGCTCGGTCGGCGAGATGGCGTCATCCAGGCGCTACGAGCCGACGGGGCCTTCGGGCCGACGCTCACCGGTCGGCCGGCGGCGTGGGTGAAGGAGCGGGTCGCCCGCTACGTGTTGTGGAGCCTCGCAGCCGAGCGCGACGACCGCTTCGCCTACCGGTGGCTTCGTGGCCCGGCCGGCCGCCCGGCGGCCCTCGAGGCCGCCTCGGCCGGCGTGCGCTGAGCGGACCCTCGTGTGATGATCCCTCACGACATGAGCGTTGCCCTCGACACTCTCGCCAGCTCCTTCGAAGGCCAGCGCCCTCGCCTCGTCGCGCTCGGCTATCGGCTATTGGGCAGCCGCGCCGAGGCCGACGAGATCGTTCAGGAGGCGTGGCTGCGCCTCCAGGGGAGCGTTGAGCGTGGCGAGCTGCTCGACTCCGTCCCGGCTTGGCTCACCCGGGTGACGACGCGTCTCGCGCTCGACCTGCAGCGCAGCGCCCCGCGCCGGCGGGAGACCTACATTGGCCCCTGGCTCCCCGAACCGATCGCGTCCGAGGCCTGGCAGGCGAGCTCGCCGGAAGCGGAGCGGATACGCGCTGAGTCGCTCTCGCTCACGTGCATGACGCTTCTCGAGACGCTCTCTCCGCTCGAACGCGCGGCGTGGCTGCTCGTGGACGTCTTCGAGGAAGAGCCCTCGGTTGTCGCAGAGATCCTGGGCAGGGAACCGGCCGCGATTCGTCAATTGTGCCACCGCGCCCGCGCCCATCTAGAGTCCGGTCGCGGCCGCTTCACCGCCACGCGCGAGGCCCACGAGCGTCTGCTCATGGCGATGGCGAAGGCCACCTCCACGGGCGACCTCGCAGGTCTCGCGGCGCTGCTCACGAGCGACGTGGTCGTCCTCTCCGACTCGGGCGGCCGGCAGAGCGCTGCGACCAGACCGCTTCACGGCATAGAACGCGCGTCGCGTTTCCTCATGGGCGTGGCTCGCAAGGCGCCGTTCGATTCCATCCAAGCCGTCCTCGTCAATGGCGCGCCGGCGCTGCTCTGGCGCCGGGGCAAGGCCCGTGGCGTCCTCGCGCTCGCTTGTGACGGCGATCGAATCGCAGCCGTCTACCTCCTCGGCAATCCCGACAAGCTGCACTCGTTCCAGTAGTGCGAGGGCACCGCGTGCCTGCTGCGACCCTCGTCGGGCGCGCCACACAGGGAACGCAAGGACAGGCGCCGAGACGGGAAGGTGAGACCACCGCCAACCGTTGCGCCGCGGATGAAACCCACCGTTGTCCGCCCGGAAGCCCGCTTGCTCGCTGCCCTGCTCGCCCTGAGCGAGGCGCTGGGCTTGTGGCTGCTCTTCATCTCCATCCGCGCCATGTTCGGCTACCCGGAGCTGCTGCACCTCACCGTGCGGGTCCCGCCCGGAGTCGGGCTGGTCCTGGGGCTGGGCCTCCTTGCTGGGCGCATGCCTCTGGGGGCGCCGCGTGCACGCGCCGGCGCCAGCGTGGCCGCCGCCCTGGCCCTGGCCCTGATCGCCTCGCGCGACGCGGCGAGCTACTGGCAGTTGGAGCTCGATGGGCTGGCCCTCCCCGCCTCGCTCGGCATGGTGGTGTTGACACTGGCGGTGGCCGTCGCCACGGGGCAGGCTGGGGCGGTAGGGCGGCGCCCCTCCCGGCGCGCGTTGGCCGTCGCGTGCGCCGCCGCCGTACCCGTGGTGCCGCTGGTGGAGATGACCACGTTTGGGCTCTCGGACTATCGCCGGCCCGCGGACGTGGCGGTGGTGTTCGGAGCCAGGGTCTACGCCAGCGGGCGTCTGTCGGACGCGGCACGTGACCGCGTGACGGAGGCCGCGCGGTGCTACGCGCAGGGCCTCGTGGACACGTTGGTGCTCTCGGGAGGGCCGGGCGATGGCCACGTCTCGGAGCCCGAGGCGATGGCCCGCGAGGCCGCACGTTTAGGGGTGCCACGCGAAGCCTTGCTGCTGGACGAGACCGGCCTCAGCACGCGCGCGACTCTGGAGAACCTGGCGGCGCTGGCACCCACGCACGGCTGGCGGCGGGTGCTGGCGGTGAGCCACTTCTACCACCTGTCACGCATCAAGCTGGAGTGCGGACGAGCGGGCCTCGAGTGCTACACCGTGCCGGCAGCCCAGCCGCGTCCGCTGCCCGGGCTGCCGTGGTTCATGGCGCGCGAGGTGGTTGGGTGGTGGCGGGCCGCGCTGCTCGTCCCCTGAACGTTCGCGACCCAATGTTGCTCGTGGTTACGGTGTACGTGCGCTGCTGCCGGCGGCGACGAGCGTAGGCACGCTGATTGCGCACGTAAGGTCCGGCTGCGTCGTAGCTGCGGCCTCGACCTCGCCGAATTTCGCGCTCACCCTGCGAGAGCCTTCCTAAAGGCCGGCTTCTCTGAGGAGCTCGAGATCGAGTAGATCCTTGGTTCGGCCCGACGCAAGCTTGTTGGCCTTGAGGTCCTCGAGACCGAGGAAGTCCAGCTCCACGCCATCGATTGATCGCGTGACTCGGTTCGGCCACGCCGCCTCGAAGCTGACACCACTGATGGACGTCAGGACGTCGATACGAGTGGGTGGCAGCCCCACTTGGTAGACCACGGAAGGCCGCGCGAAGTCGTCAGCCCTGACCCCGTGCGCACCCAGCGGCGCGCCGAACCGGCCGAGCGCGAGATAGACCCGGCGCGAGTTCTCTTCATCCGACCGCACCAAGACGTCCAGGTCGCCCGTTGCTCTCGAGACCCCGTGCGCAGCAAGCGCATGCGCCCCGACGACCAGGAACTCTGCGCCGGCTCCACGGAGCTCGACCAGTAGATCGCGGAAGTCCTGGCTGAGCGCCGCACTTCCAGGTCCTTCGGGCGTAGTCATGGCTCGGGAGTGCCGTCGAGCGATGGGCGAATGAGTACGCCAGGCATGGTGGCGCGCGTATAGGTCGGAAAGGGACGCCCGCTCATGGCCCACGCCTGCCGGGCAAGGTCCCACATAATCGCCAACGCCGCGTCCGGCGTGGCAGCGGCGCCGGCCGCCTCGTGGCCGAGCGTGGTCATCGATGCCTGCCAGGTCCGCCGACGCGCCTCGGCCCGCCTTGCGCGGCCCTCAGGGTTCGGATCTTCACGTTGCACAAGCGCATCCACAGCCCGCATCATAGCGTCCGCTGTGGTGAAACACGACCGCCGGGCAACCACCCCTACTGGAACCACTACGGAAGTTGGTGCTGCGGTCGGCCATTGCCAACGAACGCACGACGGGGGCGTGGAGTCGGCTCCCGAAACGGACGACTCTCCGCGAGTCAACGGGCCGGCCGGTGACCGACCGATGAGCGGACGGCGCCAATTATTCGGTCGGGCCCTGCTACTCTGCTTCGGCGTGCTGAGCTGCGACGCACCGCCCCATCACCCACCGGCGCCCGCCTCTCTGCCCGATGCCGCGCCACATGACTCGGACGACGTGACCCTCACAGGCGACGCCCAGAGCGACAGCGTCTCCAGACCTCTCGACGTCGCCCCAGCCGACTCACCCGCGGAACCCGACACCTCCGTCGATGAGGTCCACGCTCCGTCAGCCGACTCTTCGGACGTCGACATCGAGTCACAGCTGCCCGAGGCAGGAGGCGTGCTCTGCCACACCCAGGCAGACTGCGACGACGGGATGCCATGCACGGACGACGCGTGCATCACCGTCTACGGATACTGCGCGCACGTGCCCGTTCCGGAGTGTGAGGTGTGCGCTCCGGGCGTGTCCATCGTGGTCCAGTGCTCCGTCACGCGCGCGGCGCACCCGTGCGCCGACGTGAAGTGCGGCGGCGAAGAGCGGTGTACCGCCACGCCGAACCACTGCGAGTCGCCCGATCTGTGCCTCGTCGGCGCCTGTGACGTGACCACGAGCGAGTGTATCTACACTCCGAAGCCCGACGGCGTCTGCGCGCCGTGCGTCGCCGACGCCGACTGTCCCGAGAGCGCCAAGAGCGCGCCGTGCATGGCGCTCCATTGCGCTGATGGGGAGTGTGAGGAGGAGGCCCTCTCGCTCTGCGCTGACGGCGACGAGTGCACCATCAACTACTGCGACGCCCTCGCTCAAGCATGCCGCAAGGTCGATCTCTACGAGCCACCCTGCGCGAGCACGATGGAGGCCTGTGATGGGCCCGAGGGCTGCGACGACGGCAACCCATGTACGTTCGACGCCTGTGACGGACACTGTGTCCATGAGGTCGTCCCCTGCGACGACGGCAACCCGTGTACCTCGGGCCACTGCAACAGCGACCCGTTCCAGCCAGACTTCGGGAAGTGTCAGTACTGGATCACGCACTGCAGCGACGGAGACGCCTGCACCGTGGACTCGTGCGATGCCCTGACCGGCTGCACGTTCGTGCCCAAAGTCTGTGACGACCTCAACGACTGCACGTTCGATTCCTGCTCTGGTGGTGTCTGTGTAACGGCCCACCTGTTCTGCTGCGGCGGGACCTGGGATGCCTGCTTGGTGCAGAAAGCCGGCACATGCACATACTTGATAAAGAAGTGCGATGACGGAGACCCCTGTACCGTCAACAGCTGCGACGCGGAGACGGGCTGCAACTTCCCCTGGCGAGTCTGTTCCGACGGAGACCCCTGCAGCGCCGATCACTGCGCGCCGGAGATCGGAGCGTGCGTCTTCCTCCCCCTCGGCTGTGACGACGCCGATCCCTGCACGTCGGACTCGTGCGACCCGGTCACCGGAGCCTGCTCCTACACCGACGTCTGCGGGTAGCGGTTACCGGGTGAGCTGAGCCTGTTATGGTCCCGGCATGACGTCCCCCCTCGGCGAAGCGTCTCGGCAGAGCATCCCCAGCGCGGCCACCCAGCCCGCGGGGCTGGCCGACGAGCTCGACTCGCTCTACGACGAGCTCCGCGCCCGCCTCGGTCCGGAGGACCTGGAGCACATCCAGAGGGTCGCCGCCTGGTCCGAGGCGCTCGAAGCGCGGGGTCGGGAGCTGATCGCCACGGCGACCACCCTCGAGGGGCTGAAGCGTGGGATCCTGCTCCGCGCGCTTCACGTGGTGGTCGAGTTCTCTGAGCTGGGCCACAACATCATGCACGGCAGCTACGACGCGGTCCCCGGCGCCGAGCGTTTCCGCTCGGACCGTTGGGTGTGGGACCTCGTCGCCGACCCGGCCCAATGGCGACGCATGCACCACCAGAACCATCACCCGAACACCAACGTGGTGGGTGAGGATCACGATCTGGGCTACACGGTCGCGCGGCTCTTCGCCGATCAAGACTGGTTCGGTCATCACCTTCTCCAGTCCCTCGCGCCCCTCCTCTTCCTCGCGCCCATGCCGTTCTTCGGGATCTACACGGCCTCGAGCAGCGCCCGGGTTCAGGGATTGCCCCCTCTGTGCCGCGAGACCCTGCGAGCCCCCCTCGGGATGCTGGGGCGTTGGGCCCGCCGCGAGTACCTGTCGTTGCCCCGTGAAGCGCCGGCCCGCGCGCCGCTCGTCGCCGCGGCCAACCACTTCAGCCAGGCGGTCGGCTACTCCACCGTCTTCTTCATGCTGATCGTGGAGCACCACGCGCCCAACGTGGCCGTGTTCGCGACGCGAGGGCCCCACGAGGACCGCGACGCCTATTACGAGCGCCAGCTGCGTGGCACCACCAACTTCGATGCCGCGGAGCCGATCCTCGACCGGATCCGGGCTGTCCTGGACGAGGAGCTGCCTTCGGTCGACGCGCCTCCCCTCACCGTGCTCCTCGGGGGGCTCGACACCCACCTCGAGCACCACCTGTTCCCCGACCTGCCCTGCAACCGACAACGCGAGGCGGTACCTCGGGTGAAGGCCATCTGCGAGCGCCACGGCATGCCGTACAACGTGGCGCCCATCGGGGCTGCGCTGCCTCAGACCCTGGGGAAGCTGCTCCCGATGAGCGCGCCGGTCGTCGATGGGGAGCGCCTCATTGACCTCGCACGCCACCCGCGCCGGACGCTGCGCCGTGTGGTCGACGGCCTGCGTTACCGGAGCCCGGATCCGGAGCGCTATCTGAGAGCGCCGCGCTTCTACAACGCCACCGCCCGGGTCCTGGACGCGAGGCCGCTGGGTGGGGGGAGCGCCGTGTGGCTGCGACTCGCGCGCCCGCGGGGCTGGGAGACGCTCAGCTGGCCGCCGGGCGCGTTCTTGTCGCTGAGCGTCCCTGTTGGCGGCGCCACGCACACCCGGCAGTACAGTCTGCTCCGACAGAGCGATGAGAGCGGCCCCCTCGAGATCGCGGTTCGCCGTGTACCCGGCGGTCGAGTCAGCGGCTTCCTGTGCGACGCCGTCCGGCCTGGAGACGACCTCACCCTCGTCCATCCACCCACGCGACACGGGGGGCTCGTCCAGCCGTCTCCCCCCGCGCGCGCGCTCTGCGTCGCCGCCGGCGTAGGGATCACGCCTGTTCTGGCGATGCTGAGGCGACACGTCGACGTCCAGCCCCTGGCGCCCGCGACGCTCCTGTACTTCAACGCCACGCGCTCGCGCGCGCTCTTCGTGACCGAGCTCGGCGACCTCGCCGCCCGCAGCGCGCTCGTGATTCGGCACCACGTCTCGGACGAGGGCGCGCCACGGCTCTCGGCGGCGCTACTGGCCGAGCTGCTCCCCGTGATGGGCGAGACCCGCGTGTTCGCCTGCGCACCCGACGCGCTCTTGAGCGACCTCTCGGAGCAGCTCGACGCGCTCGGCCACCCGGGGGCCCTCCGCCACGTGGAGCACTTCCGAACGGACGCCGCCGCGTCACTGAGCCGCACCGGGCGCACCCACCGCGTGCGCTTCGCGAGATCAGGTGTGCTGGTCGAGGTCGACGAAGGCCAGACCTTGCTCGCCGCGGGGCGAGAGGCTGGCCTCGAGCTTCCTTCGGGCTGCGAGCGAGGGATCTGCAGAGCGTGCGCATGCGTCCTCTTGGAGGGGCAGTCCGGGTCAGCCTCGGCGGCCCGCTTGCCCGCCGGCCGCGTAACCCTCTGCAACAGCTACCCCCGCAGCGACCTCGTACTTGACGCCTGACCCCGGCGACTTCACCACTCGGAGGTGAGGTCCCAGAACCTACTCAGCCGAGGGTTCAAGGCCTCCCGTCGCTGATCTGGAGACCGATGGACATCCGCTGCGCGGGCCCCGCGCCGAGCTGCCCCACCGGACCGTGAGGGTCCTCCCGGCAGCGTGCCGTGGCGCGTCGCGCCCCCCGGCGGCCCCGCGCGTTCGGGCGGATGAGGGGACACTGGCGCCCCACTTGGACGGGACATGTAGGTGCCCCTGGGACGATCGCCCGCCGCGGCACCCGGCACCCACCACTCACTCAAAAACAACGAGCTAGGCCGAATCTAGGCTCCCGCACCGGTCAGCGGGGATGCGGCACGCGCCGTGCGATGGCGGGGTCTCGCCGCGATGCGCGGCAACACACAAGGAGATCCCATGCGAAACCTACGAACGATGTCTTGGTTGCGGCAGACGGCGCTGTCCGCCGGTTACGCCGCGCTCACGCTGACCGCCGCCTGCGGAAGCGGTCAGGCGACCAGCGAGGCCGGCCCCACGTCGGGCGCCGACTCCGGCTCGGACAGCGGCGACGGAGCGGACTCGGGCGCCGGCGCTGACGGTGGGGGAGAGCCGGGCAAGCTGGGCCAACTCAGCGGCGGACTCGGACACTACGAGGGGAGCCAGTACCTGACCGAGGAGCCGAAGCCCTCAAAAGCGGAGGACGGACCGATGGCGGCTGAGGTCGCCACGGTGTCGGCCAGCGGCAAGGGCGAGGTCATCGCCAAGGAGACGGTTGACGACGATGGCACATACGCGTTCGAAGGCGTCCCGTCCGACGAGCCGCTGGTCGTCACGGTCGCGGACGAGAGCGGGCAGGAAGTTGGTAGCGCCCTGGTCCCGCCGGGCGGGGAAGCGGCGATGCCGATCAGCGCCGAGACCACAGCGGAGGCCGACGCCTACGTGGCCCTTGTCGCAGCTGGCCACGCGCCGGAAGAGATCGACACGATCGGCCTCATGACGCGGCTCACTGCGGACATGGCGGCCGAGGCCTCCGGCGCCGAGCTGGCGGCGTCGCTTTGGGCGGCGCAGACGGCCGAGCTGGCCACGCTGGCCGAGGCTGGCGTCACCGTTGACGCGCAGGCCCTGTCGGCGGCCCGCGCCGAGGGGTGGGCGGCGCTCACTGGCACCGTCAACACGCGGGACGCGGCGGGCGAGGCCACGACCGCCGAGGTCTACGCGGCGTTCGCGATGAACGCGACCACCAGCATCCAGACGGCGACCGGCGCGACGGTTGCCCTTCAAGCGCAGGCAGCGGCGGCGGCGGGCTACGCGCAGGCGGCAGGGAGCGACGGGGCGGCGACGGCAGCCGTCGCGGCGTGGCTGTCGGCGCAGCCGCTGCACGCGTCGCTGAGCGCAGCGCTCGAGGCGGAGGTTGAGGCTCGGGCGGACGCGGCGTTCTCCGCGTTTACGTCCGACCTCTCGGGCGCAGCGGACGCGAGCGCGGTCGCCGGGGCGTGGGCCTCCCTGGCGGCCGCGCTCGCGGGTGAGGGATCGGTGCTGGCCGACGTCAGCGCCGGGATCGACGCCGACGCGAAGGCCGCTGTGGAGGCCGGCTTCGACGCGGCGCTGGAGGCACGAGCCACACTGGCGGTGGCGCTCAACGCCACCGCCAACGCCGAGGCGGTCGGGGCGGCCTTCGCGCAGTTCCATGGCGCGTTGACGGCGGCGGCCGAAGCCACGGCGGACGCGGGCGCGAGCGCTGCGGTCGAGGCGGCCTTCGAGGCGGGCGCTACGGCCTCGACCGGCGGAACGACGCTGCTCCTGGACCTCGGGGCCCTGGTCGACGTGGGCAGCGTGGTGAGCGTGACGCTCGACGTGGCGGCGTGGGGCCACGCGGGAGCGGCCGGCCTGGCCGATGCGGAGGGAGCGAAGGCCGCGCTGGCGGCAGCTACGAGCGTGCGCCTCAGCACTGTGGACGCGAGCGGCCAGTTGACCGCAGTGCAGACGGTGGACGTGTCGGGAGGGAAGGCCGAGCTCGCGGCGGCCGACGGCGTGATGCTCGTGGAGGCGTTGGACGCGCAGGGACGCGTTGTCGGCGCTGGGTTCGTCGATGCCGCGGGCGAAGCGGCGCTGTCCGTCGAGGGCTCGGGTGAGGCGCTCGTGACCTTGGCGGCCTGGGGCCAGGGTGAGGCCGTGGCTCCCGGGCTGGTGGCGACGTTCGTATCGGAGAGCGCTGCGGCGGTCGTGCTGGGGAATCAGGCGGACGCCGACGCGATGGCGCAGGGGGTGGTGGCGGCGCAGACCACGCTGCAGAGCTCGTTTGGGCTCTCGGCAGCTGCGGTGACGTCGGCGAGCGCCGCCGTCTCCGCGAGCGCGGACGCTGAGGCGCACGCTGGCGCCGTGGCGACCCTCTGGGCGTCGCTGGGCAGCTCCGCCGGCGCGGCCTCCGAGGCCGTCGCGGCGCAGG
>SXOO01000054.1 GCA_005776725.1 Pseudomonadota bacterium | reverse complement strand
CCGCAACGGGACGTGCCTCAAGTGCACCACGTGCGGCGCCACGAGCGGGTGTTCCTAACCGCCGGACGCCGGTCCCGGCGTTCAGGCGGCGTTGCGATGTGAACCCGCGAGCGCGGCGGGCGTCCCGGGGACGGTTTCATCGTCTCCGTTGGAGGCCCGCCGCCCCGCAGCCTTGTTGTTGCGCTTGTCCAAGTACATCTCCGTGTCGGCGCGCTCGAGGATCGCATCCACGTCGAAGGGCGACGGGGGAGTCGTGGCTGCGCCCAGCGACAGACCCACCGGGAATGGCAGTTGGTCGCGCGCCGCGGCGAAGGCCGCGCGCAGTCGGCCCACCACGACTCGAGTGCCGGCCTCGTCGGTGTGGGGCAGCAGGATCGCGAACTCGTCTCCACCCAGGCGGAACGCCAGGTCCACGGCACGCACGTTGTCCGCGAGGAACCGCGCTACGCCCACGAGGACCTCGTCACCCACGGCGTGCCCGAGCGTGTCGTTCACGAGCTTCAGGTCGTCTACGTCAGCCAGGACCACCGCGAACGAGTAACCCGGCGTCCGCGCCGCGCGCGCAGTCTCCTCCCGGAGGCGCTCGTCGAACGAGCGGCGGTTGAGGGCCCCGGTCAGGAAGTCCCGGTAGGCCATGTTGCGGTAAGCGCTCATCAGCGCCAGCTGCTGCCGCATCTCGGAGAGCTCACGGCGAAGCGAGCGGATGACGGCCTTGTCGTCTCGGTGGTCGGTCGACAAGTCGCCCAGCTCATCACGGAGAACAGCTTCGAGTGTGGGAGTGCTCATCGGTGTCGTATCCCTCGGTTGGTTGAACCGGACCCACCGAGTCGGAGCAAGGCGCGTGCCGAGCGTCTACGGCGGAGTGACAGCGTGTGCCACGGGAGCACCACGGCGAGGACGGCGGCGGCTGGCACCCCGGTAAAGTTCGGTCTCCGCTCGCTCGTATGGCGGCGAGTCACCAGAGCGCCGGGCGAATGTGGTCCGCATGGAGGGGGGCAGGTGGACCGTCATGGTCCTGACGGGTCAGCGCGGGCGTCAAATCCCTGACGGCGCAGACGGTGCGCCCGGGGCGGTCCGTGGCGTCACGGCGCGGCACTTTTTGGCTGGCAAGGGTTGGGTGCCTCTGGTAAAAGTCCGCTCGCTTTCGCGGGGCCAAGGCTTCACGAACGCAACCTGGGGGCGTAGCTCAGCTGGGAGAGCGCAGGCATCGCAAGCCTGAGGTCGAGGGTTCGATCCCCTTCGCCTCCACTCAAATTACTGTGACTCGTCGGGGCGTATGCGCCCTGGCCCGCGTCCGGTTCGGCGCCGTTGCGCTCCAGCGCGCCGCGGCTCCGTGTCAGCGGCGGACGCCGCCCGGAAGCCCGGGCGTCCGTCAGGGGACGCAGCCCGGCACCTGCTCGGCAGCGCAGACACCTGCAGCGCACTGGTCCGTCAGCGGACAGGCGGGGACGTCCACTGGCGTCAGCGTCGACGCCCACTCTCCCTGTCCGAAACGTGTCGTCACGCCGGAGGTGTGGACGAAGCGCACGCGGGCCTGCAGGCCCAGGCCGAGCGAGCGGCCGTTGGCCGTGTCGCCCAGCTGCACCGTTGCGCCGCTCGCCGCGAAGAGCGTGGCCACACCGCCGCCTTCCACGCGCTGCAGAGAGGCGTCCACCAGGTTCCAGTGAGTCCAACTCTCGGTGATGGCAGCGGGTTGGTAGCCTTCAACGAGGCCGAGCCACGGCCCGAGCGCGCCCGCGGCACCGTCGCCCAAACCACGGGGCGCCAGCGTGAATGACCCGTGCCACAGCTCGCCGAGTCGGTCGCCCGGTCCCGCAGAGACTGCAACCACGAAGGTCGCCCGCCCCACGCCGTCCGGCGCCACGTCGATGCGCGCCTCGCCCTCTGCCAGCCGGAAGGTCGCAGGACCCGCGCCGAAGAAGCCGGGCAGAGCTAGGAGGAGCGGCTCGGCAGCGAGGGTGCTCTCGGGGCCCGGCGCGGGGGCGTCGGACAGGAGCCAGCTGGCGACGGCGCGCGCAGGGCAGGGCGCTGCAGTGCAGGGGTTGCCGTCCTCGCAGGCCGAGCCGTCGGCCAGGACCACCGCCGTGCACCCGTCGGCCTCGGAGCAGGTGTCGTTCGTACACGGGTTGCCATCGTCGCAGCTACGCGCTGCCCCTACGCAGGCGCCGGCCGCGGTGCAGACGTCGTTCTTCGTGCAGAGCGCACCGTCGTCGCACGGCCGCCCCAGCATCGGGGCGAACACACACCCGCCCTCGGCCGGATCACAGGCATCCTGGGTGCACCCGTTGTTGTCGTCACACGTCTTCGCGGTGCCGGTGCAGTACCCCGACGCGCACAGATCCGTCGGCTCGGGCAGGTGCCGCGTCGACGCGAGCACGGTCAACGCCCCTTCACCCACCTCCACGTCCTTGGCGTAGTGGGTCCAATGGAAGGCTCCGCTACACTGACTCGCCGCAGCGCCTGCGACGCTCTGACACCCGAAGGCAGACCCTGCGAGGGGCTGAAGAAGGATGAGCTCGGCCTCTTCTTCGTGGAGCACCTCCGCGCTGATGACCGAGCTGGCCCCGTCTGGACCGGTCGCCACGCTCAGGAACAGGCTCCAGGAGGATCCCAGCTCTTCCGGGTGACCCTCGACCACCGCGAGAGGTACCGACAGGGTCGTCACCCCGCTCGCACGGGACTCGAGCACACCCCCACTGAGACACGCGAACGCCAGCCGAGACTTGGGCCCGCGAACGAGCTCGAGGCAGGCGGCGCCCTGTCCGGACGCGGCGATGTCGCCGACGAAGACCAGCGGGTCCTGCTCCCAGGCGGCCGTGCAACGGTTGCCATCGGAGCACGCGGCGCCGTCCGGCTTGGCGTAGTTCGCACACCCGAACGCCGGCGAGCAGATGTCGTGAGAGCAGCTGTTACCATCGTCGCAGCTCACCGCGCTCCCGACGCACAGGCTCTGCACGCACCGATCCCCCGTGGTGCAGGCGCTGCCGTCATTGCAGGTTCTGCTGTCGTCGGCTGAGCTGCGGCAGCCAATGGCCGGGTCGCACTTGTCGGCCGTACACGGGTTCTGGTCGTCGCAGTGCCGCCTCACGCCCAGGCACTCGGAGCCGTCACAGTGATCGGCCGTGGTGCAGGCGTTCCCGTCATCGCAGGAGCCGCCGTTGCCGGGCCCAGACCAGCAGCCTTGACCCGGGAAGCAGTGATCCTCCGTGCAGGGGTTGCCGTCGTCACACGCGATTGCGGCGCCTGAGCAGGCGCCGTCGCTGCACACGTCGCCGTGCGTGCAGGCGCTGCCGTCGTCGCACGCCGCTCCGGAAGCAGCGAGAGCGACACAGCCGGACACTATGTCGCAGGTGTCGGCGGTGCAGGGGTTCCCGTCATCGCAGGCGATCGTCGCGCCTGCGCAGGCCCCGGCCGCGCATCGGTCGTCGGTGGTGCAGGCGTTGCCATCGTCGCAGTCGCCCACCACCGGCGACGCTGGGCACTCGCCAGCGACGCAGGCGTCGGCGGTGCAGGCGTTGCCGTCGTCACACTGAAGCGCGACGCCCGCGCAGCTGCCGGCCGCGCACGAGTCCGCGACCGTACACAGGTCCCCATCCGAGCACGGCGCGCCCTCAACAGCGACTGAAGCGCAGGCTCCGGTGGCGGCGTCGCACACATCTACGGTGCACGCGTTGCCGTCATCGCACACGACGGCCAGGCCGTTCCCACAGGCGCCGTCGGTGCAGTCTTCGCCGGTGGTGCAGGCGTCACCGTCGTCGCAGGGTCCCTCGTCGCGCGGCTGAAGACTGCAGCCCGCCGACGAGTCGCAGGTTGCGATCTCACAGTCGTTCCCCGGAGCGCACACCACGCTCGCGCCGAGGCACGCCGCGCCCGCACAGGCGTCGTCTGTGGTGCACGCGTCGCCGTCGTCACACGCGGAGCCGTCCCGCTCGGTGTAGCGACACCCGGCCTCGGCGCACCAGTCGTCCGTGCACGTGTTGCCGTCGTCGCACTGCATGGCCTCGCCGACGCAGAAGCGCGTCCCCTCAGAGGAGGCGCAAGCGTCAGCTCGAGTGCACGGGTCCCCATCGTCGCACCGCCAGCCGTCCTTCCGCCACGAGTGGGTGCAGACGCCCGCGTTACAACGGTCGTCGGAGCAGGCGTTGCCGTCGTCGCAACCCCCGAGGCAGAACCGGGGCGCGGGCTTCGGCTGCCGCCCGGCGAGGTTCTCCGGCACACACATCTCGAGGCCAGCGGCGCAGCTCCATCCGGAGGGACACCCTGCCGCGCAGGTGACTGTGCAGCGTCCCACTCCATCGGACATGCGGATGCACTTTCCCCCTAGGCACTCGGCGTCGCGTTCGCAGGTCCGACCCAGGGGCAGCGCGGCGGCGGGCGGGAGCTCGCGCACTGCGAGTGAGGCGACTTCAACGGGCGGAGCCGTGGACTCAGGGGCGCCGGCGCAGGCGGCGATCAGCGCGCTCAGGAGTGCGGGACGGGTGATTGACAAGGGGACCTCCTCGGAGGCCGCCAAGGCGATGCGGCGACCCCGGGAGGCGGAACGTGACCCTTGTCCGCGGGATCAAGGACCTTCGGGGCAGATGTCGCAACCTTCGGGTCCCGAGGTGCACCCGGATGGCCCGGAGCACCCCGCGGGACACTCGGGCTCCGTGCTGCATGCGTAGCCCGTGCAGCTCACGTCGCACGCGCAGGAGTCGGCGCAGTCGATCGCGCCGCCGCAGGCTCGACCGCGGCAGTCGATCGCGCACGCCCCATCCGAACAGCGGATGTCGCCGCAGCAGGAGGTGCCGCGGCAGTCGATGTCGCAGCCGCCAGGTCCACAGTCGATGACGCCGGTGCACGAGCGGCCGCGGCAGTCGATGTCGCAGCTGCCTCCATCGCAGAGGATGGCGCCGCCGCACGAGTGGCCCGTGCACTCGATCTCGCAGGACGCCGCATAGCGGCAATCGATGGTGTCCTGGCACTCGCCGGACGAGCACCTGGTGGCGCAGTCCCAGCCCGCAGGGCAGATGCAACCGCCGTCGCACTCGAGCTCGCACACCCCGTCTTCGCAGCCGTTCGCGCATTGGGCCGGGCAACCCTCGCAGGCGTCTCCGTCTCCGTCGCCGTCCGTGTCTCCCTGGTCGTCATTCGCGACCCCGCGGCAGTTGTCCACGTCGTCGCAGACGCCGTCCCAGTCGGCATCGACGCAGCTCGAGGGGTCGTCCGCCGCGACGCTGGCCACGGTGCTGACGCACATCCCCGCGTCGTCGTCGTCGTCGTCGCGGCTGTCGTCGTCGCGGCTGTCATCGTCGCGGCTGTCGTCGTCGCGGTCGTCGCGGCTGTCGTCGTCGCGGTCGTCGTCGTCGCGGCTGTCGTCGTCGCGGCTGTCATCGTCGTCGCGGCTGTCATCGTCGTCGCGGCTGTCGTCGTCGTCGCGGCTGTCATCGTCGTCGCGGCAGTCATCGTCGTCGCGGCTGTCATCGTCGTCGCGGCTGTCGTCGTCGTCGCGGCTGTCATTGTCGTCGCGGCTGTCATCGTCGTCGCGGCTGTCACGGTCGTCGCGGTCATCGTCGTCGTCGTCGCGGTCGTCGTCGTCGCGGTCGTCGTCGTCGCGGTCGTCGCCGTCGGCCGCGTCACCGCTGTCGTCGCCATCGGCGCTCGGGCCGCCATCCTCTCGCGGCACCACTTGGATGTTACCGCCGGTCGCGCCGTCAGAGCCTTCGTCTGCGGAAGGTATGTCGCCCTCGCCATCGGCCGCGGGGTCGCTCCCCGAGCCGCTTCCGCCTCCCTCGGAGTCGACGGGTCCGCCGGTGCCGCTGCCTCCACCATTCGACCCCTCGTCCGCTACCGGGTCCTTCGGCGGGCAGTCCCCCGAGCAGTCCTCGGCGCCGTTGGGCTCATCGCCGGGGTTGGACGGGTCGCCCGGCTCGGTCTCAAGGGGGACGGGACTCTCGACGTGAGTCGCGCCGATGAACGCACCTTCTGTGGCGTCCCCTCCCGGCTCCACGACCCCTTCACACGCCAGAGCGGCGGCCATCAGCCAACCGAGACCAGCAACTCTACGCAGACGCATCGTGTCCTCCACACCCCCTCGCGGCCCTGACGCGAGACGCCGATAGCGTCCCCGACCTGGGGTGCCTGGCGAGTTCGGGGTACCTCCTGCTTTCGGGACGTGAGCGCCCCGAGTTATGGGCGCTCGGCGGCACCCAGACAGCCGGCGGTGGGCCGGACCTCAGGCTCAGCCCGCGAGCAATCTGGGAGCGCTCTCGAGCGATGAATTGGCGGCGACAACTGCCCTCGGCGGAGTTATCGTCCTCCGATGCGACCCTCACCACTCTGGATCCTCCTCGCGGTCGGAGTCGTCGCCTGCGGCGACACCGGCACCACCAGCGGCACTCCCACAGCCACGGACGCAACCGACGCGGTCGACTCCACGGACTCCGCCGACGCCGCGGACGCGGCCGACGGGACCGACGGCACCGATGCCACGGACAGCACGGACGGGGTCGTGGATGGCGCGGTCGACGGCTTCGACGCCACCGACGGCGCTCCAGACGTCCAACAGCCAGACGCTGGACCCACGTGTTCTTGCGACGACAACAACCCCTGCACCACCGACGGCTGCGACGCGCAGGGCAACTGCGTTCACAAGGCGGGTGGCGGCGGGGAATGCGTCCCCCTCCTCCAGATCACGAGCCCCGCCCGTGGCGCGTTCATCACGGGGACCGATCCCTTCGAGGTGACCGGTGTCGCCAAGGCGGCCGATGGCTCGCCCGCCCTGCTCACGGTCAACGGACAGAAGGTGCCGGTCAACGCGGACGGCTCGTTCACGGCGGGGATCCCGCCGGATCACGGCATCAACACGTTCATCGCCGCCGCGTCGTCGTCCAATGGCTACAAGTCCGAGGAGACTCGGGCCGTCATGGTCGCTGAAGCGTGGTTCCCCACTCAGAAGGGTCGCGGACCCGACACCATCATCTCGGACGGCGTGCAGGCGTGGCTGGGCCAGGCGCTCTGGGACGACGACGACCAGTCCGATCTCGACGACTTCGCCGCGATCACCGCCGCGATCCTGGAGAACACCGACTTCGTGGCGGCCCTCCCACCGAACATCAGCGGCGAAGGCGAGACCGCCTCCGCGCTCTGGTGCACGTGGACGGTCGACATCACCGCCATCGACTTCGAGATCGGCGACGTCGAGCTCTCACCGATTCCGGGCGGTCTCGGCCTCGAAGCCACCTTCGAGAATGTCGTGGTCACCTTCTCCGCTGTAGCACCGGAGATCGGCTGCCCCGACGCGGGCGGGAGCGCCACCGTCGACGCTATCACCGTGGCCGGGACCGTGGGGATCGCGTTGTCGGGCAACGGGCAGCTGCTCGTGGATGTGCCGGCTCTGGACGTGCAGATCTCGGAACCGTTCCTGGACATCACGGACGGCTTCGCCTCCTTCTTCGACTGGGCCTTCAACTGGTTCAACGGGACCTTCGCCAACATCGCGGAGACCGCGATCGAGTCCGCCGTTCAGGGCTACCTCGTCCCCTCACTCCAGGAGGCCCTCGAGGGCTTCACCACCTACACGCAGTCACTCACCATCCCGTCGCTTGGCGGCATCACGAAGCCGGTCGAGGTCACTTTTGCCGTGGAGCCGTCCACCATCCACACGGACTACGACGGCATCCGTCTCGGCCTCGGCGCTAGCGTCGTCGCGGTCAACGGGCTGCCCGCAGGCATCGAGCCACCCGGCTCGATCGCACGCCAGACGTGCATGCTGGCAGGCGTGTCGCCCTTCGCGCTCACCGACGCGGCGCCCTTCGCGTTGGCGGTGGCCGACGACCTCCTGAACCAGCTCCTCTTCGGGGCCTTCTACAGCGGCGTCCTTCACCTCGACATCCCGGGCTCGCTGATCGCCGACAAGCTCGGCTTCGACTCGCTCAAGGTGGACACAATCTCCCTGAAGCCGCTGTTGCCGCCGGTGCTCACTTCCTGCCCTTCGCCCGGCAAGCTCACCGTTCAGGTGGGCGAGTTCGCCGTGAGCGCGAGCCTGGAGCTCGGGGGCAAGGCGGGAACGGTCGAGGCGATCCTCTTCGCCTCGGCCGACGTCCAGCTGGAGGCCGTACAGAAGGACGGGACCGTCGAGCTGGGCTTCAGCATCGCGGCGCTCGACACATTCTCCCTGCAGGTGGTCGACGCTGGGGGCGCGCTCGATGGCTCCGAGAGCGTCATCGAGCTGCTCTTCCGCGAGGTCGCGTCCAGCCTGGTCAAGGACGCCGTGGGTGGGAGCTTCCTGCAGAGCTTCCCCGTGCCGACGTTCGACATCAGCGCTTTCGCGAGCGGGTTGCCCAGCATGAGCCTCACGTTCCAGCCGGAGGAGCTCGGCGTCCGCGATGGCTTCACGGAGATCACCGGCAAGCCCGTGGCCAAGTAGCCGCCCAGGAGAGCCTGCCGACTTGAACCGGCCCCCGTCTGACTGCAACGCCTGCGGGCGCCCTCGCTGGGGGGTGGGAGCTCACCGCGGCGGTCACGCAGCCAGCACCAACCTTCGGAATGCCCCCTGTGCTCGGCGCACGAAACCCGCCACGCTTCGCCCGTTGCTCCGTCGGGCCTTGAGTTTGCGGGGCTGGGCCGGTTACCATGCTCGCCTCCGCGTCGGGGCCGTAGTGTGGCCGCGGGTCGGTTGAAGGGGTCATTGGCTGCCGCGGAAGCCGCGGTCGCCTGGACGGGAGGCTCGCTGATGTCGCTTCGTGTTGTGTCTGGTCGGGGCTCCGTTGGACTTGCTGTCCTGCTGGCGCTCGCGTGCGGTGAGGAGTCGGGCGATGGTGCGGCCACCCCCGTGTCCCCCGAGGTTGTTGCGGACGCGAAGGGAAGCGCGGAGACCAGCTCCACCTCGGAGACCACCCCGGGGACTGGCGCAGACGTCGCGTCTGTGGACGTCCCAGATCCGAACGGCGACTCCGGGCAGCTCTGCGGCGAGTTCGGCGACCCGTGCACCGGCGGCGACGATTGCTGCTCGGGGTTCTGCGTCGAGTCCTTCGACGGCGCTACCCAGTGCACCGTTGGCTGCATCGACGAGTGCCCGTCGGGCTACACGTGTCAGGTCAACCTCGCCACATACCCAGACATCCAGACAATCTGCGTCCCAAAGGTCTCCAAGCTCTGTCGTGAGTGCACCACAGATCTTCAATGTAACGGCGGGTCGTGTATCCCGATCGGCGAGGACGGCACATTCTGTACAGTGGCGTGCGGCGACAGTGTGTGCCCCGACGCCTACGAGTGCGTGGAGCTCGAGAGCGGCGCCCAGGGCTGCAAGCCGAAGAGCGGATCGTGCAGCTGCTCCGCGGCCAACGAGGGTCTCACCCGATCCTGCGCGCTGGAGAACGAGTTCGGGGTCTGCAACGGCGTCGAGACGTGCAGCGGCGCGGACGGCTGGCAGGCGTGCGACGCCCGCGAGCCCGCTCCCGAAGAGTGCAACGGGATCGACGACGACTGCGATGGCCTCGCCGACGAGGATCACAAGAACCCGAAGCCGTGCGAGTCCTTCGTCGAGGGCCTCGGTACTTGTACCGGCGTAGCGACCTGCCAGGGCGTCAAGGGGTGGGTCTGCTCTGCCGAGGCGCCGTCCTCGGAGGTCTGCGACTTCTTCGACAACGACTGCGATGGCGTCACGGACGAGGACTTCAAGAACTCGGTAGGCAAGTACGCCGACACCAACCACTGCGGTGGGTGCAACAAGGACTGCCAGGGCCTCTTCCCGAACGCCACGTCGCGCTGCGACGACACCAAGCCCAGCCCGCTCTGCGTGGTCGACTTCTGCGAGCCCGGTTACTACAAGGCCAACGACTGGCAGTGCCTCCCGCAGTACGACACCGCCTGCCTGCCGTGTAGTGCCGACTTCCAGTGCGGTGGCGGCGTCTGCGTCCGCATCGGGTCGTCCGGGTACTGCGCGCAGGCTTGCGGCGCGGGTCAGAGCAACTGCGGCCCGGGCGCGCTGTGTCAGGCCGCGGTAGACCCTCTGGGCGCGCCCAAGGGGCAGGCGTGTATCCCGTCCTCTGGGGACTGCAGCTGCACGGCCGCCACACAGGGGAGCAAGCGACCCTGCACCGTGCAGGGCAGCCTCGGGAGCTGCTTCGGCTTCGAGGCCTGCGACGCGGTCGCCGGCTGGGGGGTCTGCACGGCGGCCCCACCCACGGCCGAGGTCTGCGACGGCATCGACAACGACTGCAACGGCTTCGTGGACGAGGGCCTGCCCGCGTCTCAGCCGTGCGAGAACTCCAAGGCCGGCATCGGCACTTGCAAGGGCGACGCGACCTGCCAGGGTGATCTGGGCTGGGTCTGTGGTGCCTCAATCCCCATCCCGGAGCTCTGTGACTACAAGGACAACGACTGCGACGGCACCACGGACGAGACCTTCAAGAACACCGGGGGCAAGTACAACCAAAACCAACACTGCGGCCAGTGCAACACCTCGTGCAGCAACGGCATCCCCAACGCGACGGCGGAGTGCAACGACTCCTACACCACGCCCACCTGCACGGTCGCAGAGTGTGAGGCGGGCTTCTACGAGCTCAACGACTTCCTCTGCCTCCCCTCCGGCGTCGCGGACTGCCGCTCGTGTACGGCCGACGTGCAGTGCGAGGGCCGACAGTGTGTGGAGATCGGCGGAGCCCGCTTCTGCGCGGCGACCTGCACGATCGACGACGACTGCCCCACGGGCTACGGCTGCGTGGATACCTTCGATCCGGATACGAACGCCACGGGCAAGTACTGCCAGCCCGACAACGGGACGTGTGACTGCCAGACGCTGACGTCAGGTGCCAAGAAACCCTGCGAGGCCACCGGGCCGCTCGGTACCTGCGTGGGCTTCGAGATCTGCGAGCCCGCTGCCGGGTGGCAAGGCTGCACCGCCAAGCCCGCCGCGGCGGAGGCTTGTGACGGCTCCGACAATGACTGCAACGGCCTGATCGACGACGGCGTCGCGATCACCAAGCCCTGCGAGAACACGAACGCCTTCGGGACCTGCGTCGGTACGTCCACCTGCAGCGGGCCGCTCGGTTATCTCTGCAACGCCAAGACCGCCGGCGCCGAGGCGTGCGACTACCTCGACAACGACTGCGATGGGCTCACCGACGAGGACTTCAAGACGCCGGACGGCAAGTACGGCCTGAACGGACACTGCGGCGCTTGCTCCGCGGCGTGTGGCGACACCATCGACAACGCCGCCTCCGAGACCTGCGACGGGTCAAAGGCCAAGCCCCTGTGCGTTGTCGGGCAGTGCAAGCCCGGGTTCTTCCAGCTCAACGACTTCCAGTGTGTGGTGCAGCCGGACGTGGGCTGCCTCAGCTGCTCGGACGACGAGGACTGTTTCGGCAGTCTGTGCCGTCAGCTGACCGACGGAAAGTATTGCGCCGAGAAGTGCGTGGCCACCGCTGACTGTGAGCCGGGCTTCCTGTGCGATGGGGGCGCGTGCGTGCCGTCCTCGGGTTCGTGCGACTGCACCGTGGCGACCGAGGGCGCGAAGCGCCTGTGCAGCGTGGCCAACGATGTGGGGACGTGCGTCGGCTTCTCCACCTGCGACCCGAGCAAGGGCTGGAGCTCGTGTGACGCCGGCACGCCGGGCGCGGAGGTCTGCAATGGCCTCGACGACGACTGCAATGGCATTCCTGACGACGATCTCGCCGCCACCCAGCCCTGCGAGAAGACCAATCAGTACGGCACCTGCGTGGCGGAGGCCGTATGCCAGGGCGGCCTAGGGTACGTGTGCAAGGCGATCGAGCCGGGCCCCGAGGTTTGCGACTTCGTCGACAACGACTGCAACGGCGAGACCGACGATCCGTTCGTGGACTCGCAGGGCCGGTACATCACGGACCAACACTGCGGCGCCTGCGGCAAGGCGTGCGGTAACACGGTCGCCAACAGTCAGAACGAGCAGTGCGACACGGGCAAGGCAGTGCCTCAGTGCGTCGTCGGAGCCTGCGACCCCGGCTACTTCAAGGTGAGCGAGTTCCAGTGCATCCCGAACCCCGCCGTGTCTTGCTCGCCGTGTGTGGCCAACGACACCTGCTTTGGCGGGCAGTGCGTCACCGTCGGGACCAACAAGTTCTGCCTCGAGGAGTGCGTCGACAGCTCGGAGTGCAACGCCGGCTACTCGTGCCAGACCGGGCTCTGTCGGCCTGAGACGGGCTCGTGCGATTGCTCGGCCGCCACGGCGGGCCAGAAGCGCACCTGCACCTCCAGCAACGCCATCGGCACGTGTCTCGGGTTCGAGACCTGTGACGTCGCAGCCGGCTGGACGGGCTGCACCGCGGGCATCGCGGAGGCCGAGAAGTGCGACGGGCTCGACAACGACTGCAACGGCTTCATCGATGACGGGCTTCCGGAGACGCAGAACTGCTTCAAGAAGAACGTCTACGGCGAGTGTCAGGGGCTCTCGCGGTGCTTCGGCGCGGCGGGCTGGGTCTGCCAGGCGGACGAGCCCGGTCCCGAGCTCTGCGACTTCAAGAACAACGACTGCGACGTGGACCCCGTGACGCAGGCGCCCCTCGTGGACGAGGACTTCCGCGACGAGAACGGGCGCTACACCACCACCGACCACTGCGGGACCTGCAACGTCGGCTGCGGCGACCAGTACGAGTTCACCGCGTCCGAGGCGTGCGACGCCACGAAGTCCGTGCCGCAGTGTGTGGTGGAGGAGTGCGACGCCGAGTACCTGAAGCTCAACGACTACCAGTGCATTCCGATCCCGGACGTGGCCTGCGAGCCCTGCTCCAGCGACGCCAACTGCTTTGGCGAGGCGTGTGTGGCCGTGGACGCGGGCACGTTCTGCCTCGAGGGTTGCGGGCCCGGCAAGCCGGCTTGCGATAGCGGCTACACCTGCGTCGCGGGCCTCTGCCAGCCGCTCAACGGGACGTGCGACTGCCGCGACGAGTCGGCCGGCAAGAAGCGCACCTGCCTCGAGTCGAATGGCCTCGGCACGTGCTTCGGCTTCGAGACCTGCGAGCCCGCTTCTGGCTGGGGCGACTGCGACGCGCTGCCGCCCACCGATGAGGTGTGCAACGGCATCGACGATGACTGCAACGGCTTCGTCGACGACGGGCTGCCCGCCAGTATCCCCTGCAATAGCCAGCCGAACGCGTTCGGCTCCTGCGCCGGCACGGCGGTGTGCTTCGGGACGGTGGGCTGGTTCTGTACCGCGCAGATCGCGTCGCAGGAGGTTTGCGACTACAAGGACAACGACTGCGACGAGCTCGTCGATGAGGGCTTCGTCGACAGCTCGGGCAAGTACGGCGGCCAGGAGAACTGCGGCGAGTGCGGCACCAACTGCGACAACGCCATCCTCAACGCGACCTCGTCGTGTGACGCCAACAAGGTCGTCCCGCAGTGTGTGGTGGAGGAGTGCGACAACGGCTGGCAGCAGTACAACGACTTCCTCTGTATCCCGATCACCGCTTCGCTGTGCGAGCCGTGCGCCAGCGACGCGAACTGCGTGGGCCCGGGCGCGAAGTGTGTCCCGCTCAACGACGGGCCCCGCTGCGGCATCGCCTGCGACGAGGACACCGACTGCTCCGAGGGGTACCACTGCATCGACGTCGGGATCGGCGCCCTGCAGTGTGTCCCCGTCACCGGATCCTGTGATTGCGACGGCTCGAACACCGAGATGCAGCAGGCGTGCAAGGTCACCTACAACCCGCCCGACGGCGGACCGTCGCAGACCTGCTTCGGCACCAACTATTGTACGGAGCTCGGGTGGTCTGGGTGCGTGCCGCCCACCGAGCAGTGCAACAACGTGGACGACGACTGCGATGGCTTCGTAGACGAGGCCTACCTCGACGCATCGGGCAAGCTGTCCAGCGACGCCCACTGCGGCAAGTGCAACCGGAACTGCGCCCAGCTCACGTACCCGAACGCGATCGGTGTTTGCAACGGGTCGCTCGACGTGCCGAACTGCACGTTCTCCTGCGAGCCCAGCTTCTTCGACGTCAACCAGAACCCGGCTGACGGCTGCGAGTGCCAGGTCCTCTCCACCACGGACTACGTGGACGGCCTCGACCAGAACTGCGACGGGATCGACGGCGACGTGGCGCTCGGCATCTTCGTGTCCAAGAACGGCAAGAACTCGAACCCCGGGACGCGGGCGCTACCGAAGCTCACGATCCAGGCCGGCATCGACGCGGCCGCAGCGGCGGCCAAGCGCGACGTGTACGTCGCTACGGGCGTCTACGGCGAGAGCATCAAGCTTCCGGCGGGCGTCAGCGTGTACGGCGGTTACAACGGCGACTTCGGCCTCCGGGACGCGATCGTGTACGAGACGGCGATCATCGGTCAGCAGTGGAGCGCCGGGAAGCCGGGCGCCGTGAACCTCGAGGGGATCGTGGGCGCCGGCGAGAAGACGCAGTTCAACGGGTTCACGGTCTTCGGGGCTGACAACCTGGCGCCCGGGAAGTCCAGCTACTCGATCTACATCCGGAACTGCGACGGACGCGCCGTCGTGCGGAACAACCGGATCTTGTCCGGCAGCGGCGGCGATGGCGCCTCGGGGGCTAAGGGTGCCGACGGTTCCACGGGCCCCAACGGCGCGGTGGGCGCAGCCGCAGCCAACTTCGCCAGCTGTAGCGGCGGAAACAAGCTCACCAACGGGGGCTCCGGAGGCTCCCTGACGTGCGCGGGGACGGCGACCTCGGGCGGTCAGGGGGGGGACGGCTATTGCCCTGACTACCTCGGCACCAACTCGAGCAACGAGGCGGGGCGCTCGGGCTCCAATGGCGGTGCTGTCGGCGGGAAGGCGGGCTTCGACCCCTTCATCGGTGCCAGCGGCTTGCCGTGCCTCGGAAGCGGGTGCAGCACCTGCAACGTCTCGGGCACCGAGTCGGGCCAAGGGGGCACGGGCACAGACGGTGGGTCCGGAGCTCACGGCGCCGCGGGCCAGGCCTGCGCCGCGGCCTCCGGGACCGTGAGCAGCGGCGAGTGGGTTGCGGGGGCCGGCGGACCCGGAGGGCTGGGTGCCAGCGGCGGCGGTGGTGCTGGCGGCGGCGCGGGCGGCGGCGTCGAGACCTGTTCCTGTTCGACCCAGAACGGCGGTCCCGACGCTGGCGGTACGGGCGGCGGCGGCGGTGCTGGCGGCTGCGGCGCGACAGAAGGCGGCGGTGGCACCGGCGGCGGCGGGTCGTTCGGTATCTTCCTCACGTGGGACGCCGCACCTGCCAGCGCGCCCGTCGTGAGCCAGAACGCCGTCCAGCGCGGCAATGGCGGTCGCGGCGGCGTGGGCGGTAACGCTGGCGTCGGCGGTACCGGCGGCAAGGGTGGGCTCGGCGGTGCCGAGGGCACCTCCACCGACAAGACCTGGTGCTCGGGCGGTGGCGGCGCCGGCGGCAAGGGCGGCGACGGCGGCCACGGCGGCGGCGGCGGTGGCGGCTGCGGCGGTGCCTCCTACGCGGTCTACGCAGCCGGTCAGGGCGGCGTCAGCCTGGCGGCGGTCAAGAGCGGCAACCAGCTCCTCGCGGGCGGCGCGGGAGGCCAGGGCGGGCAAGGCGGCCTATCGCTAAAGAACTCCGGGACCACGGGCTCCAACGGCGCGTTCGAGTACGCGAACTTCTAATGTCCGAGGTGGCGCGGGGCGTTGAGCGCCGCGCCGACGAGCGCCCGAGTCCCACCGGCATTCGCGTGTTCGGGGTCGCGGGGGCCCTTGGGCTCCTCGTGGCCGGCTCGATCCTGGCAGCCCAGGCCCTGCCGTTCCAAGACTTCATGGCGCACTGCGCGGCCACCGAGGTGGCGCGTGGAAGCACGTCGCTCGGCGCCGCGCCGGAGCGTGAGGATGCCGTGGCGCCTCGGGTCCTCCCCGCCTCGGGCGGTGCGGCCGTCTACGAGCGCTCCCCCGGCCTCGCCCACAGCGCCGGCTACTATGCGTTGGCGGCGCTCTTCCCGGACAGCGAGGCCGGGAATCGCCTCCTACTCGCCCTGGCGATCGGGCTCTTCCCGCTTGGCGTGGTGGCGTACGCGCGTGCGCTCGGCGCGCGTGGGTGGGTGGCGCTGGGCGTCGCCGCGGGCGGGGCGCTCTCGATGCCCGTGGCGATGGGCTTCGTTCCGTATCTCCTCGCCACCACGCTCGCGTTCCTCGCCGCAGCGGTCTTCCTGCGCTGGCGCAGCGGGCCCCTCGCCCCCGTCGTGGCCGTCCTGGTGTCCCTCGCGCTTCATGGGGTCCACGCCTTCGGGGCGCTCTGGTGGCTCGCGCTGTTGGGTGCGACCGTGAGGGACTGGCGGTCGGCCCTGACGCTCGCCGCGGGCGCCTTGCCGTCATTGCTCCTCGGGGGGGGCCTGTCCGGCTTCGAGCTGGGGCAGCCGCTCGAGCGCGTGGCCGAGCTCCCCTCGCTCCTCGGCCTCGTGACCACCGACGGGCTCGACGACGCCCTCGCGATCGGTGTCCTGGGCGCTCTCCTGTTGTCTGTGCGACTTCGCTTCGACGCGCTTGGCGTCGTGGGCGTGGCCGCCGTCTTGGCGTGCCTACTTGGGCCCGACACGGTCGACTCCCCGCGGATCGTCCGCTTCGCGACGCGGTTCTGGACGCCCGCGTTGGTGCTCCTCGCGCTCTCGGAGCGCGCGCGCGCCTCCAGGTGGCTCGAAGGCGGCGCGGTCCTCCTCGGCGGCGCCTTGGCCGCGGTCTCGGTCGCGGCGGTGGTCGTGGGAGGGGAGGCGCAGGCCGTGCGGCTCGACGCGATCGTGACGGCGCGGCAGGCGCTCCCCCCAGAACCCGGGGGGACCGGCGAGTCGGCCTCCGCGAGGCGGTTTGGGCTGCTGACGCTGTCGCGCCCCGAGCCCGGGACCCTCACCACCGCCTACGCCGGCCTCCACGCGCCACGGGTCCTGGAGGCTCGGGGGCTCGGCGTGGTCGTGGGCCCTTTCCTGCACCGCCACTCCCCAGTGCGCCTCCGCCCGGACCTTGAGGAGGTCGTGGCCCTGGCCGGGCGCGACACGCTCGCCTATGTGCGCGGCCTCGCTCCGGAGGTGGCCGCGTTCGTGGGTGACTTCGGGGATGAAGCGCCGATCCTGGCTCAGCTGGAGGCGCTTGGTTTTCGGGATTGTGGGGCCTTCCCCTCCACGGAGCCACGCTGGCGCCTCTGGGCGAGGTCGTGCGCCCGCTGAGACCGGACCGGACCGCGAACCGACGCGCCTCCGACACGTGGCGTGTGCTCTTGCCGCATGTCGCGAGTTGACGGCGGGTCGGCCAGGGCGATGATGCGCGCGTGCGTCGCCTCGCCCTCTGGGTCAGCTGGTTCGTGGTCTCGTCCTGCAGGCAGGAAGACCCGGTAGTTCACGAGGAGGTCCCCGGGGCCGATGTCTCGGGCCCGGCCGACCGCGCCGACACGCGGCCCACGGTAGCGTCCCGGCCCATCGAGGACGTGCCCAGCCCACGGCCCCGGTGGCTCCTGGACGAAGCGTTCATCGATCCCGAAGACGACCCGGAGCTCACCGACGAGTACTTCGACTCCGTCGAGGAGGGGACGGCCGCCGAGCCGCCGCCCCGACCCCAGGGCCTCCCCGGAGATCGCGCCTTCTCGGTGGGGCCTCCCAACGGCGGCTGGCTCATCGGGGGCAAGCCAATGCCTGCGCGCGGCGCGAGGCATCGGGTGTTGCCGGGGACCCTGCAGCGCGGCTGGTACTTCGGCACCGAGTCGCTGCTCGGGGTGCTCCGGCGCGCCTCCGAGCAGGTTGGAAAGCGACACGGCGGGGCCCCTCTACGCGTGGGCAACCTCTCGCGGCGCGAGGGTGGGAAGATCGCCCCGAGTGTCTCCCACCAGAGCGGTCGGGACGCCGACCTGGGCATCTATGCCACCGACCTCGACGGGGTCTCGGTGGACCCCGGCGGCTTCCCCAAGTTCGACAGCACGCGCGGGGACCCGCTGGTGGACACCACCGGGAACTACCTCTTCGACGTGGTCCGAAACTGGGCCTTCGTCGAGGCGCTGCTGAGCGACCCGCAGGTCGAGGTCCAGTGGATCTTCCTCGACGACCCGCTGCGCGATCTGCTCCTGGACCACGGGGCGCGAACCCTCGCGAACAGCGAGCTCATCAAGCGCGCCGAGAAGGTGATCGTCCGCCCGCGCAACTCCAGCCCCCATGCGAACCACTACCACATCCGCGTCTTCTGCTCCCCCGGCGACCTCGAGTACGGCTGCAAGGATCTCGGCCCCGAGTGGGAGTGGGTCAAGGAGGAGCGCGCGATCGCCGACGAGCTGCTCGATCGCACGGTGGACGATGTCATGGCGGGTCGGAAGCGCCTCGACCTCATGAACCCCGAGCACCCCGACGCCCATACCCTTCGCGCGCCGCCCATCAACCTCGCGCCGCTGCCCGGCTCGGCTCCACCGAGCGACCTCGGGCCGGATCCCGCCTCGCCGCTCGATCTGCCCGATCCGCCAACCGATGTCCCGCTCCGCGACTGAGCCGCCGGAGCGCTGCCCGGCACGCCTGCTGCCCGCGCTCCTCGCGCTCTGCGTCGCTTGCGACCACGAGGCGCCGCTGCCGGGGATTCCCTCCCAGCGCCTCGTGGTGGGCCTCGAGGAGGTCCCCCGGAGCCTCGACCCGCGCTTCTCCACGGACGCCGCCAGCATGCGCGTCGCGCGCCTCGTCTTCAGCGCGCTGGTGTCCGTAGACAACGAGCGCCTCGAGCCGCGCCCGGAGCTGGCCAAGAGCTGGGAGCGCGACCCCGCCGATCCCCGGCTCTGGCGCGTCGAGCTGCGGGAGGGCCTTCGATGGCACGACGGCGCGCCGCTCACGTCCGCGGACGTGGTGGCCTCCTTCCACTCGGTCCTCGACTCGACGCTCGGCTCGCCGCTGCGCGAGGCCTACGCCGAGACCCTGCGCGAGGTGGTCGCGCTCGGGCCCCACACGGTCGAGTTCCGGCTGAAGCGCCCCACCGCCAACTTCGTCTCGGATCTCGTGCTCGGCCTGGTGCCGCGGCACCTCCTCGGGCCCGATGGGCGGATGGTCGACGGGCCGGTGGTGGGGAGCGGGCCGTTTCGCCTCGTCGAGCGATCAGGGCGCCGGCTGGACCTCGAGCGGGTCCCGCCGCTGCCGGACGACGCGCCGCGGTTCCTGTCTTTCGTGGCGATCCGCGACGAGGGGGCGCGGCTCATGGCGGCGCTCGGGGGCTCGATGGACCTGCTGCAGGGCGGGATCTCGCCGGTGCTGGCGTCCGCGCTCGAGGAGAGGGAGGCGCTGGAGGTGCGCTGGAGCCCGTCGGTCTCGCTGTCTTACCTCGCGGTCAACCTGCGGCACCCGCGCCTCGCCGATCGCCGCGTTCGAGAGGCGATCGCGCACGCGCTCCCCCGCCAGCGGCTGATCGAGACCCTGCTCGCCGGCCACGCGCGCGAGGCGGTGGGGCTGCTGGCGCCCCAGCACTGGGCCTTCAACCCGGCCACCCCGTCCTTCGCTTACGACCCGGAGCGCGCGCGGCGCCTCCTGGCCGAGTCGGGCGGCCCCGTCGACCTGGTGATCAAGGCGTCCTCCCAGCGCCTGCGCCGCACGCTGGTGCGCGTGATGGGGGAGGCGCTCGAGGCCGTGGGCTTCCGAGTCACGGTCCGGACCTTCGAGTTCCCCACGTTCTTCGCCGACGTCCGCGCCGGCAACTTCGACCTGGCGCTCATGGACCTGCCCGAGCCCACCGAGCCCGACTTCTACCGCTGGATGTTCCACAGCATGGGTGTTCCCGACCGCGCGGTACGCACTGAAGGCTCGGAGTACGCGCGCGCCGACCGGCGCTTCTTGCCGCCCGGGGCGCTGGACGAGACCGTGCTCGCCGACCCGGTCTGTCGGACTTGGGTGCCCGAGGCCCTGCGGCAGGGCACGCGTAACGCAGTGCTGGCCGCGTTCGAGGTGCCGCTGCCTTATAGCGTGGCCAACCGCGGCGCGTACGCGAACCCTCGTGTCGACTGCCGCGCCGAGCTGAGCCGCGCCGCCCTGGACCCCAGCGCGCGCCGTTTGCTGATCGACGACCTTCAGGCCATGGTGGCCGCCGACCTCCCGATCATCCCGCTCTGGCACCCCGATATCCCAGTCGTCAGCCGGAAGCGGGTGCTCGGCTACGAGGCCCTCCCCAATGGGCGCCTCGGCAACCTCGTCCACGCTCGGCTACGCGGAGACTGACCCGATGGGCATCATGACGTTTCGGTCGCTGGGGTGGCAGCGCTTCGGGCGAGTGGTCACGGCCATCTTCGCTGTCCTGTCCATCGGCTACCTCATGAGGCCGTTCCTCGCCGGCACGCCCGGGGCCAACGTCCAGGCCGGCAAGCCGCTCCCCACGTTCCCGCTCCACTACCTGAAGAACGGGCCCCCGGAGGTCCCTGGCGGCGCGGTTCAGCAGCTCCGGCTCAGCAGCCTCGTCGGCAAGCCGGTGTTGGTGTCGGTCTGGGAGCCCTGGTGCGGTTACTGCGTGGACGAGATGCCCACGCTTCAGCGCCTCCACGAGAAGTGGGCGCCACGCGCCGTGGTGGTGGCCGTGAGCGGCGAGGATGCCCACCAGTCGTTCGAGTTCATCTCGCGCCCCTCGTTGGCGGGCCTGACGTTCCCGTTCGTCTTCGACACCGGCGGTCGCCTCGGCCGGGCGCTGGCCGTGCGGAAGCTCCCCTTCACCGTGTTCCTGGATGCCAAAGGGAACGTCGCGTCGTCCCACACCGGGGTCATCTCGGAGGGGGAGGCGAGCGAGGTGTTCGAGGCGCTCCTCAACCCGGCAGGCGGCTGAGCGCTACGCGCACCTGAATCCCGCCCGGACGGCTCAGCGACGGACGAACAGCGGCGGCGGCGCGGCCGCCATCTCCGGCTTCTTCTTTCGGAGGGTGAGGAGCAGCTTCGCGGCGTTGAAGACCGCGAAGTTGTGGGTGGTGGGCGTGGTGAGCAGGAACTGGCTGCGCGTCTGGCCGATGAACCGCGCCACGTGGTCGATTCGCTCCACGGAGAGGTGAGCGAACGGCTCGTCGAGGATGAAGAAGCCGCCCCCCTCCTGGTCTCCCTCATAGGTCAGGGCCACCAGCAGCAGGATCGACGCCAGCACCTTCTGTCCTCCGGAGAGCTTCGGGTCCGAGATCGCGATGGGGCGCTTTCCGTCGAAGCCGAGGCGCACGTCCAACCCCGCGTTCTGGAGCACCTCGTCGTCGTCCACGAGCTTCGGGCGCCGGACCTCGACCTCCATCCCCGCGCGTTCGGACAGCTCCTTCAGGGCCTTGCTGTAGCGGCTCACGGTGGAGTCGGCGACGCGGATGTAGCTTCCGCGTGCCCGGCGTAGCTCGTCCTCGCCCGAGCGCAGCTCCCCAAGGCGGCGACTGAGCAGGCTCACCTGCTCGTCGAGGTGCGCCTTCTGCCTGACTAGGACCTCGAGGATCCCGACGTCCTTGCAGCCCTCGTAGCCCTCGAGCTGCTCCCGGAGCGCGCTGAGGCGCCCGCGCAGCTCGGCGGGGCTCGCCGCAAGCTCCGCCGCGGCCTCGGTCCGCAGCTCGGGCAGCACAGCGGCGTCCAGCGTCTCCAGCTCGCCCTCGAGGGTCTTCCGCTTGGTGGCCACCTCGTGGACGCGGATGTTGCGCCGCCGGCGCTCTTCGTCGCTCACCGCGGAGGCCATCTTCAGCTGCGAGAGCTCCGCCTCACGGCTGGCCAGCTCGCGGGTGAGCGTCTCGGCCTCGGCCAGCACGTCCATGATCGCCTGGCTCTTCAGCTTCTTCTCTTCGCTGAGCTGGGCGTCCTTCGCGAGCAGTCCGGGCAGCTCGTGCGCGCGCTCCTCCCACGCCGTGCGCGCGCTGGCGGCTTCCAGGGTCTCCTGGGCCGTGGCGCGGCGCCTCAGCGCGGCCTTTCGCGCCTCCTCGGCGGCGGCCTCCGTGTGGTCCAGCGCCGCGAGCCGCTCGAGCAGCCGTGTGCGCGTGGCGTCGCTGGCCCCCGTGCCGCAGTAGAGCTCTTCCACCCCCACGTACACGCCGCCGCGTTGGTCCTGGCGGTAGCCGTCGGCGTCGATGGTGGCCCCGTTCTTCGCCTTGTCGAAGCCCTCCTTCACCGACTCGACCAGCTGCGTCTCAGCCAGGCGGTCCGAGATCCAGCCCGGGGTCCGCGGCTCGAGGAGCTTCACCGTCGCTAACGCGGAGCCCGTGGGGACCTCGCTCTTGACGTTGGCCCGACCCGCCTCCAGCGTGGCCACGTAGGCTGGATACCGCAGCTTCGACGCGAGTTTGCGCGCCTCGAGCGCGTCCTTCGGCTCCACGAGGACCGTGAATCGGTCCCGACCGAGCACCGACTCCACGGCCTTCTGCCACTTGGTCGCCTTGATCTCCACGGTCTCGGACAAGAAGCGGGCGGTGATCCCGGCGGCGTTCATCGCCTCCCGCAGCTCGTTGACGAAGCGCGGCATCCGCACCCGCTCGCCGCGGCCCAAGCCCTGGAGCTCGTGCTCGAGGGCTCGACGCTCCTCGCGGCAGTCCGCGTGGCGTCGGTCGGCGTCGAACTCCGCGACCACCGCCGCGCGCACCTGGGCCTCGAGCGCCGGGATATCCGCTTCGGGCGCCGCCTTGGCCTTGGCCTCCAGCGCCTCGAGTCGCCGGAGCTCGATGCGGGTCTCCTTGGCCTGACCGTCGACCGTCTCTTTGTCTTCGAGGCGCCCCTTGCGCTCGCGACGCTTGGTGTCCACCGCTCCCTGAAGGCGCTGGACGTCGCGCTCCAGCCGGTCGACCCGCGCGATCCGCTCGGCGTTCTCGTCCTCGAAGCGCTGCACGGCGTCGGCGGCGCGCTGCTGCTCCTCCGAGCAGGTGGCCAGCTGGCGGCGCAGCTCGTGCCAGCGGGCGGCCGGCAACCGGCGCGCCTCGATGTCCTGGATCTCGTCGGCGAGGTCTTTGTATTCCTGGAAGCTCTGCGCGTCGCGGGCGGTGAGCTCCAGCGCTCGCTCGGCCTCGCGCGCCTTCTTCTCCTGCGCCTCGTGCTCTTGCCGCGACAGCGCGTAGTTCTGGCGGGCCACCTCGTAGGCGTCGAGGACGGCCTTGTCGCCCTGCATCTCCAAGACGTACTCGAGGAGCTGCGCCGGGGTGCGCCGGCACAACGCGTGGGTCTCGCCCTGCTCCAGCGCCAGCACCTTCAGGAGCGTCTTCGGAAGCCCGGCGGCCGTGAGCTCGGCCGAGTACTCGTCCGGCCCCATGCCGCGCGTCTCCTCCTTGATCGCGTTCATGGACGCGTCGCCTGGGAGGATGTGGTAGCGGCGGTGCCAGGTGCCCGAGCGGTTCTCCAGCACGCACGCGATGGTGGCGGTGTCTTCGAAGATGCCCTTTCGCGTGAACGGGCGGCGGCCGTGGCCGCGCCGGAGCGGGTTCGAGACCAGCGCCTTGATCACCGCCAGCTTCACCTCGGGGCGGAGGTAGCCGCTCATCTTGCGCGACGTGGACAGGTTCTTGGTGCCCAGGAGCACCCGGATGGCGTCGAGGAGCGTCGTCTTGCCCGAGCCGTTCGGGCCCGAGACCACCACCACCTGCTCGTCCATGGGGAACGAGACGTGGTCCCAGAGGTCCCAGTTCATGAGCTCGAGGCGTACGAAGGAGAACACGGCTCAGTCCTCGTCGTCTTGCAGCGTGAGGTCGGCGAGCAGCGGCTCGTCGTCCTCGTCGGTGACTTCCGCGATGTCGTCGGGGGACTCGGCGTCCCCCACCTCGCCCGCGAGGTCGAGCTCGGGCGCTCCGGGCGCGCCGCCGTCGGCGCCCAGCAGATCCCGCAACACGCCGCTGGTGATCTCCGACTGCAGCTTCTGACCGTCGAGCAGCAGGTCCAGCAGCGCGCCCTCGTAGATCCGGCCCGCGCGGTCCTCACGGATGAAGCCGAGCCGCTTCAGCAGCCCGAGGTAGCGCAGCATGTTGCTCTTGCCGAAGCGCTCCCCGTACTCCGCGAGCAGGGCCTCCTTGGGCACCTTGACCACGTAGTCCTTCACCTTCCTGGGGTCGGGGAAGAGCTCGCCGTTCTGTTCATCCGGGTTCACCCGGTGATCCCGCGCCGCGCGCCGCGGCATGACGAGGCGGGCCCAGAGCACCACCAGCAACGCCATAGCGGCCTTGGGCAGGCGCCGATTCGAGGCCCAATCGAAGCGGATATCCGCCTCGATCTCGTCCACCGGCTTCACGGCGAAGTAGTCCGAGTAGAACGACTCGGCGAGGCGCATCCCCACGGCGTCGAGGCGTCGGGCCACCTCCTCCCGGAGGTCGTCGTCGAGGAGGAGGTCCTTGTGCTTGTCGCGCGGTAGGTACGGGAAGATCAGGAGGTGCGCGCAGAGCTCGCGGGCTCGGGTCTCGAGGGCGTCGCCTCTCATGGGGTCACCGCTGGTGTCTTGGGGGTCTCGAGGGTGGCGGAGTCGGGCACGGGACGCGTCGCCGGCAGCACCCGACCCCGGCTGATCTCGCTGGCCGCGTCGGAGAAGAGACGCATCGCGGGACCCTCGTCCACCTCGACGGTGGCGCGCGTGCCCACCTCGTCTTCGAGGGCGAGCAGCGTGGTGCGGTAGCAGGTGCGCGGGAAGTCCGCGTCTAGCAGGAAGCGCTCGAGCGAGACCGGCGCCGAGAGCGACGCGAGATCGCCCTCGAACCGGCGGTACGCGAGCTCACCCTCAGACGGCGGCGGGGCGCCGACCTCGGCGCTCTCCGCCCGGCCGGCCAACCAGGCCACGTTGGGGGTGACGCCGTCCCTCGCCAGCGTGAGCTCGTATTCGGCGGCGCTCACGACGTTGTCTGTAATCAGCACCAGCGGCCAGACGGCCAGCGACACCCCGTCCCCGAAGCGGTCGAGGATCTCGTCGACCGAGAGCCGCGCCATGAAGCGGCCCACGTCGTTCGCGGACACGCCCGTTTGGCTCACCGGGACCGCGTTTCGACCCAGCTCGTCCAGGACGCGCTGGATCACCGAGTGCCAGCGATGAAGCTCCGAGAGGTCGCGTCCCAGGCGCTGGCCGGCCCGGTACCCCTCGTGGTCGTCCACGTCGAGCCGGTCCAGCAGGAGGCGCGCGCGCTCCGACCACTGGAGGTTCTTGTCGAGCTTCTCTCGCGCGTCCTGCACCTTGAGCTCGGACTGCGACTTCACGGCGGCCTCGACGTCCTCGACGGCACGGCGCAGGTGGTGCTGAAGGTGCCGCAGGGCAGGGCGGGTGTCCTCGTCGAGGCTTGTAGAGGCCTCGAGGTCGAAGACGCCCATCGCGAGCGAGTCGTCGCGCCCGGTGTGCAGGCTGCCGAGGCGGGCCAGCGTGGCGTACACGGCAAGGCCATCGCTGGTGAGGCGGTATGCGTTCCCGATCGTCTCGAGCCAGCCGGCCCGGCGCAGGACGCGCACCGTGGCGTGGATGCGCTCGGTGTCCATCCAGCACAGGCGCCGCTCCAGCGCGTCCAGCGTCCAGAGCGTCTGGTCCGCGTGCACCAGATCGGCTACCGCGCCGAAGCGCAGGACGAACTCGTCCTCGCCGCCCGCGCAGATCCCCCGGAGGAGGTCGAAGTGCGGGACCGCGCGTCGCGCTTCGCGGAGGCCTTCGACCGTATCCGGGTCGAAGCCCGGGATCAGACCAGGGATGGGGGCGGCTTGCGACATCAGGGGTCGGGCGTGTAACAAAACGGGGGGCGACTCGACAACCGAAGAGTTCCTAGACCACCGACGGGTGTAGGGTTCCGGTCGTGGAAGACATCGGCTACGGGGTCCGCCTCATCTACAGCGACAACCACTACGCGGTGGTCGATAAGCCCGCCGGCGTCTTGAGCCAGGGGGACGAGACCGGCGACGTGTCGGTGGTGGACGTGGTTGCCGCCTGGCGCAAACGCGACAAGGGGAAGCCCGGCGCGGCCTGGGTAGGGCTGGTCCATCGACTGGACCGCCCGGTGCGTGGCTTGCTCATCGTGGCCCTCACGTCAAAGGCCGCCGAGCGGCTCTCAGAGCAGGTGCGCGACCGGCAGCTGATCAAGGTCTACCGCGCGATGGTGGTGGGCCGCCCGAAGGCCGAGCGGCTCGAGGGGATCGTGGACGGCAAAGCCGCGGCGCTCACCGTGACGCCTGTGGGGCGAGCCGGCCTGGACGCGCCGTCGGGGCGCCCGTGGTGGCGTGTGGGCGTGGAGCTCGAGACAGGACGGAAGCATCAGATCCGCATCCAGCTGGCCGACGCCGGGCACCCCATCGTTGGAGATGTCCGGTACGGCGGGCCGCCCTGGCACGACCCGCGGGCCATCGCCCTCGAGGCGGCGCAGCTCTGGTTCTTGCACCCGACGCGTCACGAGCTCGTGGAGTACTCGCTCCCGGACGCGCCGGCCTGGTGGGCTACACCCGCCCGTGAGCCATCATCTTCTCGCCGTCCTTGAAGCGGACGGTCATCCGGCTGCCGTCGATGCCGACCACGACGCCATCGCCGAACTTGGAGTGCAGGATCACCTGGCCCAGGGTGAAGGTGGTGGTGAGCGCGAACGGGCGCTCCTGGGCGTGGACACGCCGCGCCTGGCCGAGGACGTCGATCCACTTCTGCTCCAGCTCCCAGGCGGTCTCCACCGCCGAGGGCCGAGCCGGCTTCGCGGCCGTCTTGGTGCCGGTGCCCGTCTTGGACGTGGCGGCCTTGGGCTTCGCAGCAGCGGCGCCGGCCTCCTTGGTGGCACGGGGCGCCTTGTAGTTGCGGTTGGTGTGGCAGGTGTTGCACTTCACTCGGACCGGGGTGGTCCCGACCATGGCGAGGATGGTGTGCGCGAGCAGCAGCTTGCAGCGCGTGCATTGAGCGTCGATGTCTTTTCCGACGGCGAGGGTCTCGGGCATGGGTTCACGGTAGGCCGGAGCGAGGTGACGCGAGACGGTCGATGCTTTCGGCCGTGCTCAGGCGCCCTTCTACCCCGAAACAGGGTGGTTTGGCCAGCGCCCGCCGACGAAGGGATCCCACCTGGCCGCGAGCCGACTCAGACCTTGACTTCGTAACGCGACGTGCCGAAATCGTACGGTCATGGAAAGCCGCTTCGTTCCCATGCTCGTTGTGGCCCTCTCTTGCGCCGACGAGCCCGCTGCCCTTCGGGACACCGGCGCCGCGCTCGCCGAGGTGTTG
>SXOO01000053.1 GCA_005776725.1 Pseudomonadota bacterium | reverse complement strand
GGACAGAACGTCACCGAGTGTCTCGGCGGCGCTGACGACAGCACCGAGGAGCTGTTGTCGAGCCGGTACCACACCCACTGCGATCCGCGCCTGAACGCGAACCAAGCCCTGGAGCTGGCGTTCCTGGTGGCAGAGAAGTTGGGCGAGGCCTGAGGCCAGCGCGCTCAGAGCGGGGAAGGGCGCACCACCTCGAGGTAGGTCTGGCGCGGCTTCAGCACCAGCACCGGGCGAGGCGACCGCATCACCACGGCCTCCGTGACGCTGCCGAGCAGGGCGCGAGAGAAGCCCCGGCGGCCGTGGCTGCTCATGATGACGAGATCGGGGTCGGTCGCGTGGATGTGGTCGATCACGGTGTCGACGGGATCTCCCTCGCGCAGCAACACAGAGCCGAGGGTGATGCCCATCGCTCTCGCGCGGTCCGCGACGCGCTCGAGCTCGCGCCCGGCCAGCTGTTCGAGCTCGGCGAGGCTTACGGGAGGCACGCCCGGGATTCCCTCGAAGTCCGCGCGGACCAGGGGGAGCTCCGGGGGCCGGAGCACGTGCACGAGGTCCACCGAGGCTCCAAGGCGCCGGGCCACCTCGGCGGCGTCATCGAACGCCCCGGTCTCGAGCTCGGAGAAGTCGAGCGTGATCAGCACGCGGCGGATGGGCCGGACGTGAGGCTCCGGGGTCTCCGGCGCGCGGACCGTGAGCACAGCCACGGGCGAGCCGCGCAGCACCTTGGCCGAGACCGAGCCGAAGAGACGGTGCTTCTCGCCCACGCGCCCCGAGACGCCCAGCACGACCATGGCGGTCTTGTCCGCCACCTCGTCCAAGATCTCGCGCGCGGCGAAGCCCCGGCGGACGGTGCTGGTCACCGGGAGGCCTCCGGCGGAGAGCTCGAGCTCGAGCTCCGACAGCCGGTCATTGAGATACGCCTCTGCCGATGCAGGAATCCACGTGACCTCTGCGTCCAGCGGGTTCAACACGTGAACCAGCCGCAGCGGGCGCTCGAAGGCGGCCGCCATCTGCTGCGCGAGGGGATAGGCGTGCGCGGCGGCAGCCGAGAAGTCCGTTGGAACGACGATTGGATACGGCAGATGCACGTGAGTTCCTCCTCGATACGAACCCGTCCGACGCGGAGCTTCCGTGAAGTGCGCGGGCGCGAATCACGTTTAAAGCATATTTCGGCGCGTGCCGACCAGAACCGCGTGCGGCTTGAGCGGGGTCAGTCTCCGGGGCGTCAGCCCTCATGACGCGGGTGCTTCGCCTGGCTGCGGTGCTCGGCGTGACGGCGCTCCTGGCCTTGGGCCTCGGCCATGTCTTTGGCCACCTCACGCGAGTCGTCTATCCGATCTTCCTCGTGCCCATCGCGATGGGCGCGCTGGCGGGCCTCCTCGCAGGCTTCCTGGCGCACTTCGCCGGGCTCCGAACCCGGACCGCGGTGGTCGTGGTGGCGTTGTTCGGCTGGATCGCCGCCGTGGCCGCGTTCCACCGGGCCGAGCGACGCGCGTTCGTCGAGCTCCAGGCGCATCTCGCGGCCGCGGAGGGGGTGGTCACGACCGAGAGCCCCGAGGCCTCTGCCGACAGGGTGCTCATTCGTGCCACGGGACACGAGGGCTTCTTGGGCTTCGCGATCTTCCGCGTGCAGTCCGGCGTGGGACTGCGGTTGTGGCCTGGGCTCGGTCGTTCGGCCTGGGCGGGCGGGCTGGTTTGGGCGGCGGAGCTGGCGCTGGGGCTAAGCGTCTGCCTCAGCCTGGCGCTCCGCGTGATCCGGGCTCAGCCGGGCGCCGGGCTCACCGCTGGCTCGGCCAATCGCTGAACGCTGACACGGATTACGCGCTTTGTATCGGCCTCGAGCACCCGGAAGCGGTAGCCACCCAGGGCTACCTCGGCCCCGGGCTCCGGGATCCGGCCCACCTCGGACAGGATGAAGCCGCCGACCGTGCTGTATTCCTCGTCGTCCGGGAAGATGTCGAGGTCCAACGCCTCCTCGAGATCGATGATCGAGACCTTCGCCTCGACCTCCCACGACCCATCGCCGGTGGAGCGGACCAGGTCTTCACCCACCTTGGCGCGGTCGTGTTCGTCGTAGATCTCGCCGAACACCTCCTCGACGATGTCCTCCACGGTGACGAGCCCCGCGGTGCCGCCGAACTCGTCGACCACGATCGCGAGGTGGACCCGGTGCCGCTGGAGCTCGCGTAGGACCTCGAGCGCGGGCTTCGACTCCGGCACGAACAAGGGCTGGCGCAGGTGCTTTTGTACGTCGAACGCCGAGCGGCCCTCGCCCGAGCGCACGATGTGCCCCGAGACGTCCCGCGCATGTAGGAAGCCGACGACGGTATCGAGGTCTTCGCGGAAGACCGGATATCGCGTGAGGCGGGTCTGCTCCATGATGTGCAGGATCTCGGACAGGGTGGCCGCGACGGGAATGCCGACCACCTCGGTGCGCGGCTTCATGACGTCGTGCACCACCGTGCCCTCGAGGCGAAGCACCGAGTCGAGCACGCGGGCCTCGTCGGACTCGAGCTTGCCGAGGTCGAGCGCGCGCTGCACCTGATGGATGAGCTCGTCTCGGGTGACCAGCGGTTCGGTGGTGGGCTCCACGGCGCCTGAGCGGCGGCCCACCCAGTCCGAGGCCCAAGCGAGGAGCCGCGCCGGGCCGCTCGCGAGGACGTTCCAAGCGTAGAGGAGCCGTGCGGCCTCGACCACGCGCTCGGGGTGTTGCTGGGCCAGCGCCCGCGGTAGGAGCTTCCCGAACACCACGACGAGCAGCGCGCCGATGGCGCCAGCCACTAGATGGACCGGCCAGCCACCGAACGGGGCGGCTGCATCAATGATGCGGACCACGCTGACGATGGCGAGCGCGTTGAGGAGCGTGCCGCCGAGGACGAGCGCGGCGATGGCGCGTGAGCGACGCTCGAGCCACAGCTCGATGAGGCGATGCGTTCGGCGCTGTTCACGCGCCTCTTGGGCCATCTGGGTGAGCGACGCGGTGCCCAGCGTGGCCAAGGCGGTCTCGCTGGCGCTGAACAGAGCCGTCAGCGGGAGGCAAACAAGGAGGACGGCGACCGCCTCGAGGGGAACGTCCAAAGGGACTGGTGCTCCAAGTAGAACGCTATAAGCCTAGCCCCCACGCGCCCTGGCATCAAGCGAATGTGCTTTCTGAAGCGCCGATGCCTCCGTATACTCGGCGCCTCTGTGCCCACCCGACGAGCGGAGGACCCTGTGAAGCTGAGCCCCCTTTCTACGAATCGCGCCTTCAGCGTGTGTCTTTACGGAGGCCTGGTCCTCGGCTTGCTCACCGGCTGCGGCGACGACGGCGGGGGTTCGCCCAGGCCATCGGGCATCGCCGACGCCGACGGCACGGGCGACATCGACTTCGTTCCCACGGACGTCGGCGGTGATCCGGGGCCGGGCGTCGACGCCACGCCGACCGAGGGCCCTCTAGTGATCGAGTTCGTCACGGAGAAGGGCGACGACAACGTCAGCTGCAAGGGTCAAAGCCGCTGCACGGTGATCATGTCGTTCAACCAGTCACGTGACCTCGAGATCCGCGCGCGCCGCGGCACCACGCCCGTCGGTGACCTCGAGATGAAGTGGACGATCTCGAGCAACCCGAACAACTCCCTGAAGCTGGCGGCCAGCACGTCCTACACGCTGCCCGAGGGCGACAAGAAGGGCGTAGCCAGCAACTCGGTCAGCCAGTCCAGCGCCCAAGCGCAGCAGTACGAGGTCAAGGTCGTGGTGCCCGGGGACGCCTCGATCGCGCCGCTCTTCTTCGACGTGGCGGTGAGCCCCAAGGGCACCGTCCCGCTCACGGTGCTCTACAAGTACTCCGGCTCGCGCCAGTTCGACGCCGTGACCACGTACCTACTCAAGCAGAGCCAGTCGAAGCCGCACCTCTGCGCCACGATCGACCCCATGAACCTGCCCACGGCCGACCTGAGCGGTCCCCCGAAGAGCCTCACGCAGTCCACGGTCTTCACCAACCTCCCGGGCCTCGAGCAGGAGGGCACGCAGAAGTACACGGTGATCGGCATCGGAAAAGACACCGGCAACGGCCCGATCCTCACCTGGGGCTGTGACGACGCGAAGGCCACGGTCACCCTCACGAACGCCACGACCGTGCAGGTCCAGCTCGCGGACCTCCCGCCGCTGTGGAAGAAGAAGTACGACGTCACCACCAAGTTCGACCTGATCAGCGCCCTCCCGGACAACGTCGAGCAGTGGGTCGACATCGTCATCGGCCTCTTCACGGATCCGGCGGGTCAGCTGCTCACCACGGCGTGTACGTTCGGTATGGACGTGTCGGTCATCGGCGACCTCTGCGGCGCCGTGTACGCCAACGACCCCTGCACGGAAGACAGCTGCTACACCTCGATCGGCCTCGCCATCAAGGGCCTCATGAGCGAGCTGCTGACCGACCTCATCAAGAAGAACCAGACCGCGTCGGACATCTTCTTCACCGGTCAGGACGTCGCGACGATCCTGACCAACCTGGAGCTGGAGTCCACCTACGAGCTCACGGAAGAGCCGAACGACGACGGAACTATCGTGTCCTCCACCACCAGCACCGAGTGGCACACCGTCACCTACCGCTGGACGCTGGGCTCGGGCTGTGACCCGGCGGACAAGAGCTGCGGCAAGCGCAGCTTCAACGTGCAGGCCTTCCAGGGCAACGCCATCACGGGCAACTGGAGCGGGCGCGTCGACTACGACGGGGCCAAGAACTACCTCTCTATCGATCCGCACCAGCTCAAGATCAAGTACGGCGCGCTCCTCCTCTACATCATCGAGAACGAGCTCCTCCCGCGCCTCGGTGGCGACGGCACCGACGGGCTCCCGAAGGTCGACAGCATCGAGGAGTACCTGAAGGTGCTCGTGGGCGGTAAGGAGTGCCTCAAGACCGAGTTCGAAGGCACGCAGACCTGCTGCGAGGCGTTCGCCGACTCCATCACCTCCGGTGGCACGGGGATCACGACCGACATCGCGAAGCTCGGTTGCAACGCGGCGGTTCCGCTGCTGGACCAGGAGCTCACCAAGGTGTTCACCAACCTCGATGTGGACACGGGCAACGCCTTCCAGCTCTCCACCGACAAGTGCCAGTGTTACGACAACGACAGCAACATGACGGTCGATGCCTGGGGCAAGGGCGAGATCGAGCCCTGCCACTGGGACACCACCATCACCATCGGTGGCGCGGACGTCGACGTGCAGAACGACTTCTGGGGTGTGGAGCAACAGTGATCGGGCGCTTCGTCGCAGCGCAACAGCGCGCAGGCGACAGCGGTCCCGGTGTATGCAGCCCCGCTCGCCCACCTGACTTGTGACACGCCCCGCAGCCTCGGCCCTCACCGAGGGCGAAGTTCGCGCCGCCGCGATTCGGCTGGAGCAGCCGGTCCGGCTCGGGGTCATCACCAACCCCTTCTCCCGCACCAACGCGCGCAACCGGCTGTATGACCGGCTGATCCCCTCGGCGCTCACCGAGCCCGAGCTGGCGCTGACCACGCACACAGCCGAAGAGTTCGACGCAGCGCTCATGGAGCTGCTCTTCCGCCGTCGAGTCAATGTCCTCGGCCTCAATGGCGGCGATGGCACCCTGCACCTCGGCGTGAACCGGCTCGTCGCCTTGCGACGGGAGGCGGAGCGCTTGACCGGCGAGCCGTTTCGGTTGCCGCGCCTCCTGTTCCTGAACGGAGGCACCCTCAACATCGTGTCTCGCGCCACAGGGACTCAGGGGAACCCCGTGACCACCCTGCGTGACTTCGAGCGCCGGGCCCGCGGCGTCACGGTGGGTGCCATCCCCACACGGCGCGTGCGGCTCCTGGCGGTCCACGTCACCGGCGCCACGCCTCGTTATGGGTTCATCTTCGGCACCGAGGTCGTCGCGAACGCGCTGGAGATGTACACGCTCTTCGGCGAGGGCTACGTCGGCCTCGGGCGCTTCCTCGTGGAGGTGGGTGCGGGCTACGCGTTCGGCAGCCGCCTCTGGCGTGAACACGGCTGGAAGCTCGACCCGACGGGACGTCCGCTGGTCCTCGATGGGCGCGAATACCCGAAGAACCTCGGCGCCGTGGCCTGCACGATCGAGTTGTCGCTCGTGAAGGGCGTCCTCACCGCCCTGCGCCCCCCGGAGGATGGGACCGGCTTCGCGGTGCGGCTGCTCGCCGAGACGCGACCCGGCCGCGTGATCCGCAGCATCCCGCAGCTCATGGTGGGGCGCTCGCCCGAGGGCGTGATCGATGTGCCTGAGGCGCGTTCGCTCGTTGCCGCGGGTAGCTACACCATCGACGGCGAGCTGTGTCTCGACAGGACGCCCGAAGGGATGCGGAGGACGCTCGAGGTCTTGCCAGCCGACGTGGTGCTGGACGCCGTACGGATGGAGGCGTGAGTCCGCTTGGCGCCGGCACCCAGGAGGGGCTGCTCGCGGCCATCGACCCGCGGCGTACTGCCAGCGTCTACGTGCACGTCCCGTACTGTGTAGAGCGCTGTCGTTATTGCGACTTCAACGTCACGCGCCGAACGCACATCCCACGGGACGAATACACGCGGGCGGTGCTGGCCGAGGGGGCCGCGAGGTCCGCTGCGCTCACCGGGCGGCGCCTGGAGAGCGTTTACTTCGGTGGCGGCACCCCGTCGTTGTGGGGCGCGGAAGGCGTGGGAGCGGTCCTGGCCGCGTGCCGCCAATGGGGCAGCGAGGTCTCGGCGGAGCTGGAGGTGACGCTGGAGGCGAACCCGCTCGAAGCCGCGACCTTCGCGTCCTACGCGGCCGTGGGGGTGAACCGCCTGAGCCTTGGGGTGCAGACCCTCTCCGACGAGTGCCTGCGCGGCCTCAACCGTGGGCATGATGCGCGCCAGGCGCTCACCGCCATTGAGGCCGCCCTCGCGGCTGGCTTCCGAAGTGTCAGCGTCGACCTCATCTTCGGGCTCCCCGGGCAGACGCTCGAGGCGTTCGAGGGGGACGTCACGCGCGTGCTCGCCTTGGGTGTGCCGCACCTCAGCGTGTACCAGCTCACCCTCGAGCCACGGACGGGCCTCGGCGCGCAAGCAGCGCGTGGAGAGCTGCGCCTGCCGGCTGAAGACACCACGGATGCGCAGTGGGAGCGCTTGCACACGCTGGTCAAGGGCTTCGGGCTTGTCTCCTACGAGATCTCGAACCACGGCGTGCCGGGACACTGGAGCCGCCACAACACCGGGTACTGGCTCGGGCAGCCGTATCTCGGGCTCGGCGCTGGCGCTCACTCGTTCTCGCGGCTCGATGGCGCGGCTGGTGTGGGGGCAGAGCGCCGCGAGAACCTCCGGCCGCATCGCGACTACCTGGCGGCCGCGCTCGCGGGGCGGGATCCCGTGGGCACCGCGGAGCGCCTCGGGCCCCACAGCCACGCCTTCGAGCGGCTGTTCACGGGGCTTCGGTTCGCCGCTGGCGTTGACCTTCGCGGGATGTCGGAGGAGCTCGGGGTATCGCTGGCGCGCTACGACGCGGTCATCCTAGAGCTCGCCGAGGCCGGGCTGATGGAGCATCGCAACGTCGCCGGAGCGGCGCAGCCGGAGGACCCGGGTGGCGCTGGCTCCTCCACGGCCGGCCGCGCGAGGCTCTGCCTGACGGAGCGTGGACGAAGCCTCTCCGACAGCGTGTTCGGGCGGCTCGCGTCAGCGATGTAGGCGTTGGCGAAAGGGCAGGGGCGTCGAGTTCGCGGCGCCTGGACCCGCCGGAGGGGGGCTCAGCGGGCCGAGACGGACCACGAGCCGCCGATTTTCCGACGGGCGATCGTGCCGGTGTAGCTGCCCTTCACCCACTTCTTGCCGGAGCTGTACGTGGCCTGGATGCGCACGTAGTCGCCCCCCGAGTTCCCGACCAGCTGGAACGCGCCACCTCCACCGATCCCGGAGGAGCGGAGGCTCATGTTGCGCCCACCGACGTTCGCGGTGGCGCCGGTGACGGTCTTGCCCTTGATGCGGAACGAGATCGTGCCGTCAGAGCCGAGCCGTCCCTCGAAACGGAGGGACTCGGCGACGGGCTTGTCGTCCGTGGCGGGCTTCGCCGTGGACGGCTCGGCGCACTTCTTGTCAACGCAGACGCGGTCGCCCTTGCAGTCCTTGTCCGTGGCGCACCCCTCGGCGGCGGGCGGGTCCTTCGGCGGCTCGGGCTGAGCCTCGCCCTTCGGCGCGGTGCACGTTCCGTCCACACAGATGTCGTCGCCGGCGCACTCAGCGTCCGTCTTGCACGGCGTGTTGAGGGGGGCCTGCTGCTCCGAGGGGCCTCCCGGGTTGCTCTTGAGCCGGGTGCCCGTCTGGAAGACGAAGGCCTCGGCGAACGCCGCGTTCGTACGCAGCTGCTCCAGCGTCTGGTAGTAGACCCCGTCGTCCGCCAGGTCACCCTTGCCGCCGAGCGTGATGTCGACGAGCTTGACGAGCAGACGCTCGGCGGGCTGGGCGAGCTTCGGCGCCTTTGCTACCGGGCCTTCGGCCGCCGCGCAGACTTTCCGCGCGGCTTCGATCGGTCGGGCCGTCTCAGGGTCACCGTTCAGGCCGGCGAGGTGGCGGTCGAGCACGTCCTGAGTGGTGCCCGAGCGCTCGATGAGCGACTTGGTCGCCTGCTCGACGTCCGCGGCCGGGAAGACCAGATGCAGGCACGCCGTGTCGATCGCGAGACCGATGTACCGCAGCTTCTCAGCCGGCTCGAGATAGCGCGTCTCGGGGGACGCGACGACGACACGCGGCTCTTGGCTCGAAGGCTGAAGGGCCGCTGTAGGCGCTGCCGTGGCCGTGGCCGGCTGCTCGGGAGCGGCCTCGGCCGTGGCCGGCTGGGGCACCGCGGCCGCAGGCATGGGCACGGGCTCTGCTGGCGGGGCAGAGGCCTCAGCGGGCGTGGGCGCCGCGGCGGGCATGGGAACCGCGGCCGCAGGCATCGGAACCGCGGCCGCCGTAGGCGCTGCCGTGGTCTCGCTGGAGGCTGGGCCGGCCGCCGCAGCAACCGGCTCGAGCGCGGCGCGCGCCTTGATGGGCGCCTGGACCTGTCCAGAGCTCCCGCTGGAGCACCCGACGACGAGGACCGCTGTAGTCAACCAACCGGAAACGCGCTTCGTGGACACTGGACCCTCCAAACGGCGGCAAGAGTACGCCGCGAAGAGACTAGGCACCGTTGGGCGTGCGGTCAAACGGTCGCTTGGACGTCCGTCGGCTGGCGGGCCTCGGTGAGTCGCGCTACGCTGCGCGTACGACGGGTCCGCGTCGACCTCCACGGTAGGTAGCCCTCCAGAACGAAGGCACCGCGGGCGGTCGACACCCAACTCTGGGCGGCCGGGGTGGTGGAGTTCGGGCGCGGCGGTTTTGTGGGGCTAGCTCCACAACGGAGGCTCTCGGGCGATGTCGTTCATCGAAGATTTCTTCAAGAACCTCATCCGGTACAAGGCCCAGAGCGTAAAGCAGGAGGTCAAGTCCAAGGCCAAGAGCTACCAGGCTCAGGCCCAGAGCAAGGCCGCGGGTTCAGTCAATAAGGTGCTGGACGCCCCTGTGAACAAGGCGCGTCTGAAGGTCGCGGATGCCGAGAAGAAGGCCCGTGCCGGATTGAAAGGCGGGGCTCCGGCCAAGGCCGCCGACGCGAAGGCTCCGCCCGGGAAGGCGGAGGCGGCCCCCCCGGCCAGCAGCTCCGGGGGATCGAGCAACAAGGCTGGAGCGGCGCAAGCGCCGCAGGTCAAGGGGGGTAACGTGGGTTGGTTCTCGAAGAAGGAGAAGAAGCCGGCCGCCCCGCAGCGCGCGGCGGCTCCGCAGGAAGACTTCGATCCGGGCATGAAGACCCAGGCGATCGACATCAGCGGGCTCGTCGACGAGCGAGCCCAAGACGTCGTCGGCTGGATCGTGGCCCTGAACGGGGTGCTCCGGGGCAAAGACTTCCGGTTGGTCACCGGCAAGAACGTGATGGGCACGGCGGCCGACTGCGACATCGTGCTCACGGATCCCTACCTCTCCTCCAAACACTCCGTGATCCGGCACGAGGAGGGTCGGTTCACCGTCATCGATCTCGACTCGACCAATGGGACCTTCGTGAACGACCGCCGGGTGTCGAAGATCGAGCTCATCGACAACGACAAGATCCGGATCGGGCGCACCGAGATGAAGTTCAAGTCGCTCTTCTAGGGCGCTGCCGTCCATCGCGCCCGAGGGCCCGATCGTCTCGCCGCCAACAGGCGCAACGGCTGCTTACTGGTCAGCGTCCGCCGATCCTTGTTAGTCTCTGCACATGCCGCGCTCCGCTCGAATTGCCTCGCTGGTAGGGCTCCTCGCCGCCACATGGGCCTCTTTGGCCGCCGCTCAGGGCGACCGCATGCTGCTCGACTACGTCGACACCGCCGCCTACGAGAAGATGGGGGTGCTCCGTTACTACGTAGACATCCTCGATCCCTCGAACAAACCGATTGAGAAGCAGGAACCCAAGCTCCTCAGCTTCTTCGTCAACAACGAGCCGGTGCCACTCGAGAAGGTGCTCTCGGTGGAGCTCCGCACCTTCGCCGAGGTGGGCGAAGAGTTCGCGGTGGGCGTCCTCTTCACCAACTACCGCGGCTACGTCACGCGGAGCGCGGGCGAGGCCTCGCTCTTCGGCCTGGCAAAGAACGGGATCCGGGCGTTCATCACCAGCCTGGGCAAGCAGAAGATCCGGCTCGGTGTAGAGCTCTACAACGAAGGCGGGCGCGAGCCGGTGGTGGAGTTCACCACCAACCTCAAGAACGCCGAGCAGGCCATCGATTCGTTGCCGGAGCCGGTCTTCCTCGAGGAGACCGCTGAGGCTGGGGACGTCAAGACGAAGGCGCCGGACTTCTACCGGCACCTCGACGACACCGTGAAGAAGATGGCCGGCCTCGACGATCTGCCGCGGCGCCGCATCCTCATCGTGGTCTCCGACGGCCTCGGCGAATACACCGGCGCCCGGAAGGTGCTCATCGACCGGAAGCTCGAGGGCGTCATCGAGTCGGCAGTGGACGCCGGGATCAAGGTTTACGCCTTCGGCGCGTTCCTTCAGGACGACCAGTTCCTGCCGTATCTGTCGCGCCTCGCGGAGCGCACTCACGGTATCTATCAGCGCGTGGACGAGCCCGAGGCGATCGAGGGCGCCATCCGCGACCTCGCTCCGCAGCTGCTCAAGCAGTACGTGGTGGACGTCAAGGTCCCCGGCCTCCCGTCGGAGGACAAGGTCACCCTCCGCATGGACGCGGAGACGCCGAACAAGGAGAAGGTCTCCGCAGCCTACCCGAAGCAGGTCAAGATCCCGCCGACCCCCACGGACTGGAAGAAGATCCTCACGTGGGTGGGCATCGGCGTCGGCTCGCTCGTCGGGCTCATCTTCTTCATCTGGATGATCCGAAAGATCGGCCAGTGGCGGTCGAACCGCCCGGCGGAGCAAGAGGAGTCGGGGCCCGTCTACGTACACTCTGGGCCCGACAAGGGGCGCCTCCGCGTCAAGACCGGTCCGCTGGCCGGGGAGATCTTCTACCTCACCGAGGAGATCACCACGATCGGTAGCCTCGACGGCAACGGGATCATCATCCGCGACGAGGGCGTGTCGAAGCGGCACGCAGGCATCAAGATCGAAGAGATGCGGTACGAGCTGGCGGACTTCAACTCGACCAACGGGACCTGGGTCAACGGCCGCAAGATCAACAAGCAGTTCCTGCGCGACGGGGACGAGGTTCGCATCGGCAATACCGAGATGACCTTCTCGCTCAAGTAGGCGCGGCCGGTAGCTCCAGCCAGAAGCGGCACCCGTGCGGTTCCCGCGGCTCCAGCCCGGCGGCGCCGCTCATGGCCTCCGCCAGATGACGCACGATAGACAACCCGAGGCCCGTGCCGCCCACTGCACGCGACCGGCCCGGGTCCACACGGTAGAAACGCTCGAATACACGGTCGCGATGCGGCGTGCTGATTCCCGGCCCATCGTCGGTGACCCAGATGCGCAGACAACCGTCGCGGAGCTCCGCGGTCAGCTCCACCGTGCACCCCTCCGGCGAGTGCTTCAGCGCGTTCTCCACGAGGTTGGCCAGGATCTGCTCGATCGCGCGCGGATCTCCCAGTGCGCGCGCGGACGCGGCGATGCTCATCAGAATCGAGCTCTTGCGAGACTCCGCCGCCGGCGCTAGCGCGGCCGCGACCCGCTGGGCGATCGGGGCGACGTACAGCGGCATCGGGTCTACCGCCCACCGCCCAGATTCGATCCGCGACAGGTCCAGTAAGTCCGAGATGAGGCTTGCGAGTCGCTCTGCGTTTCGATGAATTCCGGCCACGAAGCCGGGGGCTCGCTTGGCGTCGCCGAGGCCTCCGGCAGCCAGCGTCTCGGCGTTTGCGCGGATCACGGCCACCGGTGTCCTCAGCTCGTGTGAGACGTTCGCGACGAAGTCACGTCGAATCGTCTCGAGGCGCCTGATCTCGGTGACGTCGTCCGCGACCACGAGGAGCCCCTGGTCATCGCGAAGGCGTCTGCAGCGCGCCTGGATCAGCCGCGTGCGCGGGGCTCCCGGGGCTCCGCGTGCGCTGAGCTCGAACTCGCCCTCGGGCGACGCAGCACCCTCGGGTGCCTCATCCGCGGCATTGTCCGCCGCGCTCGCCACCTCCACGAGGCGATGCAGCGCGGGGCTGCGGATCACGTCCACGAGCGCTCGGCCCTCCGGGTGCTCCTCGAGCTCGAAGACATCGCGGGCGGCCGCGTTCGCGAGCCGTATGCGGCGGTCGTCGTCGAGTACGAGGATCGCCTCCCCCATGGTCTCGAGCACGGCCTCGAGGCGGCTCCGACTGGCGGCCAGCTCCGCGAGGCGCAGTTGGAGCTGCTCGCTCAGCTTGTTGAAACTGCCGGCCAGCGCTCCGAGCTCGGCGCCGGCTTCTGTCGACAGCCGGTGTCGCTCGCCGCGGGCGAGATTCGCCGCGGCTTCGGCCAGGTTGCGCAGCTCTCGCGCGGCTAGCCCCGCCGCCAGGCCGCTCATGACCCGCGCGATCGCCAACCCGACCGCGCCGGCGATCGCCAGCGCCCACCCGAGATGGCCCCCGGAGCTCGGGGGATTCGCCCGTGCCGCGCGGGCCACCACACGCCCGTCCGCCGAGGGTACGAAGACCATGAGCTCGCCGCTGCTACTCTGGCGCGAGACGGGGCGGCCCGTGCGCGCCGCCTCCGCCGCGTCGCCGGGCGGCTCTCCGGGCGTGCGCCCGCCGGCGCACTCCGCGCGCGCCGTGTCCCCGGCCGTCGCGTCGGCCGTGATCGCCGCGTCTCGCTTCGCCATCGGGAAGAGCTCGACGCGGGTCCCCGTGGCGGCGGTGAGCGTAGCCGCCAACTCGCGTGACCGGCACTCGTCCTGCCAGAGGGCCGCCGCTGCTCGCGCTTGCGCCGTGAGCTCGGCCCCGAGCGCCTCCTCGGCCCACGTCGAGAGCTGGTGCGAGAGGAGGAGTCCGGCGCCGCCGCCGATGAAGACGAGCAGGGCAAGCGCCGTGAAGTACAGCTTGCGGGTGCCCGAAGGTGCGGTGCTTGACAGGCGAGCAAGGGGGGGGACCGCAGGGTCCCGTGGCGGATGGGCCCCCTGCGCGCGGCTGGTGTCTGGCCTGATCAAGCGCCCCGCGGCGACGGCTCGCTGAACCGATAGCCGACCCCACGGAGGGTCTCGATCTGGTCGGCCGCGGTCCCCAGCTTCTGCCGCAACCGCTTCACGTGGGTGTCGACCGTCCGGGTGGTGACGTCGGCGGTTATCCCCCAAACATCGCTGAGCAGCTGCTCGCGGGACTGGACGCGCCCACGACGCCGCATCAAGAGCTCGAGCAACCTGAACTCCAGCGCCGTGAGGAGCACCTCGGCGCCCTCCACCCAAACTCGGTGGGCGCCGGGTTCCACGACGAGGCGCCCAAACGTGAGGCGATCGGGCACGGCCTCGACGTCGCGGTCACGAGTGCGACGCAGCACGGCTCGGATGCGCAGCACCAGCTCACGGAGGCTGTAGGGCTTGATCACGTAGTCGTCTGCCCCCACCTCGAAGCCCACGACCCGGTCGATCTCGTCCCCCTTGGCGGTTGCCATGACCACGGGGATTGAGCGGGTTTTCGGATCGGCCTTGAGCCGGCGACAGACCTCCGTGCCGGCGAGGTCAGGGAGCATCAGATCGAGGAGCACGAGATCCGGAGGGGGCTCCAGCCCCGCCTGCGCCAGGGCTTCTCGGCCGGTCGCCGCCGACCGAACCACGTAGCCTTCGCGCTCCAGGCTGTACTCGAGGGTCTCGCGGAGGTCGGCCTCGTCTTCCACGAGGAGGAGTATTCCAGTCATGGCCTGCCTGCGGTCTGGGGGTGCCTTCGAGCTGCTTCGTCATGGGCGCCCGAGAGCAACCTGCGCGGGACCGTAGCTTGGGCCCGTGGCGTGAGTGTGGCAAGAGCGTGACATCGGGGCGGGCGTGCCCCCCCGGGGACGCCAATGAACCGGGGCCGCGCGCCGCGCGTTGCTGTGGAGCGGGGCCGGGGAGCCAGCAAGTTACACGTCGACGGCGGTCGGGACCTCGCGGAACAGGCCCGACACCCGGTGACGACCCCTCCGCGGCCTGCTAGAGTCGCGCCCCGGGTGGGTTGGCCCGGGTCGGTGTGCGGCTCGGGTTCTCGGTGCGGCCGATTGCGCTAGGGTGAGGAACCCGGCGCCCGGGGGTTATGGGTCGGCCCCCAAGTAGTCTCAATGCGGGCCTTCGGAGCGGACAACGATGATCAGTGGCTATCGGGTCGAGGCGACACTCCATCAGAACTCGGTCCGGACCGTCTACGCAGCAACGCGCGAGGCCGATGGCGCCTCCGTGCTGCTCAGCGTCTTCACGATCGGTGACGCGAACGCGGTGCAGTCGGCGCTCGACGAGAATCGCCGGGTCGTCGGACATGGCTCCTTTCACGTGGTGCCTTATGTGGACGGCGGGTCGTCACCACAGCCGTACCTCGTCTCGCTCACGCCCACCGGGAGCTCGCTGGCCCGAGTGCTGGCCCACGGCGGCTTGAAGCTGGACGTGCTGTCGTCCGTGGCGATCCAGCTGGGACGAGCGCTCGACCGCGCCCATGCCGCAGGCGCGCCGCATTACGATCTCAGCCCGTCCGCGATCTGGCTCTCCGAGGGCGCAGACGGCGGCCTCGTGCGCGTCACCGACTTTGGCGCGCGCCACCTGGCGCCGCTCTATAGCCGAACCGTCAAGGACGACCTGTTCTACGGAACGGCCGAGTACCTCGCTCCCGAGATCTGCGGAGCCAAGTCGGCGGACGCCTCGGCCGACCTCTACTCGCTGGGCCTCATTCTTTACGAGGCCATCACCGCCAAGCCCGCCTTCACCTCGAACAACTGGAAGACCACGCTCAAGCGTCAGGTCTACGAGAAGCCGCTGCCGCTACGCCTCGTGAAGCCGGGCATGGCCAACCTCGCCGAGTTCGAGCCCATCGTCACGAAGGCGATCGAGAAGGACCCGAAGAAGCGCCAGGCCAATCCAGGCGAGCTGATCGCTGCGCTCGAGTCATTCCGGGCCGCTGCGTTCCCCGGCGGCGCGGTCCCGGCTGATCCTGGCTCGGACGCGAGCGCCGAGGTGATCGCTGCTGCGGCGCCGAAGAAGGAGCGAGCCCCCGAGCCCGAGGTGGACGGCACCGTCGAGGCTGTTTCGGCCGAGGACGTCGCTGACAAGAAGCACTCCACGCTCGTATTCGGCGGGCTCAAGGCGCCTCCTCCCAAGAAGGCGCCGCCACGCAAGCCCGGTATGGCGCCCACGCGAGAGGTCCCGAAGGAGCCGCACCCCACCGTCGTCGCCGACGAAGCCCAGGCTTCCCGGCTCAACGCGCCCACGGCGGTGTATGGAGCGGTCACGGACGTGCACTTCGACAGCGCGCCCGCCAGGGAAGACGCCTCGGTGGTCGGCGCGGCTGCCACGGCGCTCACGCCGCCTCCATCGGGGCCTGAGGACGTGCCTTGGGATCGGGTCCCCTCCGAGTTCGAGCCCGACGATCCGCCGGCTCCCGCGTTGCGCTCCTTCGAGCGCCCCACGCGGCTCGAGATGCCCAGCGTCGACGCCCACGCGGCCGAAGCGCAGAAACCCGCCAAGGGTCGCGAGGCTCCCGTCGTGTCCACGTCGGTGGGCCCGGTGCTCGAGGTGATCAAGGGCGGTGCCAGCGGACCCGCGCCCGTCGAGCCCAAGGCGCCTCCTCGCAGCGCCACGGGTGAGTGGTTCGCGGACGCCCAGGCGGCGATCGAGGCCGCCGACAGCACCTTCGATTCGCCACCGCCGAAGGACAAGAAGACCCTCTGGATCGTCGCGATGGCGGTGTTGATCGTGGTGGGCATCTTCATCGGCGTGCAGCTCGGTGGCTCGAAGGATCCCCCGGCGCCGGCGCCGAGTACGAGCCAGCTGGCTGTCCCGGAGAGCGCTACGCCACCTCCGGAGCCGGCGCCCACGGGAGAGGCGGCCGCACCGGCGCCTGCAGCCGAGCCAGTGCCCGTGGCCGAGGCGGCGGCTCCCGCCGAGCCGGCTGCCGCCCCCGAGCCCGGTCCCGCGCCGGAGCCTGTGCCGGTGGCTGAGCCCGTTGACGCGGGCGCTCAACCCGCCGAGCCCAGCCCCGACGCGGACTCGGCGATGGCCGCCGTGCCCTCGGAGCCCGCCGTTGCGCCGGAGGCCGCCGTGGCAGCTGCGCCCGAGGTGGTTGCTGCTGTGCCGCTGCCGAGCCCAGCGGAGGTGCCGTCGGAGCCGCCCGTTGCGGCCGTGGTTGCGCCCGAGGTCAAACCCGAGGAGCCCGCCGCTCCCCCTCCCCCCGCTGCCGCCGCGCCTGAGGCGGAGCCGGCGGTGGCCGCTCCGGCGCCGGTGCCGGTACCCGAGGTGAAGCCGAAGCCGAAGCCGCGCCCTGAGCCGAAGCCGCGCCCCGAGCCCAAGCCGGAGCCCAAGCCGGAGCCCAAGCCGGAGCCCAAGCCGGAGCCCAAGCCGGAGCCCAAGCCGGAGCCCAAGCCGGAGCCCAAGCCGGAGCCCAAGCCGGAGCCCAAGCCGGAGCCCAAGCCGGAGCCGAAGGCCGAGCCGGCTGATGCGGCGGCTCAGGCGAAGGCGCTGATCGCCAATGGGAACAAGGCGTTCAACAACCAGAGCTACAAGCTCGCGGTGAAGTACTTCGAGAAGGCGAAGGCGCTCGATCCCTCCAACAAGCTGATCGACGGGTTCATCTCCAAGGCGCGAAAGGCGATGGAGTCCGCCCCCACACCGTGAGGTAGGGGCACCCTCGACGATGTTCACCCCGTACCGGGACTCCGGCCCGCGAATCGTCCTGTTGGCGCGGCTCGCGGCGAGCTGTGCCCTTCTGGGCTTGGTCGCGACCGTGGTCGCCCTGGGGTTTGGCGCCGTAGAGCCATCCACAATCCTCCTTGGTGCGCTCCTTAGCCTCCTCGGTCCGGCCATCGCGCTCCGCCTGGCGCGGCGACGGCGGGCTGCGGAGGCGGGGCTGGCAGTGCCCTCGTTCGTGCTGGAGTCGGCCCTGCTGGTCCTGGCGGGCGCGTCGCTCGCGCTCTCCAGCCCTGGGCTCACTGCTGCCACGTGCGCGGCGTCGCACGCCTCCACGCTGTGGCGCACGTTGTACGCGACTCAGGGCGGGCGCGACCGGGTCCTCTCGCTCATGGGGCAGCCCACGAAGCTGCTGCTCGTGTCGTTCGTCTGCACGATAGCGCTCGGCAGCCTCTTCCTGACCTTCCCTCGCGCCACCACGGACGGCGACGGCCTTACGGCGCTCGACGCCACGTTCATGGCCACCTCCGCCACGTGCGTCACGGGCCTCGCGGTGGTGAACAGCGCAGACGACGACAAGGCCAATCCGAAGTTCCAGAGCCTCACGGTCTTCGGACAGGTGGTGCTGTTGGTGCTCGTTCAGGTCGGTGGCCTCGGCATCATGACGCTCAGCGCCGCGGTGGTCGTGGCGCTGGGCGGCAAGCTGAACGCCCGGTCGCACGTGGCCCTGCAGTCCTCGGTGGAAGAGGAACATCGGCACAAGATGGAGCGCAGCCTCGGCGTGATCCTCAGGCTCACGTTCGCGATTGAGCTCGTTGGGGCCCTCGTGCTGTTCAGCCGGCTGAAGCCGTTCATCGGCGACACCGGCCTCGCGCTGTGGCAGTCCGTGTTCACCTCGATCAGCGCCTTCAACAACGCCGGATTCGCCCTCTTCTCGGACAACCTCATGCAGTTCCGCGGGGACGTGGTGGTCAACCTCACCGTCATGACCTTGATCGTGCTGGGCGGGCTCGGGTTCTCCGTGGTGGCGGTGCTCGCCTCCCGTGCCACCTTCCGCCAGCCGGTGGAGACGCTGTGGGCCCGCTGGCCGCTCCAGGTGAAGGTGGTCGTCCCTTTCACCCTGGGCCTCATCTTCGTGGGTGCCCTCCTGTTCTATTACTTCGACTTCGACCACTCCCTGGCGGGGCTGGACCTGGACGAGAAGCTCCTCGCCGCCAGCTTCCAGTCGGTCACCTTCCGAACCGCCGGCTTCAATACCGTCGACCTCTCTCAGATCTCCCGGACCACGCTCGTGGTGTCGCTGATCCTCATGTACATCGGCGGGAGCCCGGGCGGCACGGCCGGTGGCGTCAAGACCACGACGGTGGCGCTCGCTACCTTCAGCGTGCGCTCGTTGCTCCTTGGTCGTGACGACGTGGAGTTCGGCGATCGCACGCTCGCGCGGTCGTTGGTGACGCGATCGATCGCCATTCTCCTTGTTTTTACGGCGGTTTACGTTCTCGGCGTCGTAGGCATGTTCATGGCCGAGCCCGACAAGAGCCTCGACGCCCTGCTCTTCGAGGCCATGTCTGCACTGGCGACCGTGGGGGTCTCTTACGGTATTACGCCGTTCTGCTCGACCGCAGGGAAGATCGTCCTCATCCTCCTCATGTTCGCGGGCCGGGTCGGCCCCTTGTCGATGGCGCTCGCCGTCGGCGAGGGCGACCGGGGTCGCGCGGCCGTCGCCTTGCCGGAAGGCAAGCTCATGGTGGGCTAATCATGCGTCGATTCGCCGTCTTCGGGCTGGGCCGCTTCGGTGGCCACGTCGCGATCTCGCTGGCCGAGCTCGGCGCCGAGGTCCTGGCCGTGGACAGCGAGGCGGACAAGTGCGACGCCATGAAGCGCTACGCCGGCATCCACCCGATGTGCTTCGACGCCACCGACGAGCAGGCGCTCAAGGCGAGCGGCGTCGACGAGGTCGACACCGCCATCGTAGCGATGGGGACGAACCGCGAGGCCTCCATCCTGCTCACGGCTCTGCTTCGAAAGCTGTCGATCCCTCGAATCGTCGGCCGCGCCGTAGACGATCTCCACAAGCAGATCCTCCAGCTGGTTGGCGCCTCGCTCGTCTTCAATCCCGAGGTGGAGATGGCGAAGCGGGCGGCCCAGCAGATCTTCTCCGCCCAGCTCCACGAGCGGATGAGCCTCCCCACCGGGCACCACCTCATCGAGGTGGATGCGGTGGAGCCGCTGGTCGGACGCAGCCTCAAGGAGCTGGACCTACGCCACCGCTTCGAGCTCAACGTCATCGCGCTGCGAAGTCGGGCGCCGTTCGTGGACGATCTCGGTGAGTCGCGGTTCCGCGTGGCGACCAACCTCAACCCGCGCGCCGAGGACGTGGTAGAGAAGGGCGATACGCTCGTGGTGATAGGCACACCGAGCCGCATTCGGGAGTTCCTCGAGCTTTGTCGGTAGGCACCGTCCGCCCCCCGCAGCGGTCGTTCCGGTACCGCGTTCGGCTGGCCCTTCTGGTCGTGCTGTTGGTTACGCTGCCACAGCTGGCCCTCACGCTTTATTACCTCCGGCAGATTCGCCTCACGGCCGACGTCGTCGCCTCCCGCGGCGCCGTGCTCCGCGAGCTCGAGCAGGTCCGCACCGGCGTAGTCGGTCTGGCCATCCCCGACGCGCTCGCGCTCACTGATGAGTCTCGGCAGCGCCTGCAACGGCAGCTGGCCGAGGCCAGCGATCGCGCCCGGTCCATCGCCAGCGCTTTCCCGCTCCACGCGGGCTCGCTCGCGCGCTTCACGGAGCTCACCGCGACCACGGCGCGCGAGGTGAGCGACTGGCACGCGGCCTCACTGGCGATGCCGTCCTTCGGGGCCGCGCCGGACATGGCTGGGAGCCTCACCGTTGCGCAGTTGGACGAGTCTCTGCGCACCGAGGAGGCGGCGGCGCGACGGGGGCGCGTCCTCGACGCCCGGCTCGCGCTCGACCGAGCAATCCACTCGGTGATCAACACCACGCTGGATCAGCTACGCACCGAGGGAGTGGTCGCCGAGGAGACGGTGGCGCACGCCGACCGCAACCTCGTCACGCTGGGCCTCCTCGCGCTGGTGGTGATGGTGTTGTTGCTCCTGGCGCTGCCCGCGACCCTGGTCGAGCCCATCCGTCGGCTCACACGGAGCGTCCGCTCGGCCGGCCACGGTCTATCCGCGGCCGTCGCTGACACGGCTGACGACGAGCTCGGCGAGCTCGCCGCGGCGGTGGGCGAGACCGTCGAGATGTTGCGGGGCTTCGACGCCCTGAAACGCGACCGCATCGTCGAGGACGGGGGGAAGATCGAGGCGCTGCTTCGTCACGCCGGCTGCCCGGCCGCCGTGTTGAGCTCGACCTTCGTCGTAGAGGCCGCGAACCGTGATTTTCTGGCCCTCCTGGGCGGCAAGAACGACGAGGACACCCCGCTCCCCGAGTTCTTCGGGCGCTCCGGTGACGAGCTCGGAGAGCTGTTGCTGCGCGTGAAGGAGCACCGCCACGAGGCCACGGACTCCGTGGAGCTCGTGGGGCCCGACGGGAAGGGCCGGCAATGGAAGGCGGTGGTGGATGTGTGCCGTGACCGTCGCGCGCGGCCCACGCACCTCCTCCTCCTCTTGCGGCCTGCGGGCTAGCCGAGCCGCACCCGTCGCGAGCGACCGCCGAGGGGCACCTATCCACAGGTTATCCACAGGCTGTGGATAACCTATTCCGGTCGAAATTCTTCTCTGAACACAGTGCCTTGAGGCGTCGCCCCGCCCGGGATTTCACAGCGAACTCAGCCGCCTGTGGACAAGTGCCGCTCGTCAGCGGTGTCCTGCCGCTCGCGCCGCCTCGAGGGCCAGCTGCATCACCTCTTTGAGCGGGACACCGGCGCTGAGGGCAAGGGCGCGGCAGTCCTCGTACTCAGGGGCCACACCGACCACGCGTTGCCCATCCCGGGCCACCTTGACACGGACCGGCCCGAGCCGAGTCTCGATCGTCTCGAGGCTGCGCGTGGCCTTATGGCGTTGCACCGTGTGGTGGCGCACTCCGATGGCGGTGGACTCGGCCAGGATCAGGTGCTCGAGGTCAGCCACGCGCTCGGGCGGTGACAACACCGAGAGCTTCGTCCCCGGGCGGCCCTTCTTCATCTGGATCGGCGTGAGCCAGACGTCGAGGGCGCCCGCCTCGAAGAGGCGGTCTACGAGGTGTCCGTAGAGCTCGGGTGACATGTCGTCGATGTTCGTCTCGAGGACGGCGTCGCTGAGGCGCGCTGCGAGCACGTCGCCGACCACGAGGCGCAGAAGGTTGGCATGGGTCTCGGGATCGCGATCCCCGGCGCCGTAGCCGATCGCGCCCACCCGCATCGCTGGGAGCGGGCCGTAGGCGTGGGCAATGGTAGTGAGGATCGCGGCGCCCGTGGGCGTGACCCACTCGCCCTCGAACGGGCACGCTCGGGTCTCGGCGCCTACCAGCAGCTCCATCGTGGCGGGCGCCGGGAGGGGCATGAGCCCGTGGGCGCAGCGCACGAAGCCCCGAGGAGTGGGGATGGGCGCCACCACGATCGCCTCGGGCGCCAGCCAGACGAGCCCGATCGCGGTGCCGACGATGTCGATGATCGCGTCGACGCCGCCCACCTCGTGGAACTCCACGTCGTCGGGCGGCATGCCGTGGAGCTTGCCCTCGGCCAGCGCGAGCCGCTCGAAGATGCGCAGCGCCAGCGCCTTCTCCGGTGCGTCCAGCCCCGAGGCCTGGATCAGGCCGCGGATCTCGCGCCACCCGCGATGCGGGACCTCGTGGTGGGCCGCGGTGGGGGAGGGGGCCAGGGCGCCGAGGCCGGGCGATGCGTGCGCGTGCGAGTGGGTGTGCCCGCCGTGCCCGTGGCTGTGGGCGTGTACGGGCGCGAAGAACACGGGCACGGGCGTAGCGGCGGTGCGTACCGTGACGTCGACCGCCCCGATCCCGTGGCGGAAGGCCCGCTTGACTTCGAGCGTACCGCCGAGCTCGCCGAGGAGCGCGAGACGCGCCTGCAGGTGCTCCACCGGGAGGCCGAGGTCGAGCAGCGCGCCGAGCATCATGTCGCCGGCCGCCCCGGCGAAGCAGTCGACGTACAGGGTGCGTGTCACGACGGCGCCTCGGCGCGGTTCATGAGCGCCGCCGCGTACCCTGCGCCGAAGCCGTTGTCGATGTTGACCACCGTGATCCCCGCTGCGCACGAGTTGAGCATCCCGAGCAGCGCCGAGAGCCCGCCGAAGGCCGCGCCGTACCCCACGGAGGTGGGCACCGCGATGATCGGTCGATCGCCCAAGAGGCCGCCGACCACGGAGGGCAGGGCGCCTTCCATCCCGGCGACCACCACGATCACCCGCGCTTCGCGAAGCGCCGCCCTGTGGCGCAAGAGGCGGTGAATCCCCGCCACCCCCACGTCGAAGATCCGTCGGACCTCGTTCCCCATGAGCTCTGCCGTGAGCGCCGCCTCCTCCGCGACCGGGATGTCGCTGGTCCCTGCGGCCAGGACCAGGATCGGGCCCCTGCCGCGGGGTACCGGCGGGCTCCGGTGGTAGACCAGCATCTGCGCGGCTCGGTGGACGCGGCCGCTAGGGTGGGGGTGCCGCTCGAGGAGCCGGGTGGCCCGCTCGGGCTCGAGGCGCGTGAGGACCACGTCTCCACCGTCTCGCTCCAGGAGCGCGGAGACGATCGCGTCGAGCTGTGCGTCTGACTTCGGGCCCGCCAGCACCACCTCGGGGAAGCCTACCCGGAGGCGCCGGTGGCTGTCGAGAGAGGCCTCCTCCAGCTCCACGACCGGGAACTCACGCAGCTGCGTGAGCGCGTTGTCGACGGGGAGTGCTCCGGTCGCGACCTGGGCGAGCAACGAGCGCAGCGCGGTTTCGTCCATGGCGGCGCAGAATGGGGGGCCGCCCGTTGCAGTGTCAAGGCGGCACCCTTAGGCTCGGCGTTTGCCAGTTCGAGCGCCGCGGGGAAGCTGCGCCACACCCCGAAGGAGCCCTATGTCCATCCTGCTGCTCACCGCGTTCATGTTGGCGCCGTCCACGGTAACGACGCAGGTCGTGGCCCTCGACCTCGACGGCCTCGTGGAAGCGTCGTCTGGCGCGATCTGGGGCCGCGTGGTCAACCTGGATGCGGGGCCGCGGGATGGAAACGCCAAGGTGGTCGAGACTACGGTGACACTGGAGATCTATGGCCGGCACGCGCGTCCATCCGCTCCGCCCCCCACCGCTCGCTTCGTGGTCCCGGGTGGCCGGTTCGGTCGCTTTGCCCAGGTCGTGCCGGGGGCCCCCAGGCTTCGCCTCGGAGACGAGCTGGTCGTGCTGATCGAGCCGCTGGCCCGCGGGCGCCAGGGCGTCGCAGGTTTCAACCAGGGTCTCTGGCGGGTGGAGCGCACCGCCCAGAGCGCCACCGTGGTGAGTGACCGGACCGGCGTCGAGCTCGTCCCCGCGCCCGCTCCCAGGTTGACCGCCCCGGTCCCACGCGACGAGCGGACCTTCGACGCCCTGTGGCAAGAGCTCGCGACGCGCCTCGGAGGCGCGCGGTGACGCGCGTACTTCTGGGGGCCTTGCTCCTCTCGGGTACCGCTCATGCCTACGTGCTCTACACCTCTCCCGAGTACGAGGAGGTGCCGCTGCGCTGGCGGACGAAGGGGATCACCTTCGTCTTCGACGACCGGCTGCCTCAGGAGATCGTGGAGTCCGCAGCCCAGAGCACCATCGCGTCGTCCTTCGACGTGTGGTCGGCGCTCAGCTGCACCGGTACCGCAACGTCCTTTCCCTTTCAGAACGGCGGCGTCGTCTCCGGGAAATCAGTCGGGTTCAGCGAGGAGGACGGCGCCTCCAACGAGAACCTGGTGGCGTGGGTCGGCAGCGCGTGGTCGCACCCGTCGTCCGTCGTAGCGCTCACCTCGCTCACGTACGACGTCCACACGGGCGAGATCGTCGACGCCGACATCGAGCTCAACGATCGCGACTTCGTGTTCAGCACGGACCCTTCGTTGTCCGAGATGGACCTCTCGAACACAGCCGTTCACGAGATCGGCCATCTCCTGGGCCTCGACCACTCCAGGGCCCCCGCCGCCACCATGTACGCCACGGCGCCGCCCGAGGAGACCAAGAAGCGCGACCTCACCCAGGACGACATCGACGGCTTCTGCGCCATCTACGGGCCAAAGGCGGTGGCCTTCCCAGAGATCATCGGCGTCCCAACGGACGCCGGTTGCATCAAGCACGTCCAGGACGATGGTTCGCTCCTGATCGACTGCGCGACGCCCGCCGAGCAGAGCGTGGCTTCTACTTGTGAAGCGGGGCCCCGAGGGGCGGGCAGTGGGGCGTTTGCGCCGGCGTTCGCGCTGGCCGCGCTGTGTGGCCTGGCGCGACGGCGCCGCGAGCGCGCGGACCGGCGCTCAGTGTAGGTGGCGCTCGAGCCAGCTCGCGAGGTCGTTCATCACCTGCTCCTTGTCCCGTTCGTTGAACAGCTCGTGGTAGAGCCCGTCGTACCAGATCAGCTCTTTGTCGGCTGAGCCCACCGCGGCGAGGAACGCCTGCGCCGTGTCCGGGTTGGCGATCCGGTCGTCGCCCGCTTGAAGCAGCAGCATCGGCACGCGTATCGCGCTTGCCTTGCGCAACACGTTCTCCTGCCAGGTCATTGCCTCGGTGAACCAGCGCGCGGTGGCCACGGTGCCTATGAGCGGATCGGCTTGGTACGCCCGACCGACCTCCGGATCGGTGGAGAGGTACTCCGTAGGCACGCCGGCCGGCATCGAGAACGTGGGGACCAGGCGCGACAACGCGTGTCCGGCGAACACTTTGATCGTGGGTACCTTGAGCTTCAGACCCAGGAACGGAGAGGACAGGATGACGCCGTCGATCCCCTCCGGCTGCTCGAGCACGTACGCGGACGCGATGAGCCCCCCAAGCGAGTGACCGACGAGGTAGAGGCGTCGATCGCCGGTGGTGCGCGCCATGGCCCAGCGGATGAACGCGTCGACGTCGTCGAAGTACTCTCGGAACGACCCGATGTGTCCGCGCCGGCCCTGGGCTCTGCCGTGCCCGCGATAGTCGAAGGCCGCAACGTCGTAGCCCCGCGCGAAGAAGTGATCGAGCACGTGCCCGTAGCGGCCGCTGTGCTCGCCGAAGCCGTGGATGAAGAGGAGCGCCGCGGGGGCCTCCGGGTGTGCCTGCATACGGCAGAACAGCTGGGTCCCGTCTTTGGAGTTGATGTACTCGGTGTGCTGTTCCACGGGGGCTCCTCGGAGGTTGCGCGCCAGAGACTCGGCGTATCGCCGCTTCTACGTCGCGCCGACCCCACGCGCAACGCCGGCAACCTGGAAACCCGGCCCGCATCATGTAGAACACGCGGCCATGTTGGCGTCTCTCCGCATCGCGAAGCTCGCGCTCATCGACGACCTCGAGATCCCCCTCTCGCCTGGCCTCACGGTGCTCACTGGAGAGACCGGCGCGGGCAAGTCCATCATCGTCGGGGCCGTGGGTCTCATCCTGGGCGACCGCGCTGCGCCCGAGCTCATTCGCCAGGGGGAGGACGAGGCTTCGGTCGAGGTCCTCTTTGACGTGGAGGCCGGAGGGCCTGCGGCCGAGCACCTGAGCAGCGTGGGCGTGGCCGTAGAAGACGGGCAGCTCTCGGCCCGCCGGACCGTGAACCGAGCTGGAAAGAGCCGAGCCTATATCAACGGCAGGTTGTCCACCCTCGCGGAGCTCAAGCGCACGGTGGGTCCGCTCATCGACCTGTCCAGCCAGCATGCCCACACGTCGCTGCTCGACACGGCCACGCACCGGGTGATCTTGGACCGGTTCGGCGAGCTCGGGCGCGTCATGGCAGATTACACCGAGCAGTTCACGGCCTGGCGGAGCGCGGAGGCCGCGTGGCGCGAGCTGCTCGCCGCGGAGAAGGGGCGCGCCGAGCGGGTCGAGCTGCTCCGCTTTCAGGTGAGCGAGATCGACGCGGTGGCGCCGAGACGCGGAGAAGAGCAGGCGCTCGAGCAGGAGCTCCACGTGCTTCGCCACGCGTCGGAGCTACTCTCGGCCACGCGCGAAGTCGAGGACCGCCTCTATGGGCGGCGGGGAGCGCTCACGGAGGCGCTCGCCGACCTCGAGCGAACGCTCAGCCACGCCGCCACGCGCGACGCCACGCTGGCGCAGCTGGCGGCTCGCCTCGAGAGCACCCGGATCGAGCTCGAGGACGTGGGGCAGGAGGTGAGGGCGTACCGTTCTCGGGTCACGGTCGACCCGAGGCGGCTCGCGCAAGCGGAGGAGCGCTTCACGGAGCTCGACCGACTGTCCCGGCGTTTCGGCCCCACGGTAGACGAGGTGGTGGACCGGCGCGCCGCGCTCTCAACGGAGCTCGAGGCGCTCGAGGGCTTCGACGAGCGGGTGCAGGCGCTCGAGCGCAGCGCGAAGCAGGCGCGGGTCCTGGTCGAGGCCGCCGCTCACCGTCTGTCCGAGGCGCGCCGGCGCGTGGCGAGGCGCGTCACCGAGCAGATCGAGGCTCAGCTGGCCGACCTCGGCATGAAGAACGCGCGCTTCGAGGTGCAGCTCCAGGCGGCGGCGACCCTCGGTCCCGCGGGGCTCGATGCCGTGGAGTTCTTGCTCAGCTCCAACGTCGGCGAGGCGCCGCTCCCCCTGGCTCGGATCGCCAGCGGCGGCGAGCTGAGCCGCATCATGCTCGCGCTGAAGCGGGTGCTCGGTGAGGTAGACACGGTCGAGCTCTATGTCTTTGACGAGGTCGACACAGGCGTGAGCGGCGCCGTGGCGGAGCGCATTGGGCAGAAGCTACGCGAGACCGCCAGGCGGCGGCAGGCGCTGTGTATCACCCACCTCCCCCAGGTGGCGTGCCAGGCGGACGCGCATCTCCGGGTCCACAAGGCCGTCGAGGGCGGGCGCACCGTGACGCGTGTGACGCCGCTCGACGGCGCCGGGCGCCTCGAGGAGCTCGCTCAGCTGCTCGCTGGGGTCGAGGTCACCGACGTGGCTCGCGCGCACGCGGCGGAGCTCCTGGCTCGAGCGAGGGCGTGATCTTTGGCGTTGCGTCGGCTCGCGTTTAGGCTCGCCACCCCGATGCGTCGCGCCGTCCTATGTCTCCCGTACCTCCTCGCCCTCGTCGCCAGCGTCGCCGAGGCCCGTCAGTCATTCGACCGGGGCCTCACGATCTTCGCGCCGCGCCCGCTGCCGGGTGAGCCGCTGGCGGAGTTCACCACGCGCTTCAAGTCCGAGCACGGCAACCGTTCGCACAACGTGAGGCAGGCTGCGCTGCGCATGCACGGGGTCACGCTGGGGCCGCGGGCACGCTTCTCCTACAACCGCGTCGTGGGGCCGCGCGAGCAGCACCTCGGGTTTCGCGAGGCCCCAGCGATCGACCGCGGCCGCTACGTGGATCAGTCCGGCGGAGGCGTGTGTCAGCCGTCGAGCACCCTCCATGCGGCAGCCGTGATCGGCGGGCTCGAGGTGGTCGAGCGTCACGCGCACACGTGGGTCCCCGTGTACATCGCGCCCGGCTTCGACGCGTCCGTGTCGTGGGGGGCCAAGGACCTGGTGCTCCGCAACCCGCACGCCTTCCCGGTGCGCGTGGCCGTCGACGCCGACACGGACCGTGTCACGGTGCGACTGTTCGGTGGAGCGCGCGGGGGTTGGACCGAGCTCCAGACCGCCGTCCGCTCGGTTCGGCCTTTCAAGACCGTGGTCACGCGCGACCCGCTCATGGGCCCGGGGACCGAGCGAATCGAGCTGTTCGGCCTGGACGGGATGTCCGTGGAGCGCGCGGTGGTGACCGCGTGGCCGGGGCGCCCCCGCTGGACGCGGCGAATCGCCGACGACGTCTACATCCCGCGCGACGCGCAGCTCTTGGCGGGCGAGGAGCTCGCGGCCAGCGCGCCGTAGGGCCTACTCGGGGAAGAGCACCGTGGCGCCGCAGGGGGCCGCCGCGATCATCTCACCCATCGTCGAGCCCTTGGGTGCCGCCAGCAGGCCCTCCGCGATCGCGAGACCCGGTTGGAGCTCGAGCGCTGTCTGCAGGCCGGGCAACGAGTCAGCGTGTCGCCCGAGGCGGTATAGCAGGCGCCCTCGTTCGCAGTGCGCCTGCCAGAGGCCGAACCGCTGCTCGGAAGCGCGATGTAGGCTGGTCAACGCGGCGTCCGTGCGGCCGAGGCCGATCTGCGCCATACCGAGGTTGAACCAGGCCTCCGGCTGCTCGGGGGCGGTGGTCACGCTCCGCTCCAGCGCTGCCACCGCGTCGGCATACCGTCCCGTTCGCAGCTCGGCGATCCCCAGCGCCAGGGCGCCGCGCGCGTCTCCCGGGTGCGCCGCCGTGTAGGGTCGCAGATACGTCAGGGCCTCCGCGTCCTTGCCTTCGCGGAGGTGCAGCCAGCCCACGGCGAAGCGCACGGCGTCACGGTCGGTGGCGAGCTCCAGCCCGCGCGCCAGCGTCTCCAGAGCCTCTCCTCCCCGCCCAAGTCCGACCAAGGCGCTGGCCAGGCCCGCATATGCGCGTCCGCTCTTGGGCTCGGCCGCGATCGCACGCCGGAACGCGTCCCGCGCCGACTGCCAGCGAGACCGGCGCAGCTCGGTCTCCCCTAGGAGCATGAGGGTCTCGGGCTCGCCGGGCGCGAGGTCCGTGGACAGCGCCATGGCAGCGGCGGCGTCGTCTAGCTGCCCCTCGGCCAACAGCGCCCTCCCGCGCAGGGCCTGGAGCCGCGCATCCGAGCTGTGGCGTTCACAGGCTGCGTTGGCCACCCGCAGCGCGTCCGCTCCCCGGTTGGCGGCGAGGAGCCGCTCCATCGAGAAGCGCTGGGCTTCGGCGACGTCCGGCAGGAGCTCAGCGGCGGTCATTGCGCTCTGGGCCGCCGAGTCGATGCGGCCCTTCCGCAGCTCGGCGCGCGCGAGGAGGAGGTGCGCGTCACCCGACCTGGGGAGCTCTTGCACCGCCGAGAGCGCGGTCCTGAGCGCCTCGTCGTCGGACGCGCCCTGGGCGGCCTCCCGGGCCACGTCCAGCGCGCTAGACGGCGACGCAGCGCTCCCCGCAGCCCCCGGGTCTGCCACCGCGCCCGGTGACTCTGTCGTCGTGCGCGTCCACCACCAGAGGCCGGCCCCGACGGCCGCGATAGCCGCCACGGTGGAGACCCAACCGACCCACTGTGGCATCGACGACTGGAGAGCCACCTCGTCCATCGCCCGGACCGCCAACATCGGCGCCTCCAGCGAGGTCTGGTGCGGCTTCGGCGGCGCTGAGGTGGGTGCAGCGGCACTGGGAAGGGGCACCTTGGGTGCGCGCACTCGGACGACGGGAGCGGCCTCGACCTCTGGCAAAGCAAGCTGAGCCGGGGGCGGCTTGCGGCTGGCGGAGAAGAACGCCACGCCGAGCCCCGCCACGGCGTTGGCGAGGGCCTCCTCGGGGTCCACGCCCAGCGCAGCGGCGGCTGCAGCTAGCGCGCCGGCCGGGTCCGTGGGGCGGGCCGTTGGCGTGGGGTTGAGAGCGCCACCGATGAACGCCTTGAGCGCGGAAGGGGTGTCCTCCGGGAGCGGCGGCGGGCGCTCGAGCGAAACGGAGGTCAGGGCCTCGCTCAGCGCCTCTGGCGTGGCTGCCTCGGCCGCCGCGGGCCAGGGCCAGCGATCGCAGAGGAGCCAATACCCAAGCACGCCCAGCGCGAAGAGATCGGCAGGGAACGTGGGGGGGCCGTCGAGGCGCTCCGGCGCCAGGAAAGCCGCGTGACCTCGGGCCGCGCCCCGCCCGTCGATGCCCGGCCGCGTGGCGATCGCCGGGTCGGCTAGGCGGAGCTCTCCCGTCCGCGACACGAGGAGGTTCCCGAGCGCGACGTTGCCGTGCGCGAGGCCTGCTGCATGGAACGCAGACAGCGCCCGGGCCGTGGCGTCCAGCACCCCGAGAGCGGCGGCGGCGTCGAGGCCCTTCCCAGCCCTCCGGAGTTCAGCGAGCGTGACTCCAGCCACGTACTCGCGTGCCACGAACGGTACGCCGGCCACCGAGCCTCCGGTGATCACGCGCGCGATATACGGCGACCGCACCGCCTGGAGCGGCTCCAGCACGTTCGAGAGCGCGTCGGCGTCCACGCCGCGCAGCGACAACAGCAGCTTCAGAGTGTGGGAGCGTCCCTGGGAGGGATCTACGCCGAGGTACGAAGGGCCGTGCGGCCCCGAGCCAAGCGTCTCGATGAGGTCGTAGGCGCCCAGCCGACTCACGGTTGCACTCCCGCCAACCGGTCACCGCCCCTTGGGCTCATCGCACCGTTTCTTCGAGCAGGGCCGAGAAATCCACGCTGGCGAAGGGATTGGGTTCGGACGCCGGAGTTGGCTCCACGGCCATCGGGCGTTCCCGGGCCTCGTCTGAACCCACACGGCCGCCCAGATCGTTCGTGGGCACCGAGCGGCGCCGTGCCGTCTCGAAGGCGACGGGCGCGGGCTCCTCGGGTTCCGGAGTAGGCTCCGCAGGTGCGCCTGCCACTGTGACGAGCGCCGGTCGGAGCAGGCGGCCCTGCAGCGTGAAGCCGCGCTGCCCCGTGGACAGAACCGTACCCGGGGGACTATCGGGTGCCGTCACGCGCGAGAGCGCCTGGTGCAGTCGTGGGTCGAACGGTTGACCCATCGGGTCGAACGCCTCCACGCCGTGCCGCGCGAGCACCTGAAGGAGCAGCGTCTGGGTCATGGATACCCCGGCGAGCAGCTCATCGAAGCCCTCGGGGCGTGCGTGAGTCGTGGCCAGGTACAGCGAGTCCATCGCGGGCAGCAGATCGCGAACCAGCGCCTCGTTCGCAAACTGAAGGGCGTCCTGCTTCTCCTTAGCCAGGCGCTTGCGCGCTCCATCGAGCTCGCTCGCGGCGCGCACGGCCTTCGAGCGCCACGCCTCGACCTCCTGCTCAAGCGCTGCGACGCGGCGCGGGTCCGCCCCACCCACAGCAGGGGGCTTGGGCTCCGGGGGGCGCATGCCGAACGTGCGGGGGTCTGCCGGCAGCGGCGATCGCGGTGGGGCGGGTGGTGGCTCCCTAGCTGGGGGCTCCGCGGGCCGAGGGGGCGGCTCCGGCGGGCGCAGCGCGTCGGCCAGCTCGGCCAGATCGTCCATGTCGAACTCGAGCGAGTCTCCCGTCGTCTTCTGGCTGGACTGGCGTCCGGCTCGCCCTGGGCCTTCGCTGGAGGCCGCTGGCGCGGCGCCTGGGCGATCACCGGGCGTCGCTGGGCTCAGATCGATCCCCTCGAGCTCCTGCAGCAGGGAGTCGAACTCCGATTGGAGCGCGGCGCCGGTGAACGATGGCTTGGTCCCGCCTGTGGTGGTCATTGCATCCTCCGAATAAACGTCGAACCCTATGGAGCGGCGCGCGAAGCCCGGGTCGCCCCGTGGCTGCGGTGGCCTTCCGGTAGGGGGTTCAAGCCGCGCATCGCGCTACAACTCCGGCGCGAACGGCGGCCAGTGCTCCAATGACCGCTCGGTATGCGATCCGAGTGGGACCGATCACGCCGAGGCTGCCCCGTCGTTGGCGCGTCCAGGGGAGCTGCGTCACGACGACGGCGCAGCCCGCGAGGGCGTCCCGTGGGTTCTCGTGTCCGATGAGAATCCGGACATCGGGGTCGAGGCGCAGCTCGGGCGCCTGGCGCACCGCGTCGACGAGGCCGAGCCACGTGTCGCGTTGATCGAGGTCCTCGAGGACCCGCGCGGCCATGGCCCCTTCGCGGAACTCCGGTTTTGCCAGTAGGTGGTGGTGGCCCATGACGGCCACGTCGAGCTCCGCGAGGGGCGGCAGCAGGGCCTCCGAGAGGCTGCGGGCCGTGGCCTCCAGCTCGGCGTCGCCGGTGAGCGGCGCCGGCGAGGCCTCCCGGGCCCGGTCTGCCTGCAGCGTGTCGCGGATACTCGCGAGACTGCGCCCGCGGAACTTCTCGTTCAGCACGTTCCGAAGCTGCTCCAGCGACGACTCGGAGGGCTCGAAGTCGAGCTCGGCCACGCCTCGCCTCACCGAGCCGGAGGAGCCGATGAAGATCGCGATCACCGTTCGCGGGCCTGCCCGCACGAGCTCGAGGTGGTGGTGAAGCTCGTCCTCGCGAGCGGCGCTCACCGCGAAGGCCAGGAGCCCTGTGGCCGTGCTGAGCGCAAGGATGCACGCCTGCATCAGCGTTCGCGCGTCCTCGCGATCGGGCGTGGTCCAGTCGAACCGGCGTTGCGGTGCCTGGGGCGCGTCGAGCAGCTGATCGACGTACACGCGATAACCAGCGTCCGTGGGTACCCGCCCAGCCGAGGTGTGCGGCTGATGGAGCAGTCCCTGCGACTCGAGGCCGGCCATGACGCTTCGAACCAGCGCCGAGCTGAGCCGAAGGGGGCCGGCCAGAACTGATGACGCGACAGGCTCCGCGGACGCGATGTACGTCTCGACCGTCGCGGTCATCACCTCACGAGGTCGCCCATCCATGACACGATCGGGAGGCAGGACGGTCGTGCGCATAGGAGGTATGCAGGCTAGAACCCGTGGCATGCAGTGTCAATTCGTTGCGAGGTGCCGAGCAAAATGAGCCGGTGCCGCTGCCTACGCCGTCTCGACGCGACCTCCGATCGGTCCATCGGCGCCGTCGAGGCGGACACCAAGTCAGCCCCGAGTTTCCGTTAAGCCCGTGTGCGATCGTCTCGTTACACCGTGATGTAGCTGTCCCCCGAGCGGGCCAGGAAGGGGTGTCCATGCACAGGCACGGGGCGTTGACTCAGCGGATCTTGGTGTTGGGATTGCTCGCCGGCTGTGACTACGACGACGAGACCGAAGCCGCGGACGCGAGCCAGTGCTCGGACTGCGACGCCCCGGTGGCAAAGCCCGCGCCCACCGAGGACGCCCTCGGCGTCAAGCCGCAGACGACGTCGTTTGAGACGCCGTGCGTGACGAATGACGACTGCGACTCCGGGTATTGCGTCCCTACGCGCTCAGGCGGGAGCGTCTGCTCGGAGGCGTGCATCGACTCGTGCCCCGACGGGTGGTCGTGCCGGCTCTTCGCCGGCAATGGGGACGACGCCGCCTACGTCTGCCTCGAGGACGCGGTGTCACTTTGCGCTCCCTGCGACTCCTCCTCGCAGTGTCAGCAAGGAGGCGTGGGCGACGCGGGGGCGCGGTGCGTCGCGCACCCGGACGGGGTCGGCGGCTTCTGTGGAGCCCCTTGCGAGAACCACGGCGACTGCGATGAGGGCTACCGCTGCGTCGACGCTGCCGAGCGCGGGACTGGTGTCAAGGTGCGGCAGTGCGTCCCGAAGTCAGGCGCCTGCGCCTGCACCGGCTATGCGGCCAGCGTCGGCGCGAGCAGCGCGTGCGTGGTCAAGAAGGCATGCGTCGGAAGGCGGGCGTGCACCCCGAAGGGTCTCTCGGAGTGCGTTGCGGTTGAGGTGTGCGACGGTCTCGACAACAGCTGTGACGGGCAGATCGACGAGGGATATGCCGACACGGACGTAGACGGTGCGGCCGACTGCGTAGACCCCGACGACGACGACGACGGGATCTCTGACGGCGAAGACGGTGAGCCCCTCCTCCCGGACGACGACGCCCACCAGTGCCCCGTCGCACCTGCGCCGGTGTTACTCGCGATCACCCCCGCGTCTCCCGCCAACGACAACGCCCCGCTGGTCCTTGGCACGGCGTCCCCGCGCGCCTTCGTTCGCTTCTACCTCGACCCGAGCTGCGCCACGCCGCCCGTGACATTCGTGGTCGCCAACGACCACGGCCACTTCCTGGTCGCGGTGCCTGTGACCGACGACAGCGGGTCGTTCATTCATGCGGACGCCGTGCTGCCCGACGCCGCACCGTCCGCGTGCTCCAAGACCGGGTTCCCGTATGTGGAGGACAGCACCGTCCCGCACGCCCCAGCGCTGTTTGCGAAGCCGGTGGAGCCTGCTCAGGTCGAGGTGTCGGGGGAGGGCGAGCCGGACAGCGTGGTGCTGGTGTTCGCGGACGCCTACTGCGAAGGCGTCCCCGTGGCGGCGCTGGATGCTGGTGCAGCTGGTGCGTTCTCCGGCGTCGTCGATGCCCCCGGGGCGATCGTGGTGGCCGCTCAGACCCGCGACGCGGCGGGGAACCTGTCGGCCTGCAGCGAGGCCGTGCAGCTCGGGCACCCGACCGACCCACCGGTTGACCCGACCGACCCGCCGGTCGACCCGACCGACCCACCGGTTGACCCGACCGATCCGCCGGTTGACCCGACGGACCCGCCGGTCGACCCGACCGATCCGCCGGTCGACCCGACGGACCCGCCGGTTGACCCGACGGACCCGCCGGTTGACCCGACGGACCCGCCGGTTGACCCGACGGACCCGCCGGTTGACCCGACGGACCCGCCGGTTGACCCGACCGATCCACCTGGTGGTGTTGACACCGTCGCGCCGACCGCCCCTGTCCTGACGGTCGTCACCCTGGCTTCGCCAGGCGCTGGCACCGCCGTGACCCTCTCTGCTGCCGCTGAGGCGGGCGCTACCGTGCGACTCTTCGTGGGGCTCGCCTGCGACGTCGAGATCGCCAACGGCGTCGTTGCCGGTGCCGGAGCGGCCGCGTTTGCGGCGGCCGCGTCACCCAACGCCGAGACGTGGTGGACCGCGGAGGCCGTGGACGCCGCCGGGAACGTGTCCGACTGCTCCGCCCCCGTGAGCTACATCCACGACGACAAGGCGCCGCCCGCGCCCACCCTCGACGGCGCGGTTCCCCCGCTGGTGGGTAAGAGCAGCGCTCCGGCGTTCACCGTCACGGCGCCCCAGGCAGCCGGCGTGTCGCTCTTCGCGTCCGCGGACTGCAGCGGCATCCCCTCGCACGGCGTGCTGCCGCCGGGCGAGGACGCGGTCAGCCTGGCGCTCCCGTCTCCGATGCCAGCGAGTGCGACCGTCTCGGTGTCTGCCCAGTCGCACGACGCCGCCGGCAACACGTCCGGGTGCTCCGCCCCGCGGACCTACACGCAAGACTCCAAGCCGCCCGCGGCGCCCACGCTCACGACGTCTCCGTCACCCTCGAAGGTCCTGGCGCTCACCGTGACGGTGACCGGTGAGCCGAAGGCTCGCGCGGAGCTCTTCACCGCAGCGGGCTGCGAGGGCGAGGCGCACGTCGCGGTCATCGGCGACAAGTCCGCCGTCATCGCGCTGACCCCGGCGCCGAACGCCACCACCACGCTCTCGGCACGCCTCGTCGACAGCGCCGGCAACCTGTCGGACTGCTCCAAGACGACCACTTGGCTCCACGACGACGTCGCTCCCATGGCGGGCTCCGTAAAGTCCTGGAGCCCCTCGACGCCTGGCAATCAGCTGAAGCCCACGGCCACGGTCACGTCGGAGGCGGGGGCGTCGGTCGCGCTCTACTCCGACCCCGCCTGCACGAAGGCGATCTCCGCCCCGGCGACGGCCACCGGCGCGACGGTCCCCGTCCCGTTGACCACCGCTGTGGCCGCGAACGCGAGCACGGCGGTCTACGGCCGAATCACCGACGCGGCGGGCAACGTCTCTCCCTGCGCGCTCACTGGCACCTACGTCCATGATGGCGTGGCGCCGGCCCGACCGGCGGTTACCGGGGTTAGTCCCAAGGGGCCCTCGCCGAACCCCAAGCCCACGGTCTCTGGCACCGCCGATGCGGGCGCCGAGGTCCGGATCTACACGGTCTCGACGTGCACTGGGCTCGCCAACGGCGCAGTGGTCGCCATGCCCGACGGGACGTTCGCGGTGCCGCTGACGATCGGCGTGCCGTCCAATCAGAAGACGAGGCTCTACGCCAGCGCCGTGGACGAGGCCGGAAACGTCTCTCCCTGCTCGACCACGTTCGTGGAGTATGCCCACGACGCGGATCCCCCGTCGCCCCCGACGCTCTCGGGGACGGCTCCGGCTTCACCCTCGGCCACCTCCACCACGCCGGTCGTGAGCGGCAAGGTGGAGAGCGGAGTGACCGAGGTGGTGATCTACAAGGGCTCGGACTGCGACGCGGTGGCTGCGGTGGTGGCGCCCACGGGCGGCAACTTCGCCGTTCAGCTGACGGTGGCGCCGAACTCTCGTACGGACATCACCGCCAAGGCGCGCGACGCCGCCGGCAACGAGTCGGCCTGCAAGAAGCCGGGCCTCGTCTACGTGCACGACAACGTGCCCCCGGCCTTTGGTCCGGACTACGCTGGGCCCGGCGTCTCTCAGTCTGACGCTACCTCAATCAAGGTGACCTGGCCCGCCGCGTTTGACGCGGCGACCCTGGTCAACAACCTCGTGTACGAGGTCTGCGTCTCCGACACTTGCGGCGCCGTCTGCACGCCGTGGGTACCGAAGACCACGTCGTTGGCCGGCAAGCTCAGCACGACGGTGACCGGGCTGCTCCCCAACCGTCGCTACACCGTGATCGTGCGCCCGAGGGATCAGGCGGGGAATCTGGACAGCAACACCAAGTCCTCTTCGATCCAGCTCCCGGGCGACGCGGTGGCCCTCCGCGCAACCGGTGGTGGTGCCGCCACCTGCTGGGCCGGCTCGACCGGTCGCTTCGTCTGCTTCGGCGGCGCGGCAGCGATCGGTCCTTCTCCCGTGGAGGTCGCGGTGGGGCCCACGCACGCCTGCGCCGTCAACCCCGACGGCACGGTCACTTGCGCTGGCGAGAACACCTCCGGACAGCTCGGCACGGGGACCTTCGCCCCGTCCGTGGAGCCCGGACCGGTGCTGTTGGCGCCTAGCGGGGCGCTCAAGAACGTGCGCTCCATCGTGTCCGGCGCCGCGCACACGTGCGCCTTGACGAACGCGGGCCGCGTCGTGTGCTGGGGCTACAACGAGCACGGCGCCGTCGGTCTGCCCGCATCTGCAGCGGTGACGCGGGCCACGGAGGTCGCCGCGATGGGCCATCCCCTTCAGGGAGTGGTCGAGCTCGCGTCGGGTAGTGAACACACGTGCGCCCGCCTCGGCGATGGCACGGCCCAGTGCTGGGGCTTCAACTGGGCCGGACAGCTCGGGCGGGATGGCGGCGAGGTCGAACCAGCGCCTGCTCGGGTCGACACCGCGCCGGGGGTCGGCTTCGTGGGTCTCGCGCTCGGCACCGATCACAGCTGCGGCCTGGGCACAGATGGCACCGTCTGGTGCTGGGGCTTCAACGGCGTAGGCCAGCTCGGGAAGCCCGGCGTACTCCTGTCGTCCACACCTCAAGCGGTGCTGACCGAGGCGCGTCACGTGGTTGCCGGTGGCTCCCACACCTGCGCGGCTTCTGCCTCGGGTACCGTGAGCTGCTGGGGCAACAACGAGACTGGCCAGCTCGGCATCGACTCGCCCGCGCTCATGGCGTTGTCGCCCACGGCCGTACCCACGCTCACCGGCGTGATGGAGCTCGCGGCGGGCATCTCGCACACTTGCGCGCGTACGGCGGCTGGCCGGCTCTGGTGCTGGGGGGCCAACGGTTCAGGGCAGCTCGGTGACGGCTCCAACGTCACGCGAAAGAAGCCCACGCTCGCCGCTCTCCCGGGCGGACAGGCCACGCAGGTCGCGCTCGAGTCCGGTGACTCCCACTCGTGCGTCCTGCAGAGCGACGGCACGGTTCGCTGCTGGGGGCGCAACGAAGTCGGTGCAGCCGGCGGCCCCCCCGCGGCGGTCCGCAGCGCCAACCTGGTGGACGTCCCGCTCACCGGGGCGATCTCTGCCGGCGGCTCGAACGGGTGCGCATTGGGTGCCGACGGCCAGGTTCGTTGCTGGGGAGCGAACGACCAGGGGCAGCTCGGCGGGGCCTCGCCTCCGGTAGCCGGCACGCCGGTCTCCGTGGTGTTGCCGCAGCGAGTTCGGAGCCTGTCGGTCGGCGGCGCGCACACCTGCGCGGTGCTGGTGGACGGGACGGTGTCGTGCTGGGGAGCCGGCGGGCGCGGCCAGCTCGGGCGCCCCGGCGGGTCCGCCCCGGCGCCGGTCGAGGGCCTCACGGGAGTGCTCTCGGTCGCCTCGGGTCGCGATCACACGTGCGTCCTCAAGGCGGGTGAAGACGATGGGGTTTGGTGCTGGGGCTCGAATGACCAGGGGCAACTCGGGGTGCCGGCGGGCGACGACCGCCCCACGCCCGTAGCCGCGACCGGCGCAGGCGCAGGCCCCTTCGCGGCGCTCGAGGCCGGGGACGCGGTCACCTGGGCGTTGCGGACAGACGGCGTCGTCCTCGCCTTCGGGGCCGGTGACGACGGCCTCCTCGGCGACGGGACCGGGGTGTCCTCCGCGACGGCCGTGGGCGTCCAGGGCATCACAGGGGTTGCGCGGCGGCTCGGCGGCGGTCCCACACACGGCTGCGCCCTGGTCTCCTCGGGTGGGCTTCGATGCTGGGGCGTGGGGTCCACCGGCGCGCTGGGCAATGGCCAGCTCGTCGATCAGGGCACGTCCGTGGCCGTCTCCGGCGTGTTGAACGCGTTCGACGTGGATGCAGGCGTGGGTTCGACCTGCGCGCTTCGCCAGGGCCAGGGCGCCTGGTGTTGGGGCGACAACGCCGGTGGGGCCCTCGGCATCGGCGAGAAGCCTGTCTACTCTGTTCCCCAGCAGGTGCAGTGCCTCCCGTAAGCGGGGTGGTCCGCACCTGGTCGGCGAGCGCGAGCTCCTAGCGGGCCGGGTGCCCGAGCCCGGTGGCGCGAGACGAAAATCGACCTGTCGCTTGTGAATGGGCCGAGCCCGCGCTTTCATAGCCGGCCATGAAGGAGTGGATCACCCCCGTTCTCGTCGTCGCCGGCCTCCTGGCTGTTGGTTTCGGCATCCGCACGTTCATCTTGAAGAAGGCCGCGGGGGGAGACGCGCAGACCGCGGGCGTCGTGCCCGGCGAGCCCGGTTCGGCCGACCTCCTACGCCCTCCGGAGCAGCGCCCGGAGCGCGAAGATCCCGACACGGAAAACACCTGGAAAGACCGCAACCACCCCTTCCTCGGCTATCCCGAGGACGCCGCCTCCGCGGCGGAGGTCAAGGACCTCACGCCAAAAGGCACCCCCGAGTTCCCCCTGGACGACATGGTGGTGATCCCGGCGGGCGAGTTCACGATGGGCGACAGCAAGACGCCCTTCGCGGGCCCCGAGCGCAGGGTCTTCGTCGAGGGTTTCCGGATCGACCGTTACGAGGTCTCGAACGGGCAGTACAAGAAGTTCGTGGACGCCGCGCAGCATCCGCAGCCCGAGCTGGCGGACGACTGGGCCGCGATGTGGTCGTGGCGCGAGAAGCAATACCCGAAGGGCCGCGCGAACTACCCTGTGGTCCTCGTGTCCGTCGAGGACGCCGTCGCTTATTGCAGCTGGGCCGGCAAGCGTCTCCCCACCGAAGCCGAGTGGGAGAAGGCCGCGCGGGGACCGAGCGGCAACCGGTACCCGTGGGGCCAGAGGTGGGACGCGCGCAAGTCGATGAGCCTCGCCCGGATCACCGGCACCCTGAAGGACGAGGCGGCCTACAAGGAGTGGCGCAAGGGCTACACCTTCGAGCCGCCGCCCATGATGTTCCCCGTCGGCAGCGTTCCTGACGATAAGTCCCCGTTTGGGGTCATGGACATGCACGGCAACGTGCAGGAGTGGGTGGCCGACAAGTTCGCGCCACACGAGGGCGGTGACGCGGCCGAGTCGCCGCTCTATGCCGAGAAGGACGTCCTGGTGGTGAAGGGGGTCAACTTCCTCGCACGCGACTACGCCGCCCCCCTGGCGGCCCGGTTCGCCTTTCCGGGCACCTACCTCGAGGACGGTATCGGGTTTCGCTGCGCCGCCGACCTGTGACGTCGGCAACGGAGCGCGTCGGTACGCTCGGCATCGTGGTGCTGGGCACGGTCCTCGCGTGGGCCGGAACCACGATCGGCGTCGACTCCATCGTCTTTTACGTCTTCGACATCGTCGATCGGATCCCGTGGCACCCCGCCGCGCTGCTCGAGCCCATCTACAACCCGCCGCCGATGTACACGCACGCGTATCGGCCGCTGTCCACGGTGCTCACGAAGCTCGGCGGTGACGTCTTCGGGCACGATCTCGAGTCGCTGCGCCAGCTCACCTTCGTCCATGGCTTGTTCCTGGTGCCGTACGGCCTGGCGGCGCGGCGGTGCCTCCGGGTTCACGGCTTCTCACTGGGCGTGGCCACCCTGGGCGCGCTCTCGACCATGGCTCTCCCCACGGTGCTCTTCTCCGCGTGGACCATCCCCGAGTTCGACATGGTCGGTGGGATTTGGGTGCTCCTGGCCGCGAGCTTCGTCCGCGAGCGGCGCCTCGGCGCGGCGGCGCCCTTTCTGGTGCTCGCCGTGCTCACCAAGGAGACCACCGCGGTCTTCATGTTCGCGTATCTCCTCGCGGACGGCTTCGCTACGCTGCGCGGCCTGCCGGCTGGCGCCACGCGCGTCGAGAAGCTCCGGGCGTTTCGCGTAGCCGCCGCGTTCTTCGCCGTGTTCCTCCTGGCGGTGAGCCCGATCCTCACGCGGCGCCCGGAGGTGACCACCGACTTCAACGTCAGCGACGACGACTTCGTGTGGATGCGGATCGCGTGGCTCGCGTTCCATGACGGCAACCAGCTGCTCTACTCGCTGGGGCTCGCCGGGGCCGCCCTCCTAGGCACCACCGCGTTGCCCGACCGTCCCTGGCGGCCGTGGGTGGCCTGCGCGTTGCTCGCGCTCCCCTTCGTGGCGCCGCTGCTCCGCGTCTACAACCACTACGAGTCCATCATCTTCTCCAGTTGGCCCACCAGCGTCGTTGCGATCCTGCTCAGCCTGGCCGCGCTGGGACGCCTGGCAATGCGCCGGGACGCCCTGGACTCGACGCGCTTTGCGCTGGCGGTCCTGCTCGGCGCCGGCGGGCTCCTCGTCGGGCCCATCCTGGCCAGCTTCTCGCGCGCCGATCTCTCGGCCCGCCTCTTCGCGCCCGTGCTCCCTATGCTGCATGCGCTCGTCTGGGCCGCGGCGGCCCGCGCCCTTCAGCTTTCTACGCCCCGCCTCGAGCGCGCCATGCTCGTCCTCGGGGCCGCGGCGTTCGGGTGGTTGCCCATCGCCGGCGCCGTGAACACGTGGCAGTTCAACGAGGCCCGCTTCGGCGTGGAGGCGGCCGCGAAGCAAGAGCTGCTCGCCGCCCTGGTCCCGGCGCCCAGCCCGGACGGTCGTCCGCCCGGCTGTCCGCTGGTGCTCTACACCAACCGGGACCAGGAGCTCGCGATCGAGGAGCTGGCGTTGTGGGGTGGCGTACCGGCCTCGATCAGGGCGTGTACTCGCCTGGTCCAGCTCGCAACCACCGAGCTTGGGCCGGGCACGTTATGGGATCAGCCGCGTCGGCTCTTCGGCTACGACCAGTACCGCGAGGAGTTCCAGTCCAACGAGCTCGAGAAGCGCCTCAGGGCGCGCACGGTGCTCGGCCAGCCCCTGCACCTCTACGTTCAGGCCGCGCGCTCAACGATGTCGATCGAGGCCAACCTCGAGCTGGACGTGCCTTGGGACTGGGCGGTCCGCCGGATGCCCGAGACCGACGTGGGCTACTTCGAGCAGGCGGTCCACGTCGTCTACACCCGAGACACGCCCCTCGAGCGGTTCTTCGCCGAAGCCGCCGTCACCCGCCGGCGGCGCTCGGCGCCCTTCGTCCAGCTGCCGCTTTGGCCCCACGATCTGGTTTGGCGGGTAGCGCTTGGGGTGCCCCTGCTCGAGACCTACTCGTACAGCGGGACCACCTACTCGATCCCCGCTGGCGCGCGGCCGCGGGGCGAGCCGGAGCCGGACCTCGAGCCCTTTCGGGCGCGGCGCGCTCCGCTCTGACGGCTGGCTGATACTAGTTACTAGTTGCTAGTTCGGGTCGGCCGGCAGCGGAGCCAGCCGCCACAGCTGCCGCTCATGGCACTGCAAGGCCGCGACAGCAGCCGTGTCGTCGTGCTGGTCGCAGCGGCCCGCGAGCACCACCTTGTCGTGGCGGGACTCCACCAACACCCACTTGCCGTCGACCCGGGCGGAGTTGGCCCAGCGCTGGACATGACAGCCGTCGGTTGCGTCGTAGGCGTCGAAACGCACCTTTCGTGCCTCGCCGTCGCCGAGCTCCAGGACGTTCACCAACAGGACCTTGAACGTGGGCGTCTGCCCGCGCTTCTCGGGCGCGTCGGCCTCGTAGACCATCAGGTCGCGGCCGCGGACGGTGGGCCCGAGACGCAGCAAGCGGTCGGGGGGCGCCGGAGACTCCGGGGTGTCGCAGCGCTCGGCGCGCGCGGTGACGCGGAAGTCGCCCGTCAAAGGAGCCAAGCGCAGGTCTCGGCAGGACGCGCGGTCGCCCAGGTCGCAGCCGCGCTGCCAGCCATCGCGCGCGCCCTCCGAGTCCCGCAGAACGAAGGCCACCCGGCCAAGCGCCCGGCACGCCCGCGGCCAGCCCGCCCCACACCGCGGCTCCAGTGCGGCCGTAACAGGCGCCGCTTCGCTGGGGGCGAGGCTGAGGACGCCGATCGCTTCGCAGCCCACGTCGTCCCCCTTGACACACCGGCTCAGTGCACGCTCGTCAAGAGCGCGCATCCCGCGAAGGTCTGTCCCCAGCTGTTCTGCGTTGGGCAGCCCCGAGGCCAGGCAAGCCTGCTTCAGGCCGAGCTTGCAGCCTTGGACGTTCATGCGGTCGGCGGTGTCCGGGTCTGAGATTGACGCCGCGGCCACGCACGCATCCCCGTCGCCCGCTTCGCAGGCGGCGATGACCTTGTCCAGCAACGGTCGCGGCGCCGGTCCCGAGAGGCGCGCCGTGCACGACAGAAGGTCCCCCGCGGCGCAGGCCTTGGCCCACGCCGCGTCCGCGCCGACCGTGTCGGCCGGGCCGCCCCAGCCGTCTGCCAGGGCGCGCCCGAGGCGTCGGCAGCCGAGGCTCTCCCCTGCGCTGCACGCAGCCCGGCACGCGTCGCGCGACAGGCAGGGCGGGGCCGCAAGCACCAGCGAAGAGACGACGAGAGCAAACATGGATCCTCCGCCGAGTGGGCCACCGGCCGGACTGCCAGCCCGGCCGGCCCGGGGGTCTGGGGGTCGCTCCCCAGAGATGATTGCAGCACACAGACGGTTACACCATAGTCGCCGCTTCTCACTTGGAGGGTGCTCGGTGGAGCTGCGTCAGCTTCGGGTCGAGTGCCTCTGCGCAGCGAGGGTTCGATGCGTCAGATCGCAGTCGAGGGGGCCGGCGGCTACGAGCGCCTCGAGGTCCGCGAGGTGCCGCGCCCTGCGCCCGGGCCGGGCGAGGTGCTGGTGGACGTGGAGGCCATCGGCGTGAACTACGCCGACTGCCTCGTCCGGCGCGGCCTCTACGCGTCCGCCAAGGTGTACGTGGGCTGGCCGATCACGCCCGGATTCGAAGTGGCTGGGCGTGTCGCCGCCATCGGCGCGGGTGTGACGCAGTGGTCCGTAGGGCAGGACGTCGTGGCTCTTACGCGCTTCGGCGCGTATTGCGAGGCCCTCGTGGTGCCCGAGGGGCAGGTCTTCGTCCGACCGCCCGGGCTCACGGCCGTTCAGGCAGCCGCGTTTCCCGTCGCTTACCTCACCGCCTGGTACGCCCTCGAGCTCGGCGCCGTGGGCCCTGACGACGTGGTGCTCGTGCACTCCGCGGCGGGCGGCGTGGGCCTGGCGCTCGTTCGGCTCGCCCGGCGCCGGGGAGCGCGCGTGGTCGGCGTGATCGGCACCGAGTCGAAGCGCGCGGCGGCCGAGGAGGCGGGGGCCGAGGTGCTCGCCAAGGGCCCGGCGCTCTGGCCAGCCCTGGAGTCAAAGGCGCCGCTGGGCTTCGACGCGGTCTTCGATGCCAACGGCGTCGAGACCCTGCGGCGCAGCTACGATCACCTGCGCCCCGGTGGACGCCTCGTGGTGTACGGCTTCCACACGATGGTGCCGCGGGCGGGGGTCGGCTGGCTTCGCGGGATGGCGCACCTCGTCTGGTCGTGGCTCCGCACACCGCGCTTCTCGCCCCTCGACATGACCACCTCGAACCGCAGCGTGCTGGCGTTCAACCTGTCGTTCATGTTCGACCGCACTGAGGTGCTTCATCGCGCGATCGCCGCGGTGACCCAGGCCGAGCTCGGGTCCACCCCGATCACGACCTACCCGCTCGCGCTGGTCGGGGCCGCCCATCGAGATCTCGAGTCCGGTCAGACCGTCGGCAAGCTGGTCCTGGTCCCGTGACTCGCGGAATGCGGGTTTCGGCGCTAGCCTCCCCGCGTGGCACGGTGGATCCTGGCGGCGATACTCGTGGGGCTGGTGGTCGCGGCGGCCCTGGTACGGCCCACCGCGCCCGTCGGGTCGCCCCCAGGCGGACGTTTCGCCTTCCCGGCCGCGCCCGCCGCCCCGTCCTGGCTCGTCTCAGCGCTCTCGCGCTCCGTCCAATTCGAAGACCTGTCGGGTGGCGGCACCCAGTCGCTAATGGATCTCCGCGGGCGCGGCGTGCTGCTGCACTTCTGGGCCACCTGGTGCGAGCCGTGCATCGCCGAACTCCCCCTGCTGGCCGAGCTGCAGCGCCGTTATGGCGGCGCGCACTTCACGGTGGTGGCCATTACGGAGGAGGAGCCCGCGGTCGTCCGCGCCTTCCTCGCTGGCCGTTCGCTGCCTTTTCTCGTGTGGTCGGACCCCGGCGGGGCCATGGCGGCGTTCGCTGGCGACGCGCTGCCGTTCTCCACGATGCTCGGCCCGGACGGCGAGGTGACGGGTCGGAAGGTTGGGCGCTTCCGCGAGGCCGAGGCGCTCGAGGTGGCGGAGCGCCTCGTCATCCTGGCCCGCGCCTCGCGCACCGCGGCGGCTGAATCAACGCCGACGCCAGACGTCCAACGGCAACCCTGACCACGGGACTACCATGCGCACCCTCATCCTCTGCCTACTGCTCGCGTTGCCAGCCTCAGCGGCTCCTCCCAAGGACAAGGAGCGGCCCACGTGGTTCATGCTCGAGGTCGGGGCGGGCCCTGCGTTCGGCAGCGGCTTCTCCGAGGATCCGGTGGGCCTCGGGCTCCGCTCCGCGTTCGGTGTCGGAGGCGGGATCGGCGACATCCCCCTCCGCTTCTACCTGATGTTCGGGCTGCGCTGGTCACACCTCTGGGCCGACTCGCAGACAGGGTTCCAGGTGGCTGAGCTCGAGCGTGACACCGTGGACGTGTCGGGGCACCTCCGCATCTACTGGCTCATTCAACGCCTCCGCCTTCGCTTCGACATTGGCCTCGGCGGCTCGTTCCTCACCTCCTCGACGCGCCTCAACGACCTCGAGCTCTACTCCGTGGAAGACGACCGCTTCGCCGTCTACCTGGGCGGCGGCCTGTCCTACCGCCTGTCGAGGCGCTTCTCCGTGGGGGTCTTCGTCGAGACGGCGATCCCCACCAGCCGTCCGGAGCGCGACATCATCGCCACCACCTCGGGTCTGAACGACGATGGGGGCGACATGGGCTGGACCTCCCTCACCCTGGACGCCGCGGTGCACTTCTGATGCGCCCCACCGCACCGCGCAAAGGACCTGCGATGGCCGCACGCCCCCTCTGGCTCATCGTGCTCTTGCCGTGGCTCACGGGTTTCGTGCCGTACGCCCACGACGGGACGCTCGCCGTAGTCGTCGATGGTCAGGTGGTGCGCGCGCGGGCCGTGTTCTCCACGGAGGCTGCCGATCGCCGGTCGGAGGTGCTCGTCAGGTCCGTGTTCACGCTGCCGGGCGGCGGTGAAGCCACGCTCGCCATGTTGGTGCCCCTGGTGGCCGTGGGCACCGAGGTCTCGCCGGAGTTCACCTACTACGAGAAGTCCAGCCCCTCCGACGTGGTCTTCAAGGCGGAAGACAGCGAGGGGCGGGTGCTCCTGGGCGACCGCTTCGAGTACGGGGCGGAGACGTCTCTCTACCTCGAGTTCGACGTGGTGTTCCGGCAGGGGGAGGTCGAGCGCCGCTTGGAGAGCGGCTGGGTTGTCACGGCCCCGTCGCCGTCGATCCTTCGGTCGGCTGGCCGCCTCCCTGACGGGGTGATCGTGATCGACGATGGCTCGGGCGCGTACACCGGACGCGCATACGACCACGGCTCGGTGGACTGCTACGGGTACCCCGAGGAGACCGTGCTCATCGAGACGCAGCACCACGACTTCGTGGTGGTCGAGTCGAAGGACGGCCCCGAGGTCGTGCTGGACGACGACGACGATGGGATCGACGGTGTGGATGTGGCCGACGACTACGAGATCATCTACGACCCCGCCGACAACACCAGCTACGACACCGACTCGGATGGCCCCAGCTGCTTCACCGACGACGACTCGTCCACCTCGGGTGGCGACGAGCCGGCGGGCTGCGGGTCGGGCAGTGAGACGTCGAGCGAGTCGAGCGAGTCCGCGGGGTGCGGGCGGGGGTCGGACTCGGACTCTGGCTGTGTGGGAGACGCCGAGGCTGCGCGCCAGGTGGGAGCAGCGGCCAGCGCGTCCACGTCGCAGCGGGCGGCGCTGCGACGGCCGGCCTGGGCGCGTCGGGTCCTCAAGGTCTCGCCTCTGCTACTGGGCTTCGCGCTGCTCCTGATCATGCCGCGCCCGCGGTGACACTCCCGCGGCGGGAGCGTATCGTGACCCCATGAGCGCCCCGCGCCTCCTCGTCGTCTACAAGAAGAGCCAGCTCGAGCTGTTCCAGGAGCACGATCCCGAGGGCGCGCGGTCGCTCGCGGAGCGCGAGCCGGGCCACCACGCCCGCTTCCTCTTGGCGCACGACGAGAACCGCGCCTCCATCGACGCGGTCGCCCACGCCATCGAAGAGCGCGGTTTGGTGGCAGACTGCCGCTACCGAGCCGACCGCAACGCCACCTGCCAGTTCGACCTCGTCGTGTCGGTCGGGGGAGACGGGACCTTGCTCGACGTGAGCCACGCGGTGCTCGAGAGCCCCCTTCTCGGCGTCAACTCGGCGCGCACCTCCGTGGGTCACTTCTGCGCGACCGACGCCCTCGGCTTCGGGGCCGTGCTCGATCGTTTCCTGTTGGGCGCTCTGGGCGAGACGCCCATGACGCGCCTCGAGGTGTCGGTCAATGGCGTGCCGCAGCTCACCCCCGTCCTCAACGAGGTGCTGTTCGCGCACGTCTGCCCCGCCGCCGTGAGCCGCTACGGCATCACGATCGGCGAAGACACCGAAGATCAGAAGAGCTCCGGGCTCTGGATCGCCACGGGCGCCGGCTCTACCGCCGCAATCCGCAGCGCGGGGGGCGTGCTGATGCACCCGGCTGACCCGCGCATTCAGTTTCTCGTGCGCGAGCCCTACCGCTGGGGCGAGGTGCCCCTCGTGTACGACAAGGGCATCGTGGAGCCGCCGATCTTCCTAGAGTGCAAGACGCGGACAGCCGCGATCTACCTGGACGGTCACCGGGAGCAGGTCGACCTCGGGATCGGCGACCGAGTGCGGGTGGAACGACATCCCAACCCGCTGCGGTTGCTTGGTTTTCGTCACCTTCGTACCAGCAGCCCGCGCACCGGCGGCGCCTGACCGAGTTCACGCGGGGCCTCCACCTCGAGGCATCCGCGAAAAAAAATTCGCGGCTGCGAAATTCTGTGCGCACCCACCTCTGTTTTCCAGTAAAGTTGGAGTTGCAAGGCACCGATGTACTGGGCAGCCCTGCAATCGAGACAGGAGGTCCCCATGTCGCCTCATCTCACGCTGGTCACTCAAGCTCCCTTCGCAGTCGAGCCGCTGTTCCCGCTATTTCAGGCGGGGATCCCGTGGGCGCTCATGGGGATCGCCGCCGCCGCGCTGGTTCGACCTGTCACCGAAGACGTCGTGAAGCCCATCGCTGACGCCGTGGGGGATGCCGCTGCCGCTGTCGGCGCGGGCGCCCGGCGCACCATCGCAGTGCCCGTTCGGGCGTTCGACGCGCGCCTCGAGCGGCTTCGCGCGGCCTTCCGGCGAGACGACGACCTGCTGCCCTTCATGGACGACGGACAGTGAGACCGGCGGAGCGTTACCAGGGCATCACGGCCCTCCGGGAGCGCGCCCGCAAGCTAGAGTTCGCACAGGCCGCCGCAGCAGCCGAGGCCGCGCGCAACGCGCACGAGGCCGAGACGCTGGCCCTCGAGGCGGCGCGTGCTGAGGCAATGCCCACCGAAGCCCCCATCACGGCCGCACAGCTCATGTTCACGTCGGCTGCCCTGGCCAGCCAGGCGCACGCGCTAGAGGCAAGCGCCCAGACGGTGGCGCGGCTCGAGGCGCCGGAAGCCGCGGCCCGAGGCCGGCTAGTCGACGCGGCCACCGACCGACTGGTCGCCGACCGTTGGGTCGACCGGGAACGGCGCGCCCGCTACGTGGAGGCGGACCGCAAGGCCGATCGCGAGGCCAGCGATCGCGCGTCCCGCGTCTTGTAGACCGCCCCGATTCTGCGTAGAAATCAGTGTACGAGGGTGGTCTTGGTGGGCCGTTCCTCGGGCTTGTGGTGGGCCCGACGCGTGACGTCGTGTGGACCCGATGCCGACGGCGCTCGAGGGCGCCAGGGCTATTCAAGCTCATGGGGCGCTGGGCGAAGGGGCGAACGGCATGCGTGTTGTGCAGTGGGGCTGCTGGGTGCTCGTCGTCGGGTGCGGTGCAGCCGGCGGACGCGGAAGCAAAGACACCGGGGGCGCCGACGGGGGCTTCGTTCCGGGCGGTGACACGATCGGGATACCGATCGACACCGCCGGCGCTGACGGGTCCGACGGCGCCGCTGACGGCTCCGACGGCGTGGACGGCGGTGCCGACAACGCGGACGGCAGCGACGGCGACGACGGCACCGACGGCAACGACGCGGCCAGCGAGACGTGCCCGCCGACCGAGGTTCGGTGCAAAGACGACACCACGGCTGAGGTCTGCCCCGTCAAGGGCGACGGGTGGAAGCTCTCCCCGTGTCCGTCCGGAGAGCGTTGCTTCGACGGCTACTGCGCGCCCACCACGTGCTCCCCGGGGACCGTGCTGGGCCAGTGCACGGGGCCTGCGTCGCTGCTGGTGTGCAATGACCTCGGCACCGGCCCCGTCAGCAAGAACTGCGGCCCGGCGGAGACCTGCCAAGAGGGCAATTGCGGCTCTTTCGTGTGCCCTCCCGGCGAGCGGATTTGTAAGGGCTTTGGGGCGGTCCAGGAGTGCAAGTCCGACGGCTCCGGCTTCGTCGAGGTCGAGCTCTGCGAGAAGGGCGGCAGCTGCGTCGCCGGCGAGTGCATCAGCGCCTGCGACGTGGACATCAAGGCCAACACCTATCGCGGCTGCGAGTACTTCGCGGTGGACCTCGACAACATCGAGGGCGGCCAGTACGAGCCCGTTGCGATCGTGGTCAGCGTGCCCGAGAACGTCGACGACGCCACCGTGACCATTCGCGACGTCGCCAACCAGTTCAACCTCGGGCCCAGCCAGCTGGGTGTGAGCGACATGGTCGTGAAGTCGGGGCAGCTCGAGGTGTTCAAGCTGCCCCTGGGCTACGACCTGGACGGCACCTCGCTCTCCAGCCGCTCCTTCCACGTCCTCACCAGCGCGCCCTCCACGGTGCATCAGTTCAACCCGCTGAACGGCGAGGATGTCTACACGAACGACGCCGCGCTGCTCCTGCCCAGCGCCTCGGGCGGCCTCGAGTACTACGCGATGAGCTGGTCGCTGCGCAAAGACGGCGAGCAGACCCTCCGCGGCTTCGTCACCATCATCGCCACCCAGCCCGGGACGTCCGTGGTCACGGTCCGGCCCACCGCGCCTGTGCTCGCGTCCGAGGACGGTGTGGTGGGGGCGATCCAGCCCGGTCAGTCCGCCAGCTTCTTCATGGAGCAGGGGCAGGTGCTGAACCTCGAGGCAGACGGCGAGCAGGGGGCCGATCTCACTGGGACTCACATCACCTCCGACCGCCAGATCAGCGTCTTCGGCGGGCACGAGTGCGCGAACGTGCCGCTCGGGATCACGGCCTGCGACCACCTCGGTCAGCAGCTCCTGCCCGTGGCCGCGTGGGGCAAGGTGGCGGTGGTCGACACATTCAAGCTGCGGTCGCCCAGCCAGTTCGACGTGGTCCGGATCATGGCGGGAGCGGCGGACGTCACCGTCGAGACCCGCCCGCCCCAGGGAGACTACGGCAAGGTGCTGCTGCAGCAGGGTCAATACATCACCCTGCACACCAGCAAGAGCTTCGAGGTGGTGGCCGACGGGCCCGTGCTCGTGGGGCACTACCTCATCGGGTCCAGCTATCCGGGGCACGCCGAGACCTGCGGCAAGAGCGGCATCGGCGATCCCGGCTTCACGCTCGTGGTGCCCACCCAGCAGTACCTCGACGAGTACACCGTGCTCACGCCCCCCGGATACGTCGAGAACTACGTGAACATCGTGGCGCCGGCGTTCGCGAACGTCACTGTGGACGGCGTCAGCGTCGAGAACCAGTTCGCCGCCATCGAAGGGACCTCGTGGTTCGAGGCGCGCGTGGCCGTGACCGAGGGGGTTCACACCATCGTGTCCACAGGGCCTCAGAAGAAGAAGCTCGGCCTCACCGCCTACGGCTACGACTGCGACGTGAGCTATACGTACCCGGGCGGCCTCCGTCTCCAGCTCCTGAAGGACGACGAATGAACCTCGACGTGCTGGTCAACTCTCGCGAGACGTCCACTCCGGCCGCCTGTCGGTCTGGAGTCAGCGTTCTCACGCGGCTCTCCGCACTCCGTGGCCCCTTCGTCCTCGCGGCCGGCGTCCTGCTCGTGGGATGCACGGCGGCGGGCGGGCGGGGCAGAGGGAACAGCGACGCCAAGGGCACCGACGGCGGCGGGGGCTTCGTGCCGCCTACCGGCGAAGTCGTCGGCGGAGGCCCTGGCGCAGACACCGTGAGCCCAGACCTCGACAGCGTCTCAGGTGAGGGCGACGCGGCGGGCCCCGATCAACAGGGCGACACCGCCGGCGGGGACTCGGGCGGGCCCACGGTGGGCGAGGACGCGGGCCCCACCAACACACCCGACGCCGGACCCATCAAGGACCACGACAGCGACGGCGTCGCCGACAAGGAAGACAACTGCAAGACCGTCTCCAACGCCGATCAGGCCGACACCGACGGCGATCAGATCGGGGACGCCTGCGACGCTGACCTCGACGGCGACGGCACGCTCAACGACAACGACTGCGCGCCGCTCGACGAGGCGATCTCGCCCAGCCAGCCCGAGCGCTGCAACGGTGTCGACGACAACTGCGACGGTGACACCGACCCCCCCGACAGCAAGGGCTGCACCCCCAGTTATCTGGACTCGGACGGCGACGGCGCCGGCACGAAGGGCAGCAAACAGTGCCTCTGCGGCGCGCTCCCCGCGGGCTTCGTCGTCTACTCCGGCGATTGCGACGACGCGAACGGCACTGTGCACCCCTTCGTCCCCGAGATCTGCAACGGGCTCGACGACAACTGCACCCTCGTTCCCGACGACGGCTGCGACGACGACAAAGACGGTTACTGCGACGCTTCGCTCGTAACCCCCAGCGCTTATGCGTTGTGTCCGAATGGGGGCGGTGACTGCCAGGACTTCAGCGCCGCCGTGCATGCCGGAGCCGTCGAGGTGAGCGGCGACGGGCTCGACAACAACTGCGACGGCACGAAGGCAGGCGAGGGCGGAGGCTCCATCGAGCCCAACTGCGTGGGCCAGGTGTGCACCGGGAGCAGCGTGGCCGCCATGCTGTGCGCCATGGAGCTCTGCTACGCCGGCTACATCGGCGCCTCCAACGTGACCAGCCCCAACGGCGACTCGGTTGCCGGTGCATGGGGTGCGATCACCCGGTTGGGGAACCCCGGCAACGCCCTCACGCCCTTCGCGGGCAACTCCTACGCGGTGCTCAGCAGCGGCACCTTCTCGGACAGCGGCGGGGGGGCCAGCGCCTACCCGCAGACCGGCGTCGGGTTGTCGGGCGGCATCGAGACGGACGACCCCTACAGCGGCGACCTGGATTTCATGAACGACGTGGTCGAGTTCAAGGTCACGGTCACTGCCCCGCCGGGCGCCACCGGATTCTCGATCGACTACATCTTCCTCTCTGCGGAGTACGAGGAGTTCATCGGGACCCAGTTCAACGACAAGTTCTACATCCTGCTGAAGAAGGGCGGCTCCACCTCGATCGTGAACTACACGCTCTGCTCGGATCCCGGCAGCTACAGCGACTTCACCGAGAACGGGCAACCCTACTGCTACATCGCCATCAACACGGCGTTCTCGGAGCCGTGCTTCGCCCCGGTCACGGACATCTCCGGCACCGGCTACGAGTGCTCCACGGGGAGCTCCACTGGCTGGCTCACCACGAAGTGGCCGGCCGTCGCGGGTGAGACGTTCGACATCGTCTTCCACATCCACGATACGGCCGACGACATCTACGACTCGCTCGTTCTCCTCGACAACTTCCGTTGGCTCGGGGGCACGTTCACCAAGGGTACCGCCTCGCACAACTGAGCTCGGCTCACGCACACGCCTACAGGACCTCTATGCGCCGCCTCGTCCTCTTCCCTCTCGCGCTGTTCGCTTGCAACAAGTCTGAGCCGGCCCCCGCCGGGCCGCCCGCCTTCACGCCGGGTAAGCTCGTGGAGCGCCGCTTCGAGGCGCCCGCGTTCACCATTCAGCTCCCGGAGAACGTGGAGGCCAAGGTCGAGGGGGAGGCGGTGGTCGCGTCGGCCCCCGGCTTCGCCACAATCACCGTGACCGTGAAGGACGAGAAGGGCGGGCTGGGCTCCATGAGCTCGTCCGGGTCCTCGGGCGCCAAGCGCACCCTCATGACGGGCACCAGGTCGTGGAAGTGCGTGGCCGAGCCCAGCGGGGCCGACAAGGAGCTCTTGAGGACCATCTGCGACTCCATGACCCCCTCGAGCGGCCCCACCCTCGGGGACCTCGAGTGCGCCACGCTCAAGGGCTACGACGCGGCCAAGGTCAAGGCGGCGTTCGCCGCGAATGCCGCCGCCTTTCGGGCCTGCTTCGAGAAGCGCGCCGCTGCCGATCCCAAGTTCATGGGAGCCCGGCCCAGCCTCACGATCAACCGGAGCGGCGGCCTCGCGTCGACCGGGCTCTCCAGTGGCATGGACGTCGACTCGCAGTCCTGCCTCAAGGCTGCTTTCGACGCGCTCATCGCCGACGCCGCCTTCGCAGGAGACGGCGAGGCCAGCTGCGAGCTCCTGTACTCCCGGTATTGAGCGTGGACGCGCTGCGTAGAGCCCTCGAGGCGCACCTCGGGACGCGGATCGACAGCCTCGAGCGGCTCTCTGGCGGCGCCTGCCAGGAGAACCTGCTCCTCCGCGGCGAGGGACCGGACCGCGTCTTCAGGCTGGACGCGCCCACCGCGTTGCCCGGTAGCCTCGACCGCGAGGCGGAGGCGAGGGTGGTCAACGCGGCGGCCGCCGCTGGTGTCACCACGCCCGCGGCGCGCCAGTTTCTCCGGCTGCCGGACGGCCGGGGCGGCTACATCATGGACGCCATGCCCGGCGTCGCGATCGGCCGACAGGTGGTCGACCACCCGAGCCTGGAGTCCGCCCGCGCCGGCCTCACCGCGCGGCTGGGCCGAGAGCTCGCCACGATCCATAGTGTCTCGCCCGGCGCCGCCGCACAGGCCGGTGGGGCCCCGGTGGAGACCGCGGTGGCCACGCTCCGTCGCCTCCTGGGCCAGCGCACCGAGCCGCTGCTGGCGTTTCACCTGATCATCGAGTGGCTGGACCGGCATCGTCCGGCCGAGACCGCGCCGGTGCTCGTGCACGGCGACTTCCGCACCGGCAACTTCCTGGTCACGCCCGACGGGCTCTCCGCGATCCTCGACTGGGAGTTCGCGCACGCCGGCGCCCGCGAGGAGGATCTCGCGTGGATCAGCGTGCGCGACTGGCGCTTCGGGCGCCTCGACAGGCCTGTGGGGGGCTTCGGCTCCCGCGCGGCGTTCTACGAGGCCTACGCCGACGCGGCGGGGGTTCCCAGCCTGGACCGCGCGGCCATCCACTGGTGGGAGGTCTACGGCAACGCGCGGTGGGGCCTCGGCTGCCTCGACCAGGCGGGCCGTTACCTGCAGAACGCAGCCAGTCGCGCGCCTCGCGCGGAGACGCAGGGGCCGCGCCCCGACATCGAGCTCCTGGCGATCGGGCGTCGGTGGACGGAGATGGCGTTCGAGGCGATGCGCCTCATCGAGGAGGGTCCCACATGATCATCGGCCCCACCGCGGCGGAGCTCCTAGAGGCCGTCTCCACGTTCTTGGGCTCCAAGGAGCTCCGACAAGGCCTGCCTCCCGATTTGGCGTTCCGGGCGCTGGTGGCCTCCAGCCTGTGCGCGCAGGTGCGCGGAGAGCTGGAGCACGGCGCGGCGCTGGAGGCCGCGCAGGTGGCGAGGCTTGGTCGCCTGTTGGGGCCTGGCACACCCGGCGACCTCGAGGCCCGCCTCTGCGCGTCGGCTGGTGACCGGGGACCCGGTACCCCGGTGTGGAACCACGCGATGGAGTCGCTCCGAGAGATCATCCGAGTCGCCAATCCCCGCTTCGATCTTCGCCGGGAGGTGCCATGACGTCTGCATCACACGCGGCCATTCTCAGGCGACTCACGCCCGTGGTCCCTGGAAGCGCCATCGTCGGCTCTTGGCTGAGGCGCCTCGTCGTGCTCGTGTTGGTCGTCGTCCTCGCCGGGTGCACCACGCGGCGTCGCAGTAGCAGCAAGAACGAGGATGCCGGCCCGGCCTCCGGCGACGTCGCGGGGGCAACGGACTCCGCTGACTCGGCTGACTCTGCTGACTCTGCTGACTCGGCTGACTCGGCTGACTCGGCTGACGCCGCTGAGGGATCAGACGGGAGCGATGGCGGGCCGGGTGGAAAGGACGTCGTCTCCCCTCCCGACGTGGCCCCGGAGGACACGCCGGCGACATGCGTTCCCGACTGCGCCGGCAAGGAGTGTGGCGACAACGGTTGTGGCGGCACGTGCGCCAGCTGCCCCGCCGCAGCCCCCCACTGCGTCGAAGGCGCGTGCAAGGTCGATTGCCAGCCGGAGTGCGGCGATCGCGAGTGTGGCGACGACGGTTGTGGCGGCGCGTGCGGCACCTGTCCCGGTGCGGCGCCGATGTGCGTCGAGGGGTACTGCCAGGTCAACTGCACACCCAGCTGTGGCGCGAAGACCTGCGGTCCCAACGGCTGCGGCGGCAGCTGCGGGACCTGCGCGGCCAACCAGGTCTGCAGCCGCGCCGGGAAGTGCCTGTCGACGTGTACGCCCGACTGCGCCGGCAAGGACTGTGGCCCTGACGACTGCGGCGGCAGCTGCGGGACCTGCGAGGCCGGCGACACCTGCGATGCCGACGGCGAGTGCGTGTCTTCGTGCACGCCGAAGTGCGCCGGTAAGGACTGCGGCGACGATGGCTGCGGTGGCCTCTGCGGGAGCTGCAGCGCAGGGAGCCAGTGCTTGGCCGGAAGCTGTACCCCCGCCGGGGAGTGCCAGGACTGCGCGTGCCTCGACACCGCGTGCGGCGGCTCGAGCCTTGGCTTCGCCTGTCAGCTCCTGGGCGTAGACGAAGCTTGTTTGGAGGAGCTGGTGCTGGAGTACAACAACAACGGCTGCGGCGCGGGGTGTTTCCTCTCGCTCCCGCCGATCGAGCTGCCGTTTGGACCCACGATCTGTACGGCGCCGGGCTGCGCAGCGACGCGCGCGCAGCTGGACACCTTCGATCCCACCTTCTGTACCAACTGCGAGTGAGCGCGGCGGCGCGCCAGGGGCTCAGCCCAGGAGCGTCTTCTTCGAGACCAGCTCCGTGGTGAGCCGAAACGCGTTGAGCGCGCCGAAGAAGGCGCCCTCGAAGCCCAAGCCCGAATACAGCGCGTCGCTGCCCACCAGGAGGTTCTTGTAGGCCGTGCGGCACGCGATCGGCGTGGTCTCCAGCGTCTCCTCGAGGGGCGTCCCGTAGATCGGCGTGATGAGGTTCGTGTCGACCATTCGCTCGCCTGTGCGGCGGTCCGTGACCACCCACGCCGAAGCGGTGGTGATCAGGTGTTCGTCCAAGAACGGGACCAGCTGGCGAGTGGCGTGAATCAGGCGCTGGTCCAGCTCCGCCAGGTGCTCGAGCGTTGGGCGCATGTTGCGTGACAGCACGCGCGTGGAGACCGAGATGACGCGCGTCCCCGGGTCGTCCTGCGGTCCGACCGGATCGACGCACAGGAGCGTGAGGTTCTCCCCCTCCAGCGGCCGCTTGGCGCTGAGCACCTGAAACACCGTGTTCGCCATGCCCTCGGGGATTGCTTGGGCCTTCACCACGAGGTTCAGCGTGTAGAGGTACCACTGCGGCTGGAGCTCGTGGATCTTGAGGTGGTAGCGCTCGTTCTGCTCCTCCTGCGGGATCAGGCCGAAGAAGCGCTTCACGTCCATGTTGCACAACACGGCGTCCGTGCCGATCACCTCGCGGCGGTCGCGTAGGACCACCTCGCGGACCTTCCCGCGCTTCACCACCAACCGCTCCACGGCCGCGCGGTCACGCACGTCGCCGCAGTTCGACTTCACCTTGTCGAGGAAGACGCGCTTCAGGCCGTCGACCCCACCCTCGATGTCGTACAGCCCGCGGCCGAGGTGGGTCTGGAGGCGCGTGGCCTGGATCGCCGAATACGGCGATAGCTGGCAGCCGCTGGAGAACAGCAGCGGCGCCAACGCGAAAGCCCTGAACGGGTGCCCCTCCGGGAAGAGGGCCAGGGCATCCGGGATCCCGGCGTCTAGCGCTTGCGCCACGGTCTTGCGCCACGAGCGGCTCTCGAAGAAGCCGTCGGCGGGCAGGATCGGCACCGTGTCGAACAGCGCTGACAGGCGGGTATTGCCGTCGCGGATCGCCCGGTGGTACTGGCCGATGCGCTCCGTCTCCCCGCTGAACTCGCGCTCCAGCTCGCGCTGGTAGAGGGCCTCCTTCGCGGTGACGTCCACGCGCCGCCCGGGCAACACGACCTGATAGAACGGGTCGAACGCCTTCGGGCGGTTCTGCATCTCCAGCGAGAGCGCGAGCTCGGTGAACGCCTTCTTCACGAGCCCCGAGGTCTCGAAGCCCGTGAAGAGCCACGGACGCCGCGCGCACTTGAAGCCGTCGACCACGAGCTCGTTGCCCAGTGGTCCCTGCCCCAGCACGAGCACCCGGTAGTTGCGCTTGGCCAGCATGGCCGACGCGATGAGGCCGGTGAGGTCCGTGCCCACCACCACCACGTCGTAGTACGCGTCGCTCACTCGTGTCCTCCTGACTGCGACTCAGTGGTCAGCTCGAGCCCGGCGGCGGCCAACCGCTCCGCCACGAGCCCGCGACCGCTGACCACCTCACCCCGCCGCTTCAGGGCGTTTACCCCGCAGCTCGGGCTGTATTCCTTGAGCACCGCTCGGCGGGCCCCCACCTCGCGCGCCAACACGATCAGCCGCGCCGCGGCCTCCTCGAGCGCCGCCGTGACGTCCACGCCATCGGCCACGCGCACGACCCGGCCGTTGTCCAGGCGCTCGATCGGGGGACGCGGAACGCCCATACCCGCCATGCGCTCGGGGCAGATCGGGATGGGCCGGAGCGAGGCGGTCGCCGAGACCAGCGGCGCTCGCGCGGCGCCGTCGTAGCGACAGGCCTCGCCCAGGAGGCACGCGCTCACGAGCACCGGCTCTGCGGCTGACGCGGGCGCCCCCGGAGCCTCGCCCGAGGCGGGGTCCGTCTTCATGCGGCGGCCCTCCGCTGTCGCGCCAGCGCGTCGACCACCCGCGGCAGGAGTCGGTGCTCCTCCACGAGGATCCGCGCGGCCAGGGTGTCTTCGGTGTCGCCCGGCAGGATGGGGACCTCGGCCTGCGCCAGGATCGGCCCCGTGTCTGTGCCCTCGTCCACGAGATGCACCGTGCAGCCAGACACCGTGGCCCCCGCTCGCAGCGCCTGACCGGGTGCGTCCAGCCCCGGGAACGCCGGGAGGAGGCTCGGGTGGATGTTGACGATTCGGCCCGCCCAGGCCCCCACGAACACCGGCGTGAGCACCCGCATGAAGCCGGCCAGAACGACCAGCTCCACGCCAGCGGCCCGCAGCGCTTCGGTGACGGCGGACTCGAAGGCCGCGCGTGTGGGGTAGGCGCGATGGGGGAGGACAGCAGTGGGCACGCCGACGTCGGCCGCGAAGGCGAGGGCCCCCGCGTCGGCGACGTTCGACACCACCAGCGCCACCCGGTACGCAGCTGTGCTCGAGGCCTGCTGCAGCGCCCGAAGGTTTGAGCCGCGCCCGCTGACCAACACCCCCACCTGAAGCGGCGTCACGTGATGGTCACTCCCTGACCCGCCACGATGTGGCCCACAACGGTGGCGCGCTCGCCGGCCGCGTGGAGGGCCGCGAGGCACGCGTCGGCCACCTCCGGCCGGCACACCGCGATGAGGCCGAGGCCCAGGTTGAACGTGCGGTCCATCTCCTCTGCGGGCACCCCGAACCGTCGCAAGGCGCCGAAGATCGCCGGCTCGCTCCAGGCGTCGCGGTCGAGGCGCGCCTCGGTCCCGTCGGGCAGCACCCGCTCGAGGTTGCCGGAGATGCCGCCGCCGGTGATGTGGGCCAGCGCCCCGATCCCGCCCACGGCGAGCAGCGCGTTGACGGCCTTCACGTAGATTCGGGTGGGCTCGAGGAGGGCGTCGGCGAGCGGACGGTCCAGCTCGGGGAGCATCGCGTCCAGCCCGAGGCCCTCGCGCTCGAAGAGGACGTGGCGGACCAGGCTGTAGCCGTTGGAGTGCAGCCCGGACGAGGCCACGCCGATGCAGACGTCGCCGGGCAAGACGGTGCGACCGTCGATGATCCGCTCGCGCTCCACCACGCCGACTGCGAAGCCGGCGAGGTCGTAGTGACCGCGGGAGTACATCCCGGGCATCTCCGCGGTCTC
>SXOO01000008.1 GCA_005776725.1 Pseudomonadota bacterium | reverse complement strand
CCCTACCGGGTGCCGGTCGCTCGCCTCGCGGCCGCGCAAGCCGCGCTCGCGGGATGACAAGCATGACGTCCCCCATTAGGCTGCGCGCCATGTTGCGCCCTGCCCTGGCCGCTGTGCTCCTCGCCGGGTGCGAACCCACAGGCCCCGAACAGCACCCCGTAGGCGTCCTGCGCTACCCGCTTGGCCTGGCGGTCGAGCCGGCCGGGCGCATCGCCTTCGTCGCCAACACCAACTTCGACAGCCGCTACGCCGGAGGCACCGTCAACGCGGTGGACCTCGAGACCGGCGAGGTCCTCCCTACGGCGTTCTCCACGGCCGCCTACGCCGGGAAGCTGGTCGGCCGAGCCAACGACCAAGGCCACTTCGACCGCCTGTACGTGGTCACGCGCGAGGACGGCGCGCTCCGCTGGGCCGAGACCAGCGTCACCGACGGGCGCGTCTCGCTCTCGTGCGGAGCCGAGGCGGCCCAGGGCGCGCTGGCAGCCTGCGACGCGCTCCATACCCTCGACGGCGCGGGTTTCGACCCCTACGGCCTCGTGCTCACGTCAGACGCGCGGCGGCTCTACTCAGCTGCTTTCAGCGGACAGATCGGCATCTTCGACGTGGACGAGGCGGGCACCCCGGTCGCCAGCGTCGAGGCCAGCGCCCCCACGGGCCTCTACGGGCTGGCGGTGCATCCGTCGGGCGGGGGCAACCTGCTCTACGCCACCAGCAAGTTCCGGAACACCATCAACAGCGTCCGTGTCCACGAGGGCGACGCGTCCAGCAGCCCGCTGCTGGCGGTGGACGAAGCGGTCGTCCTGTCGAGCCCGCTCCCCGGTCGGGAGTTCGCGAGAGACATCGTCTTCTCGCCGGCGGGAGACCTGGCGTTCGTGGCCTATCGAGGGCCGCCAGCCGCCCTGGCCGTGGTCGCCACGGCGATCGGCCCGAGCGGCGTCCCCGCCAACACCGTGGTCGGCGCGACCCCGCTCCCCGACTCGCCTTCGGGGCTCGCGGTGGTCGAGCGAGACGGCCGCCAGCGCGTGTACGTGTCCTTGTTCACCAAGGATCTCGTCGCCGTGGTGGATCCCGTGGCGCTCCGCGTGATCGACCTCATCGAGGTGGGCGACGGGCCCTTCGATCTCGCCGTCGGGCAGGTTGGCGGTCACCAGGTGCTCGCGGTCACGTTGTTCCGCGAGGGCGCCGTCGGCGTCATCGACATCGAGCCCGGCAGCACGTTCGAACACCGAGAGATCAAGCGGATTCAATGACGAGACGCGGCTTCATGGTGCTGGGACTTCTGGCCTGCTCCGAGACACCGGAGATCCCGGTGGTCCACTTCTCCCGGCCCCTGGACGTGGCGCTGGTCTGTCTCGACGCCGACGGCGGTATTCCGCTCGCTTCGTGCGATGGCACGGCCGGGAGGCGTCTCCAGGCCGTGGTCCTCAACGGCGAGTCCGGCAGCCTCACGCGCGTCGCCCTCGATCCGCGGGTGCCCGGCGCCGCCACGGTCCTGGACGACGACGCGTTCACGCCCGGATATACGGCGAGACCGGTCGGTACCGCCCCGGTGGCCCTGGTCGCTACGCGCGCCGGCGACGCCCTGATCGTCGCGGACTCGGCGAGCCCCGCGCTCACGCGGCTGGACGCCAAGACCCTCGCGCCCACGCGCCACGTGCTCCCCGCGTCGCCCGCAGGCCTCGTCGTCTCGGACGACGCGGTGTACGTCGCCCTCCCCGACGCCGGCGCAGTGGCCCGGATCGCCCTCGACGCGTTCGAGGCGCCGGCCACTCTGTTCCCGATCGACGGGGCCACGCCCTACGACGTGGAGGTCACCACCTACGGCACGTTGTGGGTCTCGAACGCCGACGTGGGCTGGGTCGCGCTGCTCGACGCGGAGACGGGCGAGCTGCTGAAGCGTGTGGCCGCTGCGCCGAGCTGCCGCGACGACCTCGATAACGACGGCGACGGCGCCTTCGACGCCGGGGACGCCAGCTGCCGCAAGGACCCACGGGGGCGGGAGCTCGGCGGCGAGAGCCCCCCGGGCCCTCGCGTCGCCTGGCCGTCCGGGCACGCGGCGCCCTCGTGCTACGACGGCGCGGACGACGACGGCGATGGCAACACCGACTATCCCGCAGACAGCGACTGCCTGTCGGCCGCTGACGACGAAGCGCCGGCAGCCGCGCCGGTGCTCGCGCGGCTCGCCCTGTCGCCCGACGAGCGCTTCGTCTACGTCACGAACGCGCGCGAGCGCGCCGTCGAGGTGATCGACGCAGACCTCGCGGCGCACGTCGAGGTCAACGCCGGGGACGGAGGGAACAGCCTCTATCGCACGCTCGGGCGCACCGGAGTTGGCCTCCCGGGCGTTCCGACCGACGTGAGCTTTGCGAAGTCGGGGGACACCGTGAAGGCGGTGATCACGTCGGCCAACGGGAACCTCTTCTTCGTCCGAGTCATGGACAGCACGGGCCCAGTCCACGTCCTCGACTCGGCCGACACCCTCCGCACCGAAGGGATCTTCAGCCCAACGCTGTCGCAGTTTGTCTTCAACGCGTCCGGCCGCTTCCTGCCGGCAGCCTACGGCAACGCGCTCGGCGGCCTCGAGGCCCTGTCGCTGGGCGGCGACCGGCGGCCCGACTTCCCGTCCTTCGGCGACTTCGTAGTCCGCCGAGATATCGCCACGTCCGAGGTACTCAGCTGGTACGGGATCGAGGTGGTCGGCGACGCGCAGGACCTCGCGCCGAACGAGTTCTGGGCCCTTACCCACGCGGACGTCGTGGTCGATCGGCGGGCCCAAGGCGCCCTCCTCTCCGGGGAAGGCGGCACCTTCGCTTCCGTCGACCGCCCATTCTGCACTGGGGGAGTGGAGGCAGGCGATTGGCTCGTCGTGTTCACCGCCGACCTCGACGGGTGCCCCGACGACTACGCGGCCGGCGCAGTCGCCTGGCCGGTCACAGCCGTGGCCGCCGACGAGCTCACGGTCGACCCGTCCGCAGGGCGCGTCGTGGACGTCGACGGCACGGATCTCGGCGGCGAGGGCGTGGCCTATCCCTCGAAGTTCGCTGCGACCGGAGCACCGCACTCCTGCTTGCGCGGCCAGGTTCTGCGCTATGTGGTCCAAGCCCCTCCGGGCACCTACGTAGTCCGAGGCGGGACGAGCGGCGCGCTCCACCCGTGGGTTGAAGGCGCGAACGGCCAGTGCGTGGAGGAAGACGGCGCCCAGCGTCGCAGCCGCACGCGCGAGTGGACGCTCGCGAAGGGCAAGACGCTCGACCGCTGCCCGATCACGGACGCCGCCGCCGACGAGTTCTTCGAGGGCGAGCACTTCGAGAACCACGCGTTCCGCCTGCGAGTGCTGCCCGGTTGCTCGCGAGACAGCAAGACGGGGATCACCACGGTGCTCGAGACACCGTGGCTCGCCCGTTGGTCTTTCCAAGCGCAGTCTTCGCGCACGGTGCGGCTGGCCTCTTCCCTGTTGTCCGGCCTACCCCGCGGCCTCACGCGCGAGGCGCCCACCGGACTCCTGTATTACGTCGACCCGGCGTCGAACCAGCTGTTCGGAATCGAAGGCCTCACCGGAACCGTGCGCTTGCGAACGAACTGACGCTCCCGTACAAAGCCCCGCGCGGACGAGACCCGCGGGAGGCGAGCCATGAAGCGTTGGACGATGTGCGTGGTTGCGGTTGTGGGCGTTGCGTGCAGCTCTAGGGGCGGATCCGACACCGGCACTGACGGGACCAGCGACGGCACCACGGACGGCGTGGACGGCGCGGACGGCACCGACGGGACAGACGGCACTGACGACACGGCAGACGGCGCGGACGCCACCGACGCCACTGACGGAGGCACGGCGATCACGATCGCGGCGCTGCAGACCTCCACGGGCTCGGTCACTTGTGATCCTGCTGTCGCCAAGATCAACGACATCCAGAGCAACGTCACCGTGCGCGGCGCCGTGGTCGTGGCCGGGAAGTACGTGGCCGCCGAGCCCACGAAAGACCCCGAGACCGGCGAGCTCAAGGGCAAGGCGCTAGACGGCTACTACATCGCCGACCCCGCCGGCGGCGTAAACAGCGGGATTCAGATGGTGGTGCCAGCCACGCTGGGCGTCACGCTCGCCGAGGGCGACGTCGTCGACGTGACCGGTACCCACGTCGAGTACTACTGCAACACCCAGTTCTCGGCCACCGCGGTCACCAAGACCGGCACGGCGGCCGTACCGGCCCCCGTCGAGCTCGCGGCCACCGTCCTCGCCACTCCCGCCACGGCGGAGGCGTACGAGGGCATGCTGGTCACGCTGCGGGACATCACCGTCGAGTCGCTCGACGGCTTCGACTACATCGTCACCGGCGGGGCGCGCTGCTCGGGCAAACAATACCGGCCCGGCTACTTCGCCACAGCCGGCGACAAGCTCGGGTCCCTGACGGGCGTCGTCGACTTCTCGTTCGGGCACTACCTGTTGCAGCCGCGGAAGCTCGAGGACGTCGTGATCACCGAGCTCGCGCCGGTGACCGAGCTGCCCTTCACCGACATGCAGACCTCGTCGGACTCGGTGGGCTGTACGGACGGCGCGGGCAATGCTCCCGCTACGTTCAAGAAGATCCGCGTGAAGGCCGTAGTGGCCTCGCCGGTCCAGGACCTGGGCGAGAAGACCAGCGCCATCTACGTGGTGGACGAGGCTGGGTCCGGAGCGAACGCCGGCATCTTCGTCACCTACCGCAAGGACGCGGGCATCGCCCCAAACATCGGCGACCACGTGGTGATCGACGGCGACGTGAAGGAGTACTACTGCCTCACGGAGATCCAGACCACGGCGATTCAGATCACCTCTGCCGGCGAGGCACCCACCCCGGCGGAGATCACCACCGCCGACCTGCTCGCGGCCGACGCCGAGAAGTGGGAGGGCGTGTTCGTGACGATCGACTGCCCCATCAGCTCCAAGCCAGACCAGTACAACCAGCTGGGCGTGGAGAAGGACCAGCTGGTCTTGGTCGCAGACGACTTCGGCGTGAGCTGGGACGGCGTGGAGGCCGGCAACGTGCTGCGGGTCACGGGCGCGGTCAGCTTCGGCTTCGGCAAGTACCGTATCGTTCCGTTCGGCCAGTCCTACGTGACGGCCGCGGAGTAAGGGCGGTGCTCCGGACCGCGCTGCTCCTCCTGCTCGTCGGCGCGCTCGCCTGCAGCACCGCGAGGCGCCGCGGCAAGGGCAACGACGGCGACGCGAGCGACGGCGCGGACACGGCGGTGGACACGGCGGTGGACACAACCGACGCCACGGACGCGAGCGACACCGTCGATACGGTGGACGGCATCGACGGGAGCGACGCCAGCGACGGCGTCACCGTGGATACAAGCGACACCGCAGACGCCGCTGATGGCCGAGACGGCACCGACGGCACCGATGCGGGCGACGCCGCAGACGGGGCCAACGCCGCAGACGGCACCGACGGGACAGACGGCACCAACGCCGCCGACGGCACCGACGGCACCGACGGCATACCCACGGTCGTGACAGCGCGCGACCTCCAGCTCTCTGCCGGCTCGCTGAACTGCGACCCCACCGTGAACGTGGTGGTGAGCCCGGCGGTCATCCTCGACGACGTGGTGGTCACCGGCGGCGCCTTCGTCATCGAGGGCGACACGGGCCCCACGCTGCGTGGGTTCTACGTGCAGGACGCCAACGGCGGGCCCAGCTCCGGAATTCAGGTGGTGGCGCCGGAGGCCGATGTCCCGACGCTGGCGCCGGGACACCGACTGCGCATCGAGGGGTCGCACCGCGAGTTCTACTGCCGCACCACGCTCAGCGCTGTCGCGATCACACCGCTCGGCGCGCTCGGCGCGCCCGCACCGTCGCCCGTAAGCGCGGCGCAGCTCGTGAGCGGCCCGGAGGCCTTCGAGGGGATGCTGGTTCGCGTCGAGGGGGTCACGGTGCAATCCCTCGACAACTTCGATGCGGTGGTCACTGGCGGCCTGCGCGTGTCGGGGGGCCAATACGAGCCCGGCTGGTTCCCAAAGGTGGGAGACAGCTACGTCTCCCTCACCGGCCTCGTGGACTTCGCCTTCGGCGCCTATCGCCTGCAGGTCCGGAGCCTGGACGATGTGGTGCCCGACACCAGCGTCGCTCCCACCACCATGACGATCGCGGAGATCCAGGCGGACTCCAGCTCCACCACCTGCACCACGGGGAGCGCGAACCCGCCGCCGGCCTTCTCGAACGTGGCGGTCACCGGGCTGGTCTACTCACCGGTGGAGTCGGTGACCGCGTCGCTCCACGGGGTCTATCTGGCCAGCCCGAACACCACCGACAGGGCGGGCCTCCTGGTGGTCTGGAACAAGACGCTCGGGTTCTCGCCCCTGCCCGGCGCGCGGGTCCGGGCCGTCGGAGACGTCAAAGAGTACTTCTGCATGACGGAGCTCACGGCCACTGCGCTCGAGGTGCTGGACGCCAACGGCGCAGTCCCGACGCCGTCGAAGCTCTCCCTGGCGGACCCCGAGCAACAAGAGGGCGCCTTCGTCTTTCACGCCGACATCACCGTCGAGTCCACGGAAGCCCTCGAGACCTACAACGAGATCGAGGTGACGGGCGGCTTCGTGATCGACGGCGGCAACTTCGGCGTACCGCTCGCGGGATTCACCGTGGGCGACAGCCTGGAAGGCGTCCAGGGCGCCCTCGGCTTCGCGTTCGGGAAGTACCGCATCTACCCGTTCGAGCCCTCCGACATCTCGCAGTGAGCCGCCCTGGGCACGAGGCCTAGAGGCGCTCCGCCGACTGTTCCCCCGTGGGGGGCGTGCGCGCCCGGATCACCGGCGACGCGGCAGGTTCTCTAGGACTCCACCGGCGCGAAGCGTCGCACCAGCGCCGCCGCGGCCGCGATCCAGCTAGGCTCCGCGTTCAACGACGGCACGAACGTAAAGGTCTCGCCGCCCGCCCTCAGGAAGTCGTGGCGCAGCCGCATTCCCACCTCTTCGAGCGTCTCCAGGCAATCGGCCACGAACGCCGGGCACGCGACCGCGAGGTGCTTCACCCCGCGCGCGGGGAGCCCAGGCACCACCTCGTCCGTGTAGGGCTTGATCCACGGGGTCCGCCCGAGTCGGCTCTGGAACGAGACCTCGTACCGCGCGGCGTCGAGCCCGAGCCCGTGTGCGATCCCGCGCGCCGTGGCGTAGCACTGCGCGCGATAACAGTTGCGGTTGACGGTCTCGAGGCGGTCGCAGCAGGTGGCCGAGGCAAGGCAGTGGGCGCCGGACGTGTCGCCCTTGCGCATGTGGCGCTCGGGGAGCCCGTGAAAGCTGAAGAGCACGAGGTCGGGGGGCGTCTCGAACGCGGCGCGGCACCGCTCGGCGAACGCGCCCACGAAGGCAGGGTCGTCGTAGAACGCCGGCACCGCGGTGAGCGAGGCCACCGTCTCCGCCTTGCCCGCGTGCGCCATCGCGGCCTCGAGGGCCGTGCCGGTGGAGGAGGACGCGTACTGGGGGTAGAGCGGGAAGAGCAAGACGCGGTCGATCCCCTCCGCCGCGAACGCGTCGAGCGCCGCGGAGATGGACGGTTGCCCGTACCGCATGCCCAGCGCCACGCGGTACTCCGGCCCGAGGAGACGCCCCAGCTCGCTGGCGAAGCGTCGCGAGTTCACCAGCAGCGGAGAGCCCTCGGAGGTCCAGACCTTCCGATAGGCCTCGGCCGAGGCTCGAGGGCGCGTCGGCAGGATGACCAACTCGAGGAGGAGGCCCCGGGCGAGCGGGTGGATGTCGATGACCCGCGGGTCCGACAAGAACTCCCGGAGGTACGTCCGCACGGGGCCTGGCTCCGGCGCCTCCGGGCTGCCCACGTTCATCACCAGCACCCCGATCGGCGCACGGGGTCGGGCGCTGCTCACAATGGCGGTCACAGCGCTGCCAGGGCCCCGCTGACCGTGGCGGCATGGCTCTTCACGTCCACCTTCGGCCACGTGGCCTTCACGATCCCGTCTGCGCCGATCAGCACGGTGACCCGGTGGATCCCCATGTACTTCTTCCCGTACAGCGTCTTCTCGCCGAATGCGCCGTACGCCTCGCAGATCCCGGCGCTCTCGTCAGACACCAGGGTGAACGGGAGCCCGTACTTGGCCTTGAAGGAGGCGTGACGCTTGACGCTGTCTTTCGACACGCCGAGCACCGTGGCGCCCTCGAAAGCCGGGAAGGCGTCGCGGAAGCCGCACGCCTCGGTGGTGCAGCCCGGGGTGTCGTCCTTCGGGTAGAAGTAGAGGATCACCGGGCGACCGCGGAGGCTGGAGAGGGTGAGGAGGGCCCCGGTGTCGGTGGGCGCGGTGAAGTCAGGGGCCTCTTGGCCCACGGTGATGAGCGACACTGATGCTCCTCGGCCGCTTCGCGGCTTGAAAGGGGACGGACGGAGGGCCATCATGCGCGGCCACTCGGAACAAGGGAGAGCCTAGATGATCCGTCGCTTCTTGGGGATGCCGCTGCTCGTCATGGGATGCATCGCATGTTCGTCTGACGACACATCCGCCGCTTCGGACACGACGGGTCCCGCCACGGACTCGGAGGCCCCAGCGGGGGACACGGGATCGCCGGGTGACGATACGGGGACGCCCAGCGGTGACTCTGAGACGCCCGGCGACGATACGGGGGCGGACGCCGCGCACTTCGCGTTCGGGAGCGACCCGCAGCAAGCGCTCTCGGCAGCGCCTTTCCCGAACGACCTCTACAAGACGGCCTCGGGGCTCGCCCTGCCCGCTTTCGGCGCTGACCCCATCGTCGGTGGCCTCGGGAAGCCTGAGCTCTGGGCCTTCGTGGACGCCATCGCGCCCACCCGCAAGGGCTTCGGCTCGGGCTCGCCCGTCTGGTTCTTCCTCGACGGCGCTGCCGACCTCTCCACGGTGACCGCGCACGCGGTCTGCCTCGCCGGTCCGGAGGCGGGTCGTCCGGTCACGCTCCGAGTCCTCTGGTCGGAGGCCGCGCAGGCGGTTGGGGCCATGCCGAACTGGGGCGACTACTTCATGCCGGAAAGCACCTACGCCGTCTGGATCGACGCCGGAGCGAAGCTCGCCGGCGGCGCGGCGCTGGTGCAGTCCCCGGGATTCGCGGAGGCGCTCGACGGCCATCTCGCCACGCTGGGCGACCACTTCGAGACTGCGGGCATCGACCCGAGCGGCGTCCTCGTTGGTACGGTCTTCTCCACGCAGCCGGTGCTCGACTTCGCGAAGGGCGTGTTCGCCGGCGTAGACACGGCCACGCTGGCGCCGATCACGGACAAGGTGCGCTGGAGCGAGGGCGCCTGGGTTCGCGGAGGCCTGGTTACCGGCGAGGCGCTCGAAGGGTACTTCGGCGGCGCCCCCACCGCGCCCTACGAGCACAACCCCGGCGTCTGGGACGGAAATCGTGAGCGCGCCGAGGCGATGAGCGGGGCGGTCTACACCGGCGGCACCTACCACGCAGAGATCGGGGGGGTCTACAACGGCTCGTTCGTGATGCCCTCCTTCAACCTCGTCGCCGAGGGTGAGGCCGTCGCCGCGAAGCCGCTCGAGTGGAAAGACGGCAAGGCTGTGGCCCGCGCAAAGGTCGCCGTCCCGTTCACGCTGTTCCTGTGCAATGGGCAGGTCGAGAACCCGACCAAGCTGCCGCTGGCGCTCTTCCAGCATGGGGGCGGCGCGATCCGCTCAGACGGCATCTCCTACGCCAACGCCAACTGCCGCGTCGGGATCCCCACGCTCATGGTCGATATGGTGTTCCACGGCGGGCGCCGGGTCACCAGCTGGGTCGCCGCAGAGGACGTGATCGCGCCGACGGCGCCCGACACCCACAACGGGTACAGCGGCAAGAGCGAGGGGGATGAGGGCTACGTCCCCGACTACGTCTCAGACGCTGCCTCGGCCGCCGCCGCGGTGGCGCCGCTCTTCGCGGTGGTCGAGGGCGCCCAGCCAGACATCATCGAGGCGAACCTCATCACGATCTCGGCCGACAACCACATGGCGCTCCGCTATGCGGTGGAGGGCGACTGGTCGGTGGTCGCTCCAGGCCTCAGCTTCGACGCGACGCGCCTCTACCATGAGAGCCTCTCGTTCGGCACGTCGTTCACCACTGCCCTCGTGGCGGCGACCGACCAGTTTCGTGGGGTGGTGGGCAGCGTCGGCTCCAGCTACATCCTTGGGGCCAACATGCCCATGGCACCCTCCAACGCCCTCCAAGCGTCCGCGGTGCTCTCTGTCACGATCGGCTCGAAGCTCACGGTCCCGCAGCTTCAGGCCGACTCCTTCCAGGACCTGACGCTGGGCATGCTGGCCTGGCTCACCGAGCGCGGCGACTCGCACCCGTACGCGCCGTACGTTCTCCGCCACCGGGAAAGCGACAAGCTCACGCCGCTGCTCCACTCGGGCAACTCATGGGACGAGACGCTCTACGGTCCTGCGCAGACCACGTTCGCGAACGCGCTGGGCCTCGCCACCATTCGGGATGGCGCGCCGTGGACCCTGGACGGCACCATGCCCGGGTCAGCGAGCATCGTCGCCACGCCCGATGACGGCGCCGCCGTGGAGAACAACGTGACGTTCGGTGGGAAGACCACCACCGCCGCGATCTACTGGCAGTCGAGGTCGTGTCACGCCCAGGTCCTGAGCACGCTATGCGCCCAACGCTTCGTACACCCGTATCCGCCCGTCGCAGTGCTCCCCGAGCTGATCGTCTACGACTCGCCCATCTGCGGCCTGCACGGCCAGGTGGTGGAGTTCCTCACCTCCCTCGAGGCCGGCGCACCGGCCCGGATCATCGCGCCGACGAAGACGTGCGCCGAGGTCTACGGGAAATAGAGGAGGCTCAGAGCAAGCACTGGCTCGGTTGCGGCCAGATACCGAGCAGCAGAGCGAGCTCCCCGAGCACTCGTCGTCGGGGGCCACTAAGCCCTGTGGGTTCGGACTACTGATGGGTCAGCTGGCAACAGTAGAACTGGTACTGGCGATCCTCGGTGTTGTTGTTGTGGTAGCTCTGCATGCCCGCAATGAAGCCGTTGTTCGGGCAGGTATAGTCCATGGGGCCGTCCATGACGTTCACGTAACCGGTCCAGAAACAGTTGGTCCGAACGATCCCCGTCGTGGGTCCCGGAGGTCCCTGCGGACCGGTGGCGCCAACCTCCCCTTTCGGACCCTGTAGTCCGGTCGGGCCCGCGTCGCCCTCCGGTCCCTGCTGCCCCGTCGCGCCGCTGTCCCCCTTCGGTCCCTGTGGCCCCACCGGCCCCGTTGGTCCCGCCGGCCCCATGTACACCTCCCACGCGGTACCGGTGCAGTAGTGCACGCGAGAGTCCGTCGTGTTCAGATACATGCGCCCGAGACTCCCGGCGTTGCACGTCACGGTTGGTGCCGACCTGGCCTCTAGGCCCAAGGCCCTGTGAGCCATATCGGCCGCCGCGGCCTTCATCGCGAATGCGACGCTCTCGAGCGGGAACGGTTGCCCGATGGGGACCCCGTCGACCGACACCTGCGCGTAGGCGAAGTCGAGCCCGTCGAACACCATCGGGTCCAGCGGCAACTGCGTCCCGAGCGTCGTACTGAAGACGCCGTCGATGACGTTCACGCCGATGAACGACTCCGTGTGGAAGGGCACGAGTGCGTCCTCCGAGTCGAGGAGGGACACGGTGATGGTCATCTTGTCGTTCACGGGTTGTCCGGCGAGGTTCGTGAGCCGGCCCTGCACCGTGAGGAAGGGCGGCACCGCCAGCGCCGCGCAGGGGAGAAGCGTGAGGAGGAGCGCGGTTCGAAGCATTGTCGCCATGATGGTTCGAGACTAACAGACTTCACATGGGCGCCGTAAACCCTCCTGCACTCCAGGGCTCGCTCCCGGAGCCATCGGCCGCGCCCAGCCGCGTGGGTGGATGCGTCAGCCCGCGTCAGGGGCTCGGCCGTCGACCCCGTTCCGCCGGTGCCGGTCTCAGGTGCGGCTCGGACTTGCGCTTCGTCGAGCACGGCCTTCACGGCCGCCAGACGGTCCGACTCGGACGGTCGATTCGCGGCGAGCCGCATGTAGTCCCGAAACGCGAGCTCCCGGGACGCCAACGCACGCCCGAGGACCTGGGGGGCGAGCTCGGCGAAGAGCACTCCCATTCCCGCGGAGACTGAGGCGGGAGAGTGGCAACGGCGCGCGCGAGGTAGCGCAGCAGTCGTTCGAGCGCGTCTCGGGCATGGGCCGGGATGGCGACGCCCGCGTGGACGTCGAATCCCTGTGCCGAGCGGGCGCAGATGGAAGGCCATGGGAATGCCCCGGGGCCCGCGCGGGCTCCAGGCGCTGTGGATGTCGCTCCCGCCCAGCCGGATGGGTCTCTGCGTTATCTCGGGGTCGGAGCGGCCGAGGGGGCGTACTCCCTGACCGTCACGGGACCGGGTAGAAGAGGCCCTTGAAGCCGTTGTCGTCGCAGAAGCCTCCCGCCTCGATCCAGAGCGCATTGTTGAATCGCACCGCGACCACGGTGATGTGGTCATCCTCGCCAGTGCCCACGCGAGGCGCCTCGAGGGTCAGCCGTACGGTGTTCTCACAGACGGGTGTCTCGTCCTCGCCGGAGGGCGGATCCCCCTCCCGCCCGCCGAACGTGCTCCCAAGCTTCAGCGTGAGCCGCTTCCCTCTCAGTTGGATCGTGGCCCCGACCGAATACCGCGTGTCGGCGTGCTTGCCCGGGAAGCCGAGCCAGTTGCGCGCCTTCGGAAGCCAGCCCTTCGGCTCCCCCAGCGGCTTCAGCAGCGCCGTGAGTGCGGCCCGGTCCTGCGGGATCGGCACCGCGCGCGGCCGAGGCACCCAGCCGGCCGACACGGTCCCAGACTTGGCGCGGTAGTAGGCGCAGACGAAGCCAGCCTGCTCGGCCAGCTCGAGTGCGTCCGTGAGGAGGAGCTGGACCACGTCCCCGTCCACGAGGAACGCGGCCTTCTCTCCGTCTCTGAGGGGCCTTGGTTCAGGCGCCAACGCGACGCGGAGCTGCCCCTTCTCCGGGACGATGAGCATGGGCGCGTCCGCGAAGATCCCCATGGTCGCGATGTTCGCGTCGCACCGCTTGCCGGCGCCGATCGCCCGGAAGATCTCGGCCTCCGCCTCCGAGGCGTCGCCTCGGCACTCCGCGAGGTCGCGACTTCGCACGTCCCAGACAGGCACCGCCTCCTTCCAGGGCAGCTCGCCGCCCCGGTCCTCGACCGTCCGGACCCAATCGACGAACGCGGTCACCACAGCAGGCGGCCGCTCCTTCAGGGACGCCCGGTTCGTCACGATCCGAAACGGCTCCTCCGCGAAGGCGAGGCCGACAATCAGGCCGCCGTCGGGATGGACCCAGAGGAGACGTGCGGACGCGGACTGCCAGAGCGCCCGAAACTCCGCGACACCCCCAGCACGGTCGGCGGTTCCAAGGACCTCGTCATCAAGGCCGGGGCTCCCCCCGTCGTTCTCGGCGTCGATCAGTGTCGCGTAGTCTTTGCCGAGGAGGGTCTGAAGAGCGCACACGACCGGAGGGTACTCGTCGAAGAGTGAGCCCTTGTGCTTCTCGAGCACCGTCAGCGCCCACGAGGGCGGGGTCGCGTGCGCGAACATCGGGAAGAGCATGAGGCAAAGAGCGAAGCGTGAGGCAGTCATCTGCGCACCTACTATCATCCGGTCTGCGTTCGAACCAGGGCCGACAGGACGTGGACGCCGCCTCAGCCCCGAGCACTTCCTCATGAAGCAGACGCTCTTGGCCTTCGGGGGCCAGACCTGCCAGGACTTCTGGACGAGGGCTCAGCACCCAGGTTCGGGTTCATGAGCCCCGCCGGGGCCTTGGTGGAGGTCAAGCCGGACCAAACCCCTGTGACCATGACGGGCGCAGAGCCCACGATTGCAGGAGCGCTCGTCCGAGTCCCGGCGAGCCTCATCCGCTACATGACCCAGGTGACGACGGCCCCCGCGCGACGCGGTGCGGCGCGAGGTGCCCCGAAGCGATGATCGCGGCAGCGACGGCCTGAATGAGTGACTTGGAGGCCTTTCGTGTCAACCTGTGAGCTGGAGGAAGTATGGCGCGTACAACCAGGTGTCCAAGCTGCGGAGCGACAGCGACAACAGCGGCGGTCCAGACCGGAGCCTGCAGCTACTGCGCTTCGGCGTTGGTGTTGCCTCCCGCCGGGGGCGCGCCGGCGCCTCCGGGATCTGCGAGGGTCAGCGGAGGGTCGCGGCCTCTCGCTTTCATCCTCGCGCTGCTGGTCCTCGGCGGGGCTGGTAGCGCGCTCATTCTCGCGGCCGGCCGCGGGGGGGCCGACGCCGGGGTGCCGGCCAGCGCACCGCCGCCAGTCACGAAGACGGCTGTCGCAGAGCCGCCAGCGCCTGAGGAGCCCGCAGCCGCGCCAGAGCCGGCACCCTCCTCGCTCCCGGAGCCCGAGACGGCGCCGATAGTACCGGAAGTACCGGCCCCGCCGCCCCCGAAGCCCTCGAAGGGGGAGCGCCTCGCCGCGCTGCCGGCGGGCGATTGGCGGAAGTTGAACGGTTGCCTCTGCCGCGTGAACCTGGACGGCAAACCGGGTGCGGAGACCGTCCAGTTGGCCCTTCACCACCTCGGATCGAATACGTCCATCACGGCCGGTGGTACGCGGCACGAGCACCTCCTCGGCTTCGCCGTGTTCGCGGGCGGAGCGCCGGTCGTTTTGGCGACCACCCTCGACACCGCCCCTCCTGCGAGCCTGATCGGTGGCCGGATGGGCGTCGGTGTGGCCTGCAGCGCTGGGAAGTTGGTCGTCGCCTCGCAGGGCGCCGTGACGGCGTGGTCGCTCACGGACTGGACGGCGCTCTGGTCCACTCCGCTCGACGGCACCTTCCCACGGGGGCAGGCCGAGGAAGGCGGCCTCTCTCTGAACTGCGCGACCATTCACGAGAAGCGAGGCGTCCTGGTGATCGAACGCGAAGGCGATCGCCCGCTACGTGTACAGGTCAGCGACGGTAGCGTCGCTCAGTAGCGGGCCCGCTCTCTAAACTCCGGGCCGACGCTCGCGATACTCCGACGTCTCCGCGGTCAGTGGCCGCTGCCGACCATGGGCGGCCCTTCGAGGCCCATGAACCAGTTCATGTCGAAGTCGTGGAAGATGAGCAGGTAATCGCGTTGGATCTTCCCCTCTTCCTCGGGGGACTTCACGACGATCGCGGCGAAGAGTCCACGCGAGAGGTTCTCGAGGGTGCCCGCGTGATCGTGGACCGGCCAAGTGCCCGACGTATCCCACACGCTGCCGTCACGCACCGAAGTCGGTCAGGGAGCGGTGTCGGGCCTGGAGCGTCTCACCGCCCTCCCCTCCTTTCGACCACCCGAAACGTGATGCGCACCTTGGTCGCGCCGAGCGACTGTCGTGCGTGCATGGCCAGGATCTGACCGTCTTCGGCTTGTCGCGCCGAGCGGTGCACGGCGATCTGCGCGTTGAGGTCCGCATCGCTCGTGAACGTGAAGTCGTGTTTCAGGAGGATCGGTTCGGTCGCTTTCGCCATCGGGGCGAGCCTAACTCACGGCCCGCTCCGATGGCGACCCTTCACCCGACCGGCTTGGGGTGCCCGAGGGTGTCCGGCCCGTCCTCGGTAGGGATGGCGGACCGCGGGACTGTCGACACGGTGGAGTCACTTGCTTCCAACGCCGACTTGGTCAGGTGGGAGGCACCTGGCCGCGCTCCGGCGCCATGCACCAGGCCCCGCCCGGCTGTCTCACCCGGTGCTCCGGCCGCAGCTCGCTACGAGCGTCGTCCGGAAGCAGAACACACGTTTAGAACCAGTGATCTGCATCAAGGACCCAGCAGGCGTCATCGCTCTCTACGCGTAGGCACAAGAAGCGTGCAGTGGCTCAGACCACGTTCACTGAATGGATCTCGGCTGGCAACAACTCGTACTGGCGCGAGATCGGCAGCACCAACGGTGGGGGCTACTACGCGACGTTCACTACGCCGACCGGCCACGACCACTCGATGAGCCTGTGGACCTGCGTCGCTTCCGACACCGGCTGCGTGATGGCGACCAAGAGCTGCAACGGCACCGTCCTCAACAGCGGAAATCTCGAGATCCTCTATTGCGGCTGCCGCGCCATCGACGCCTGCTCCGAGTGTGTGATGAACGCTCCGCCGCGCGATAACTCGGGCCGGTGGGACTGGGAGAAGGCCATCGTTCCAGCGTGCCCCTGACCGTGCGCAGGCAAGCTCAGCCTCGATCGACTTGGCGACTCTCGCTTCGGTGAACGAACTGACGAGGCTCAACAAGACGCTGAACCCGCTTTGGGAGCGAGCGTGGGGTCCGTCACATGGAGGCCGCGACTTTAAGGAAGGTCTCGATCGCGTTCTCCGCGCACAACTTCATGAGTACGTTCTCGCCCTGCACGTCGGTTTGGGGCGTACTGCTCTGCGTGAGCTTCGGCGCGAACTCGCCCTGCGGCGCTTTGTCCGGGTAGGTCCACATCGTGACGCGTACGACCTGCGAGAGATCGCCGCCCTGGTAGCCCGGCGCCTCCACCGCAGCGATGAGAAGGAAACCCTTGAGCTTCTTCGACTTGACGATCTGCCCGCCCTGCGCGGTCGTCTCGCCCTTGGGCGCGACCGCGTATCCCTTCTTCGCTAGCAGCTTGTCCTGCATCGCGGCGCGCACGATCGCGTCGACCTCCGCGGCCGGGCGGCTCGTCTTGTTGGTGACCTGGATGGCGACGTAGAACTTCGCGTCGGGGCCGGGCGGCGGGGGCGCGGCGGGGGCGCTCCCGGACGACGACGCGTTCTCCAGGGCCGAGATCGACTTCTCCACCTGCGCCTTCACGCTCGGCGCCGTCTCCTTCGCTACCACCGCCTTGAGGCACGGCAGCCCCGACTGCTTGCCCAGCTTGCCGAGCGCTGCCGCGGCGGCGACCCTGACCGAGACGTTCGTGTCGGCGAGGGCGGCGCAGAGCGGCTTCACGGCAGCAGAATCCCCCGACGCGCCCAGCCCGAGCGCGGCCTGCATGCGCACGCGGAAGTCGTCGCTCGTCTTTAGCTGCGTGGCGAGCTCCTTCACCGAAGCCGCCCCGGCCGTGGACGGATACAGCGCGGCCCCGATCACCAATGCGAGCGCGAGCGCGGGGAGGAGCCGGGACGTACACTCCGCGAAGACCCACGATCCGGGCCCACGCCCGCTGGTGGGACATGCTGCGGGTCGCGCAAAGACGCTGGGTAGTACGGGCAAACGGGGCGCGTGGCTCACGGTTCCTCCAGGGCGCAGGTCCGACTATCGACCAGAGGGGAGAGGAGTCTCTAGCGCCACTCTGGTTTGGTTCATTGCGCGCGCCTGAGGATGCTCTGCCGCAGTGGTGGCCGTCAAGGCTGACATATCGGGAGACATCGGGTCAGGGGACACACTACTCAAATAGCCGGCCCCGTCTTGCCGGCTGCCCACTCACGCCCAGGTGGCCCTGGGTGCGGGCGGCGAGGATGGCCTGGGCGCGGGGCCGGACACGCGCGCAATCGGAACGTGACCCGCGTTCAGTCCGGTGAGCAGTCCTTGCCGGGGGTCCGCGCACAGCGGAGGACGAACCAAGGACGTTGCCCACCCTCGCGCACCCCGCGCCGTATTGCCTGGGGCGCAGGCGTTCGAGGCTCGGGCAGTATTCCTTGGACTCTGCGCCTCTCCAGCCTGCCGTATCGTGGCGAATGTGACGCGTGGAGTCTCTTCCTGAACCTTGCGCTGGCCACGACCGTCTGTGTGTGGGGCGCCGGATACGGGAACGACGCGGATGAAGCGCCCCGGGTGTTGTCACCCCGGCCGCGGGTGCTCCGTCCGTTACGGGAACTAACCGAGGCTCAGAGCAAGCACTGGCTCGGTTGCCGGCAGATACCGAAGCAGCAGAGCGAGGTCCCCGAGCATTCGTCGTCGGGATCCCAGCCATCGATCGGCTCGCAAACGCCGTCCTCGTAGCCCGTCTTCGCTGCAGAGCAGGCCTTGCAGGTCCCGGTACAGGCCGACCCGCAACACACCCCGTCCACACAGAAGCCCGAGCTGCAGACCGCAGCGGACGTGCACGTCGACCCGTTGGCCAGCGGCAAGATGCACTTGGACGCGTTGCAGACGTATCCCGCGACACAGTTGCTGGAGCTGGTGCACGACGTGACGCAGGCGCTGGTCCCGCACGCGTAGGGCGTACAAGCGCTCGCCGTTCCAGCCTTGCAGTTCCCGGCGCCGTCACAGAGCCCGGCCGACGTCTGCGAGCCCGAGGCGCAGGAGGCAGCGATGCACACCGTCCCCGACGAGTAGATCCGACAGCTGCCGGAGCCGCTGCACGCGCCGTCCTGCTCGCACTTCGACGCGCCGTTGTCGGTGCACTCGTTGTCGGGGTCAGCGCCGCTGCCAACGTTGGTGCAGGTCCCGTCCGGGCTGCCAGTCTTCGCCTTGCTGCACGCGCGGCAGGTCCCGGTGCACGCGCTGTCACAACAGACCCCGTCAACACACGACGCGCTCGAACACTGGCCGTTTACGGTGCACACCACTCCGTTCGCCTTGAGGGGGAGACACGCCCCAGAAGAGCAGTAGTGGCCCGGAGCGCAGTTTGTGTCGCTGACGCAGGTGGTGGTGCACGCCGTTCCGCCGCACGCGAACGGAGAGCATTGTGAGGAGGCGCCCGCCGCGCAGGTCCCGAGGCCGTTGCAGATGCCGGCGGCGACCTGCACGCCGCCCGAGCAGCTCGGCGCGATGCACTGGGTAGCGGAGTCGTAGAGCGCACAGGTGCCGGCGTCCCCGCACAGCCCTGTCTGCCCGCAGGTCCCGGCCGCCGCGGCGGCGCACTCGTTGTCGGGGTCGGTCTTGTCCTTGACGGAGGTGCACTTGCCGTCAGTGGAGCCCGTCTTGACGTTGGAGCAGGCGACGCAGGTCCCCGTGCAGGCGCCATCGCAGCAGACCCCGTCGACGCAGTGCCCGCTAGTGCAGGAGGCCGCAGTGGAGCACTCGGATCCGTTGGACGCCTTCGGCAGGCACTTGCCCCCGGCGCAATAGGCGGCGGCCACGCAGGTGGCGTCGCCAGCGCAGGTGGCGGCGCACGCCGTGGCGCCGCAGACGTACGGGGAGCACGAGGTGGTAGCGCCCGCCGTGCAGATGCCGGACCCGTTGCACGTTCCGTCCGCGCTCTGGACTCCGCTGGCGCACGAGCCCGCGGTGCACACGGTACCCGCAGGGTACTTCTGACAAGCCCCCGCGCCATTACACACACCCGTGGTACCGCAGGTGGACGCGCTCTGCAGCGCGCACTCGCTCGCGGGGTCGGTGTTGACAGCGACGTTCGAGCAGGTCCCGACGAAGCCCGCGACGTTGCACGCTTTGCAAATCCCCGTGCAGGCCCCAGAGCAGCAGACCCCGTCGACGCAGAACGTAGACGAGCACTGAACGCCGGTAGAGCACGCCGCGCCGTTGGCCAGAGGCGACACGCAGGCCCCGCTGAGGCAAATCTGCCCGCCGGCGCAGTCAGCCGCGGTGGAGCACGTCGTGTTGCAGGCGGCTGCCCCGCAGGCGTAGGGCGCACACGGCTTCGCTGCCCCGACTGCGCACGTGCCGGTGCCCGTGCAGGCGCCCGCCGGGGTCGCGGTGCCCGCGCTACAGCTCGCGGCCGAACACGTCGTGCCGGTGGGGTGAAGACGACATGCCCCGGCGCCGTCGCAGGAGCCGTCCAGTCCGCAGCCGGAAGCGGGCGTCGCGCCGCAGTCGTCGTCGGGATCGGTTCCTACCACCACGGCCCCGCAGGTGCCGTCAGTCCCCGAGCCCTTACGCAACGCGCTGCAGGCCTGGCACGCGCCGGTGCACCCGGTGTTGCAGCAGACGCTGTCCACGCAGTTGCTGCTGGAGCACTCGCTGTTCGCGATGCAAGCCGCGCCGTTCCCCAGCTTGCCGCCGCACGCCCCGTTCAAGCAGGTGCCCGAGGAGCAGTCTGCCGCCTTGGTGCAGGTGGCCAGGCACGCCGTAGCGCCACAGACATAGGGCGTGCAGTTCGTCGACGTCCCGTTGTTGCAGCTGCCAGATCCGTTGCAGACGCCGGCGGTGGTCTGCTTTCCGGCGGCGCATGTGGGCGGCTTGCACTCCGTGCCCGCAGCGTACTTCCGGCAGGCGCCGGCGCCGTTGCAGGTGCCATCATTCCCGCAGGTCGACGTGCCCTGATCCGTGCACTCGCTGTCCGGATCCTGCCCCACGGCCACTTCGCCGCAGACACCGTCAAGCCCACCGCCCTTCTTCGCCGCCAGGCAGGAGCGGCAGAGTCCCGTGCACCCTCCGTCACAGCAGACGCCCTCGACGCAGTGCCCGCTCGTACACTGAGCCCCCCCGGTGCAGGGCTCGCCGAGCCCCGAGAAGGGCACGCAGGTCTCGCTGGGGGAGCATCGGAATCCGGACGCGCAGTCTGAATTCTGGTTGCACTTGGTCCGACAGGCCGTTGCTGCGCAACCATACGCGCCGCATGCGGTGGTGGGCCCGGGCAGACAGGCTCCGGCGCCGTTGCAGTTCGCCGCGGCGCTGGCCACGCCGCTCGAACAGGCCGCGGCCGCGCAGACCGCCACGCTGCCGTGCAGCGCGCAAGCCCCTGAGCCGTCGCAAGCGCCAATGGTTCCGCAGGTCTCCGCGCCCGTGGCCGCGCACTCATTCCCAGGATCGGAGCCCGCGTCGATCGGCCCGCAGCTCCCGTCGGCGCCCCCGCCCTTGAGCACGGCCCTGCACGCCTGGCAGGTGCCCCCACACGCGCTGTTACAGCACACCCCATCGGTGCAGTGACCGCTCCGGCACTCGAGCCCGTCTGCACAGACCGCGCCGTCGTCGAGTAGGCCCACACAGGCCTCGTCGATGCAGGCATTTCCGGGCTCGCATTCCGCCGGCGTAGAGCAGCCAACGTGGCAGCCGAGCCCGTCACAGGCGAACGGCGAGCAGACTTGCGACGGCCCCCCGACGCACGTCCCCTCGCCGTCACACGCCGAGGCCTCCGTGGCCTTGCCGCCCGAGCAGCCGGCGTCGCCACAAGGGGCGCCTGCGCCGTAGAGCCTACAAGCGCCCGCGCCGTTGCAGACCCCATCGGTCCCGCAGGAGGTAGCGCCGCTGTCGGCGCACTCGCCGCCGTGATCGAGGCCCGCACCGACGGGTTGGCACACGCCATCGGCGCCGCTCCCCTTGAGGGCGGTGCTGCAGGCCTCACACAGCCCTCCACACGCTGTGTCGCAACAGACGCCGTCGACACAGTTGCCCGAGGCGCACTGGTTGGCCGCGCTGCACTCGGCGCCGGCCACCAGCCGAGGAACGCACGCCCCGACCTGGCAGAAATGACCCGCCACGCAGTCGGCGTCGACGTCGCAGGAGTCCTTGCAGGCGGACGAACCGCAGGTGTAGGGGGCGCACGAGGCGGCCGGACTGGCCACGCAGCCGCCCGCGCCGTCGCAGGCCGGGGCCACGAGCTCGCTCCCGGCCGAGCAGCTGCTGGAGCCGCAGAGGGTGCCAGCGGCATAGATGGCGCACGCTCCTGCCGCGTCGCAGAGGCCGGTGGTGCCGCACGAGGCGGCGCCGAGGTCGGCGCAGTTACCGTGGGGATCAGTGCTGCCGCGCACCGGCGCGCAGGTCCCATCACCCGCCTCGGTCAGGGCCGCGCTGCACGCAGAGCACGCCTCGACGCACGCGCCGTCACAACACACGCCGTCGACGCACCAACCCGTGGCGCAGGAGGAGCTGCTCTGGCAAGGCGCGCCGGTGGCGAGGGTGGCGACGCAGGTCCCGCCTTCGCAATAAGCCCCGTCGGAGCAATCCGTGCCACTAGCGCACTCCACGGCACAGACCGCGCCCGCGCAGGCGAAGGGCGCACAGCTCGTGGTAGTGCCCGCGATGCACGCTCCGGCGCCGTCGCACAGTGACGGCGCGGTGGCAACCCCCAGGGCACACACGCCCGGAACACAGGCCGTGGCAGCCTGCACGAGACGGCAGCTCCCAGCGCCGTCGCACATCCCATCGGTGGCGCAAGCCGCGGAGCCGAGATCCGCGCACTCGGAGTCAGGGTCCGTCCCATCCTTGGCGGGGCGGCACTCGCCGTCGGCCGCCCCCGTGAGCAGCGCAGCGCACGCTGTGCACGTCTCGTCGCAAGCGCTCTCGCAACACACGCCGTCGACACAGAACCCCGACTCGCAGTGACTGCCCTTTCCGTTCTGGCACTTATCCCCCTGGGCCTTCTTGGCCACGCAGGCGCCCGTGCTCACATCGCACCACGTCTCGGCGGAGCAGCCCTGATCCGAGCTGCACTCGCCGGCGCACGCGTTGCCTGAGCAGGCGAATGGCGCGCAGGGCTCGGTGGGACCCGGGGTGCACTGGCCCTGGCCGTCGCAAGTGCCCGCGAGGGTGCGCACGCCGTCGGTGCACGAGGTGGCGCCGCAGGTGGTGGCGTTGGAGTACTGGGCGCACGCCCCCTTGCCATCGCAGACGCCGGTGCGACCACAGCTGGGCGCTCCGTCGTCCGGGCAGGTGCCCTTCGGGTCGGAGCCCGCCTGGACCGGGCCGCAGCTCCCCTCGGGGAGGCCGCTGAGCGCGGTCGTACACGCCATGCACTCGGCGTCACACGCCGTGTAGCAGCACACGCCATCCACGCAGAAGCCCGAAGCGCACTCCGCGCCCGTGGCGCACGGTGTCCCGGGGCCCGCCGGCAGGAGCACGTCGGGGCTGGCCGCGTCGGGGTCATCGCCGTCGGGGTGGAGGGCATCCCCAGTCGGCGACTCGGTGTCCGCTTGGGGGCCGACCGTGACGTCCTCGAGACCGGGCCCGGGAGTCTTCGTCTCTGAGGTGCCAGAGGAGGAGTCGTCCTCGGGGGAGACCGTCCCGGTGTCGTTTCCGCCCGCGCCGGGGAGAACGATGTCGCCGCAAGCAAGGGCCCAGGGCAGGAGCGGGAGGAGCAAACGAAGCGACCGGAACTGCATGGCCGAGGATCGTAAGTGCCGCCGCGTGGGAAGGCAATTCGGCCCCCGTTGTCCGCGATGCTGCCGGCACCGTCAACGTTCCCGCGACGCGGGGGGTGGGCGATCCGGGCGCTCTGGTCGATGCCGGTTGTCAGGCCGCGGTGAGTAGTGGCACACCTTGGCGGTGTGCGCTGGGTCATCCGGCCGCCCGGAGGTGTTCATGCAGCGGCGGCGTCTCGAAACGCGCGGGCTTGGGCCAGGCCCAGCGTTCTCTCGTACCCACTTCGGTCGGTCTCGCTGGGGTCGGGCTCGCTCTGCGATGTGGCTGCCTTGGGCGGCGGTGCTCTTGGGCTGCGCGGGGGAGGCGGCTACGCCCGCTGGCGAGGACGCTGAGGGGGGCGTGGACACAGCGGCCCCGGTTGAGGTCGATGCGGCCGCGCCGCCGGACGCCGCCCCCGAGGATGTGCGGCTCCCGTCAGCCGACCTACCGTCGGACGTGCCCCCCTTCGACGACACCGACGTGGCTTGCGAGTGCCCGGTGAACTTCCACTGCGACGCGACGGGCCAGTGCGCGCCGGACGTGTGTGTGCCGGGGCTCATCACGTGCGCTGACACGAAGTCACGGTCCCTATGCAACGCGGACGGCACCGCGGAGCAGCTCGAGCCTTGCCCAGAGGGCCAGGTGTGCGAGCTGGGGGTCTGCTCCACGCCCGTCTGCACACCCGGAGGCGCTCCGGTCTGCGACGGCCTCGCTCGGCAGGCGTGTAATGCGCTGGGCACGGGCTTCGTCCCCCTGCCCTGCCCGGGCACCACAGTGTGCGTCGAGGGCGACTGCGCCCCGCTACAACCCAACGTTCTGCTCTTGGTCGACACGAGCGGCTCCATGAACGACATCGTGGCCACCGGCCAGCCGGCGAACGAGTGCATCACCTCCGACTGTCCGCCATGGCAGTACCCCGACTGCGACTACCCGGACGCGCCCGAGACGCGGATCGGCTTCGTGAAGAAGGCCCTGCGCACGCTGCTGGACCACCCGGACGCCGCCAAGGCTCGGATCGGGCTCGTCCGGTTTCCCCAGGTCGAGGCGCACTACGGCGACTGCGACTCCGGCTACTACTATGGGCTCGACCTCATGACGGGGGACGACGACGGGCACCAGGCTGGCAGCTGGTTCGACCAACACCAGGGCGAGGTGATCGCCGCGCCGCTCTCCACGGGGGCAGAGCAGTCCGTGGTGAGGGCGTGGGTAGACGGATCCGAATCGCTGACCTCAGTGGGCCAGACGTGCGTGGAGGACGACGAGTGCGCGTCCACCATCTGTTTCCTCGGGAAGTGCGCCACGCACAAGGGCCACGAGCTACGAGGCGACGGCTCCACGCCGCTCGGCAAGACGCTCTTCTACGCCAGCGAGTACCTGCGGAAGTTCGTCCTCGTCGAGGGTAAGCCCTGCGGCGACACAGCGGCCTGTGGGTCGCCCCACTACGCCTGCATCAACGGGACCTGCCACGACGCGGCGTGGGCCTGCCGCCCCAACGTCCTGATCGTGCTCACGGACGGCGCCGAGACCGAGAACACCATCCCGACCTCGTTCTTCCATCCACGGGTCCAGGCAAAGCGCCTCCGCTACGGGCTGGGCTGCAGCGACGAGGCTGGCTGCGGCCCCGACGCGACTTGCGAGGCCGGGGTGTGCCGCCCGCCGGACAGCGCCGTGCCGTGGACCACGAAGGTGTGCGCCATCCAGGATCGGACCTGCGACGCGGCCAATCCGTGTCCTGAGTACCCCTGCAGCATCGGCGACACCTGCGAAGATCCGTGCGTCGACGGCGCGATCCAGGTGACGGAGTTCGGACCGCCCAACCGGCTCACCACGTATGCGGGCAAGCCGGTGAGCGCCACGGTTCACGTGCTGGATGCGTCCGGCGCGGCCGGCGCGGAGTCATTCCTTGCGGCCTGGGGGGGCGGCGAGTCGTTCCCGGTGGACTTCGCCGACCTCGGTGGCTTCGTCGGCACCCTGCTCGGGCTCCTACAGGCCACCGACGTCAAGACCGAGGCCTGTGAGTGACGGTCAGGTCGGGGGGATGCAGGCCTCGAAGAGCGGCTTGCAGGCCCCCGCGAGCGCGCCGATGGTGCACTCGATCGGAGAGCCGGCCGGGCATTGCACGGACACGCAGCCGAGGTACTGGAGAAAGGCGGAGATCGCGTCCATGGTGCCCTTCCCCATGCACTGATTGAGGCACCCAGCGCCCTCGCACTCGGCCGTGCAGTCGCTGATCGCCTTGCAGCTCTCGCTGCCAGCTTGCCCCACGAAGCAAGCGACGTACGACTGGAGGCAGACCGTCCCAGTGCAGGTGAGGACGTCGGCCGCACCGAAGCAGTTCTCCAGCTGGCACAGCTGCACCTCGGTCAGGAGCAGAAGCGAGTCCAGGCTGGCCGGATCGAAGCACGCGTCGACGCACGCATCATCCGACCCGCACTGGCCCGAACAAGCCGCGATACCGGCGCACTCGGTCCCGGGCGAGCAGGTGGTGCCCGCGCAGTAGTTGCCCGGATCACACTTGCCGCAGAGGCCCCCGCAGCCGTCGTCGCCGCAGACCTGATCTGGAGCGCACGTGGGCGTGCACTCCCCCACGCAGACGCCGTCGAAGCAGGTGGGCGCCTCGGACGGGCAGGTCCCGCAGGAGCCGCCGCAGCCGTCGTCGTCGCACTCCTTGTCTTCACAGTCCGGTACGCAGGGCACGTCCGGCACCTCGACGACGTCAGGCGCCGGGCCCGCGTCCACCCCGCCGAGGTCGGCGGGTGGGCCGACGTCGACCGGAGGCTCCGGTACGTCTGGTACCACGGGGACGTCCTCTTCCACGGGCTCGTCGGTATCTTCGACGACGTCCTCTGGCGGAGGCTCCGCGGCGTCGCCCGGGACGGATACGTCCGTCGGGGGCTCGGTGGCGTCCTCGGACGAACCAGGCACGTCATCCCCGGGCACCACGGCGTCCGCGGACGCGACGTCGCCGCCTGACGCAGCGTCGGATGAAGCGGCAGCGGTGGTGTCCGCGCACGCGGACCACAGGCCGGAGCCCACGACACAAGCGATTCGAATCAAGGAGATGGCGCGCATGAAGATCCTTGGGGGAAGAGGCAGTTGGCGTAACTCTCACGTTCGAACGGCGTCGTCGTCAACTTTCACCTGGGCCGATGGTCCCGCCGCACACGTCCTCCGTGGGGAACGAAGCCCGGCCTTCGAGCGTCCACTCGGTACACGCGGCCCACGTAGTCGAAGCGCTCGAAGACCGGAAGCCCCGACCAGAGGCGCGCAGGGAGGTCGCTCCAGAACAGCGGCGGCTGGATCAGCGGGAGAGACGCCGCCGCAACCCTGACCCCCTCTTTCTCGAAGACGCTCTCTAGGTCGGTGATGGGCTCGTAGATCATGCGGCGGTAGGACGTGATGAGGTCGTCGTCCGCCTCGGGCATGAAGTCGTAGGCCCAGCCGAAGTCGCCCATGAGGCGCTCCGCCACCTCGGGCGGCGCGAGGCTGCGAGCGGTCTGGACCAGGAGATAAGCGTCTTGTCCCGGGTCCACAGCCAAGGCCCCGGCCTCGGCGAACGCCGCCAGCCCAGTCCCCGTCGGCGGGTTGGTCGTGGTGGTCTCGATCCACGCACACTCGCCAAGGCGGGCGCCACGGAGCCGGAGCTCCTCCACCGTGGTCAGCTGCACCGGGTTCGTGGCGATGAGCGCCGGACACGCCATGCGGATGTCGCGCGCCAGCTGCGACTTCACCGCGTCCTCCACCAGCAGCCGCGTCCGATGGAAAGCCAAGGTGCCCACGCCCGCGCCCAACACCGACAGCGCCAGGGCGCCGCCCAGGAGCCCCGCGACCACCCGCTGCCGCGGCGTCTGCCACGCCGTCCGTGCGGCGTCCCAGGCGAGGCCGAAGAGGAGCGGCACGAGCGCCGCGAAGATCCGCGCAGAGACGTCGGCGCGGGCGAATCGGAGGAGGACGGGCGCGGCGGCGTATCCGAGCAGCGTGAAGATGGCCGCCAACGCCGGCGCGCGCAGCGGCCCGTCGAGCGCCCGGACGAGGCCCACGGCGATCGCGAGGCAGCCCGCCAGCGCCAGGGGCCAGGCGTCGAAGATCACCGCCTCGAAGTGCGAGTAATGCCGAGTGACTGGCGACAACGCGAAGAGCGCCACGGTCAGCGCGAGGGCCACGTAGCCGGCGCGGCCGCGCACGGCCAGCAGCAACGCGCCTGCGGGCGACAACACGAAGAGCGCCTGGCAGACGGTGTGGAAGAGGATCGCGGCGATGCGCACCGGGTGAAACCCGTCGCGAAAGACGGTGAACGCGGTGCTCGACGCTTCGCCCACGAAGTGCATCGGGGCGGTGAACACGAGGAGCAGCGCGAAGCAGCCACCGAGCCGGACCAGCGACGCGCGGTCCCTCTGCACAGCGGCCGCGGCAGCCAGGAACGCGATGAGCTGGAGGGCCGAGGTCTCCTTCACCAGCAGCGCCACCACGGCGTAGCCCCAGAAGGCGCGCGTGCTGGTGCGACGCACCGCCATGAGCACGAACACGGCGCCGACGAGGTCGAACTCCACGGCGAGCCAGGCGCTGAAGAGGAGCGAAGGCACCAGCATCGCGGACGCCGCAGCCACGGTCGCCACGGCGCCGAGGCCGAGCTCGACCAGCCAGCGCCGCGCAACCACCCCGAACACCGCCAGGGTGAGGCCGTGGATGGCAGTGAGCACCATCGAATCCCTGGTGAGCGCCAGCGCCACCTTGAGGATTGCGACCGAGAGGGGGCGGTAGGCGTAGGTGTCCATCGGCTCCGGGTTGTAGACCGGCCGCCAGAGGTCGACCCACGCGATGCGGTCCACGATCCCGAAGACCCAGGGCACGATCGCGTCCACCGCAGGGAGAGTGCCGAGCGCGGCGAGGGCCACGCCCAGCGCCACTAGCCCAAGCTCCTGCCGCTGCGCAGAGGGGCTCACGAGACCGGCACCACGCGCACCCCGCCCTCGCCGGCGGTCCAGAGGACATCGAGGCCTAGGTCGAAGAGGCGCCAACACACCTCGCGCCCGAAGTGCTCGCGGCGGCCGAGCAGAGCCACGAAGTCCAAGAGCTGGTCGTCGATCTGCTCGACCGTGGCGCCACGCAGTGCGGCGGTGAGCAACGCTGCGCCGCGATCGGCCGGCAGGTGGGAGCCGTCGGCCACCGTCTCGACCACGAGGCGGCCGCTGAGCACTAGAGCCCCCCCAGGGAGCGCCCTCGCTGGGCCCAGCCACTCGGCCGCGCGCGACTCGAGCCGGAGGCGCGTCTCGAGGATTCGGTGGGAGTCTTCCCGGGACTCCACGCGAGCGGTTCCTGGACGTCCGTCGCGGCCGGGGCGCAGCTCCACGACGCGAAGCGACGCGGGCAGCAACACGCGTGTAACTCGCGGCAGCGCCTCGAGGAACACGAGCGGGTCGTCGTCCAGCGCCTCCAGCGCGCCGAGCGCTGCCCCTATCGGGAGGCGAGCGAGCACGTCAGAGAGCACCGCCACCGCCGTGTCACCCGACGCAGCCACGCGGCGCGCGCCGTCGTCCTCGATGACATCCAGGGTCCGCGGCTCCACCCACAACACCGAGTCCAGGCCGTCGACGCGGATCACAGCGACCACATAGCGTGCGACACGCGCACCGCGTCTGGCGGCACGGGGCCGGCGGACGCGAGCCAGACGCCGAAGCCGGACCAGTCGCCGAGCGCTGGGAAACGCGCGGTGCACCAGGGATCCGGTAGCCGCCCACCCCCGAGGCGGGTGACGAGCCGCTCGGATCGGCCGCGAAGGCGCTCGACGGGGAACACCCACCACCACTCGGACGCAACCGGCGGGACGAGCCCAGGCAGCCGGAGCGCAACCCCGCTCCTGCGCCGCGGCCACCAACGAAGCAGCTCCTGCGCAGCGGAACTGGCGGCGCTTGCTTCGGAAATGGGCGCGGCCTCGAACCAGAGCCCGGCGAGGATCCCGACGTCCAGGAGGGGCGCGAGCCCGAGGCCCCCTGACGGCGCGGTCTCGTCAACCATGAGCGGGACCCGCGGCGATCGCAGCCAACGCGCGATAACGGACCGCGAACCCACGTGGGACGAGGGGCCCTCTGTAGACCACCACCGTGCCATTCGCGCCGGGATCGGGGCGGAGATCCCACGCTGCGCGCAGCAGCTGCTCCACGGCGGGTCGGAACGCGACGCGGAGCACTGCGTCAGCCAGGGACGCGAGCTCTTTCGCGGGGATCTGTGAACCGTCGCCGGTGGGATCTTCCGCTGGATTTCCGGCGCGCCCGCCTGGAGCTCCGGGGGGCGCCCCCATTGCAGGGATCGAGGGGCCTCCGCCTGGCGAGCTCGAGCGCGCCGCGCTCACCCGACCGGCACCACACGGCCGTCGACGACGCCCCAGATCCGCCCAAGGGGGACAGGGAGCTCGGGCTCGAGGACGTCGTTGGCGCGCCGAAACGCGCCGTCGCGTCCTACGGTGAGCTCGCGACGAATGAGCGCCCCCTCCGAGACGACCCACTTGATGACCGTCCAGCCCCCCTCGGACTCCGTGGCCACGGGAGAGCCGATCTGCTCGCCGACCGTGTCCCGCACGGACTCCCGGATGATCCGGTCCGTCCGGTCCAGCTCAGCGTGGAACGGGATGTCCGAGAAGCGGTGAAGCGTGAGCTCGCCGAGCTCACCCTCGGTCGTGACGAAGTCCGCGAAGAGCGCGTAGTCCAGCGCCACTCCCGCGGCGTTGATGGGCGGCGGAGGGTCGGCCCTGCACAGCGCCTGAAACCGCGCGGCCCGCCCGCTCAGCGGCAGCACCTCGCCCCACTCGGACAAGGCGAGGTGAAGGCGACGCGCCGGCAGCGGCATCGCCGACGCCAGCTCGAGCACCCGATGACGCCCGAAGTAGGGCTGACCCAGCTCGCGTATCTCGGGCCGCGCATCGAAACGACCGAGGAACGATGGATAGTTGTCTCGCACGCACGCGCGCAGGGCAGCCAGGTCCTCGTCCGGAAGGTAGACCACTTGGGTAGACATGCCGGCAGGTTGCCACAACCGGGGCCGCTGGGGGAGCGGTGAACGGAGGGAGTTGGTGGCGCCGCTGTCCGCTCAGGAGGCCTCGAGGCGACCCAGGAGCTCGCCCGCGAGGTACAGGGACCCTGCTACGAGCACTGGCGCACCGAACGACCGCGCCAGCGCCAGAGCCGCGAGCGGGTCCGGCTCCACGAGTGCGCCGCGTCCCGGGAGGCAGCGCGTGAGGCCCGCCGCGGGGCGAAGGAGGGGCGCCTCGGTGAGCACCACGCGCCCCGCGACGCTGGCCAGGCTCCGCAACATCGGGCCAGCGTCCTTCTTCGGGTGGGCCCCGAAGACCAGTGTGAAGCCGGGCTCCAGCCCGACGCGAGGGAGCGCTATGAGCAGCGCACGGATCCCGGCGGGGTTGTGTGCGCCATCGACGAAGGTCGGCGGCTCACCGGCCAGCCGCTCCAGCCGCGCCCGCCACCGCACCGACTGGAGCGCCTCGGCGAGCGCTCCTGGAGGCAGTCCGAGCCTCCTGCCCATCGCCACGGCGAGCGCGGCGTTCCGCTCCTGGTGCGCTCCGACGAGGCGCGGGAGCGGGAGCTCCAGGTGTTCGCCGGGCAGGTCCACGAGCAGGCGCCCGCCCGCAGCGCGACACCTGACGTCACGCCCGACGAGCCAAGAGGGCGGGGCAAGCGCCTGGTAGCGCGGCGGCAACGCCAGCACATTCTCCGACGCGGCGCCGAGGGCGCCGAGCTTCTCGCGCACGATGTCGTCGAGCGTGGGCCCTATCAACGCCGCGTGGTCCTTGCCGACCGAGGTGATCACCGCGTGGGTCGGCTCGGCGGCGCGCGTCGCGTCACGGCCCCCTCCGACGCCCACCTCGATCACCTGTGTGTCCACGCCTGCTTCTGCGAACGCGAGGTAGGCCATGGCCGTGAGCGCCTCAAAGAACGACGCGCGCGCCCCGGTGGCGCGGATCGCTTCCAGCACACGTACGCCGAGGCGATCGAAGGTCTGGGCGTCCAGGTCTTGGTCGGCGAGCCGGATGCGCTCGAGCACGGAGACGAGGTGAGGGCTGGTGTAGAGGCCCACGCGTACGCCGGCCGCGCGCAGGGCGCGCGACAAGGTGGCCGCGACGGAGCCCTTCCCGTTCGTGCCCGTGATGATCACGGTCCGACGAGCCGCTCGCTCCGGGTTGCCGAGCGCGGCCAACAGGGGGCGAATGCGTTCCAGCCCGAGGCAGATCCCCTGCGATTCCAGGGACAACAGCTCTGCGTAGACCGAGCTCACTTCACCGGCCAAGCGCGGTTCTTAGACCGCGAGGCGCTCGAGGAGCTCTTCGTCCTTGGGCCAAGCGTGCCGAATCCGCAGATGGGTGCCGGCCGTGTTGTGTCCGATCACCTGGGCGAGCACCCGAACCGGACGGACCTCCAGGTCGAACTCGAGCCACACGTGGCTCAGCGCTTCGGCGTCGATCGGGGGCGCCAGCACGATCGCGCGGTCGTGCCGCTCGACGACCGCCGTCTCGATGGTGGGCCGCTGCGGTCTCAACACCCGAGCCGGGACCAGCGCGTGGAGTGGCTTACGCGTCTCTACGCGCCGCTCGAGCATCTTGACCGGTTCAGCTGCCCGCTCGGGCCCCATCATCGTCTTCAGCGCCAGCATCTACCACCTCCCCGCGGTTGGTCCGAGGAGTGAACCTGCCGTGAGACCCTTGGGGGGTCAAAAAAATCGCGGTGCGAGCGGAGCGCTCCGGCCGTCCGGCAGCACCTTGCCGGGTCCGCCGTCGGCGGATAACGTCACCGCCCCCGACGCCCCCGAGGTGCACGTGTCCAGTCCCGATCTCGTCGTCCTTTACGAGCACCCGCAGTGGCAGGAGCCGCTTTTCCAGGCACTGGAGGCGCGCGGTGTGCGCTTCGAGGCGTTCGACCTCAAGTCCGCGACGGTCAGCGAGCGCGACGTGCCGAAGGCGCGCCTCTACTTCAACCAGGCTAGCCCCAGCGCCTACGTGCGAGGCAACACGCGCGCGGTGCCGTTGGCGCTCGCACTGATGGAGGACCTGGAGGCGCAGGGCGCCCGAGTCCTGAACGGTTCCAAAGCCTTCCGCTTCGAGCTCAGCAAGCTGGCGCAGGCGCGGGCGATGGCTCAGCTCGGCATCGACCACCCGCGAACCATGGCGTTCAACGACGTCGCGGCGCTGCAGCGGCGACCACACGAGATCGCTTTTCCGGCCCTGGTCAAGCCGAACCAGGGCGGCAGCGGCGCGCGCATCTTCAAGGTCGAGTCGCTGGACGAGGTGGAGCAGCTGCTGCGCCTCCAGCCCGAGCTGTGGCACCCGGAGAACCTGCTTCTGCTGCAGGAGTATCTGGCCCACGACACCCGCGCCCACGGGATCATCCGACTCGAGTTCATCGCGGGCGAGCTGCTCTACGCGATGCGCGTGCGATCCGACGGCGCGTTCAATCTCTGCCCCTCGGAGGTCTGCCATCCCGGCGACGACACGGACGGCGCCTGCGCTGTTCCGGCCCCCACCCAGGCGCTGCCCACCACCTTCGAGCCCTACCCCGAGGTGCCTGCAGAGGCCGTCGAGGCCGGGCGACGGATCTTCCTCCACGGGGGTTTGGACATCGGCGGCATCGAGTACCTCGAGACCCCGGACGGCCGGCGCGCCTTCTACGACGTGAACGCCAACTCGAACCTACGCCGCCCGGTGGCGCTGGCGTACGGCTTCGACCCGTTCGAGCGCGTGGTCGACTGGCTGCAGCGGGAGATCGCGGCGCAACCCGCTCGGTAAGCGGCCCACGGCACGGCCGCCTCAGGCGCTGAAGATCCCCATCCCCACCACGGCTGCGGCGCCAGCCAGCAGCATCCCCACGCTGGCCGCGGCAACCCGCTTCCCGAGCACGGCGCCCCCGAGAACGGCCGCCATGCCCGTCTTGACGAGGGTGTTGGACGTGGCGCCGATCAGGATGATCGTCGTAGCCACGGTGAGGTCCAAGCCGTCGTTGGCGAGGCTGGCCGTGGAGAGCACGATCGCGTCGACGTCAGTGGTCCCGGCCAGAGCGGCGGCCGCGTACATACCGGACGCGCCGGCGTAGACCTGGGCGGCCTTGGAGGCGAGCAGCACGAGCGCGAACACGAGCCCGAACCGAAACGCCGTGGAGAGCTCGAAGGGATTGTCGACGGGGACCGGTGCTTGCGGGCCGCCGGCCTTTCCGTGGCGATACGAGAGGGCGCCCGCCAGGAGGCCAGCCACGGCCATCGCCGCGACGGGGACCGCGAGCGCACGCCCGAGCGCCGGGCTCACGACGAACACGGCGACCAGGATGCGAAGGAACATGATGGTGCAGGCGATGATGATGGCCACCGCGGCGGTGGGCGCGAGGCGTGGCTCCGCCTTGGAGCGCGCCGCGAACGACAAGGTCACCGCCGTGGACGAGACGAGACCGCCCACCATCGCGGTGACGAAGAGCCCCCGCCCGGGTCCCATGATCCGTGACGCGACGTAGCCGACGAAGCCGATACCCGCGATCAGCACGATCATGAGCCCGATCTTGAACGGGTTCAGCACGCTCAGCGGCCCCATGTCCTCGTTCGGGAGCAGCGGAAGGGCCACCACGAGCACGATCAGGAACTTGATGGTCGCGTAGAGATCGTCGGCTGACACCTGGGACACGAGCACGCGCAGCCACGGCTTCGCAGAGAGCAGGAAGGTCACGATGACCGCGATCGCGCCCACCACCACGACCCGATTCTGGAGCGGGGTGTAGAGGTCGGGGCTGGCCGCGACAACGCCCAGGATGAAGGTGACGAGGAACGAGACCTCACCGGTCAGTCCGCGGTCGCGCCCCCTCTGGACATCGTCGTGGTAGGCGATCGCCACCAGCGCGAGCACCCCGAGGAAAGCCGCGACGGGGAACCAGGGGACGAGCGAGGGGCTGAGCGACACCGAGAGCGCACCGAGGAGGGCCACCAGCGGGTGCGTCCGTATCCCGCCCACGAAGGAGCCGCTGTCGGGCGTCTGGCTCCGTTCGCGCTCGAGGCCGATCAGGAGGCCGCAAGCGAGCGCAGTGCCGAGCGACACGAAGGGCTCGTAGGCCTCCAGACCGGTCACGTTCTGCTGCTCCGTCGGCACATGGGGCGAGAATAACTCGCGCCGCCCGCCGTACCTAGTCGGCAGGTCAGTCCCAGCTCATCTGGATCGTGTAGGTCGCACAGCTCCAGTCGCCGTAGAGCTCCACATCGACGCACCCTGAGTCGTCGCTGCCCACGTCGTCAACGTCTCCGGTGCTCACGCCGATCGTCCCGTACCCATTGGAGCAGACAGTCTTCTCGATGCTGTTGTTGCAGTCGTCGTCGAAGTAGATACAGACCTCGTGCCACCCGGTGAGCCCAGAGATCGTCACGCTGGCGGCCAGGTTCGTGTCGAACGTGTCGGTCTCGTTGAGCATGTAGTAGTAGCGATCGATCTCACCCGGGCTGGCGAGCGCCGGCTCCTCCTGGTGCAGCCAGCCACTCACGTTGGGTATCGAGGCGCCCTCACCGTAGCTGGTCCCGCCGACCCACTTCGCGGTGGCATAGGTCTCGTTGGGCTCGTGTGAGTCCTTCGTGAAGTTACAGCTCCCCCAAGCGCACGACCCCGTGCACGTGCGATTGCCACACGCCGTGGGGCAAGCGCTGGTGGCGTTGGGTGCACAAGCCCCCTGCCCATTGCACGATCCATAGACTCCCCAGGCACAGCTTCCGGAGCAGGTCCTCGACTTGGTCCCACAGTTGCCGCAGTCGGCGCTCTCCGTGGTCCCGGCCGCGCACACGCCCGAGCCATTGCAGGTCCCGTAGGCGCCCCAGCTGCACGAGTTGCTGCACGTCCGCGAGCGCGAGCCGCAGTTGCCACAGGCCTCGCTGGACGTGGAGCCAGGCGAGCACACCCCCTGGGCCGTGCACGACTGCCAGGCCCCCCAGTTGCACGCGGTGGAGCACGTCCGACTCTGCGTACCGCAGCTCCCGCATGCCTGGTTCTGCGAGGTGCCTACGACGCACTCACCTTGAGATCCGCACGCGCCGTAGGCGAGCCAGGAGCACGTATCGGAGCAGGTGCGCTCCTTGACCCCGCAGTTCCCACACGAGGCCTGCTCTTTCGAGCCCTTCGCGCATTCGCCCTCGCCGCCGCAGCCGGACCAGGCCCCCCAGTTACACTGAGCGGAGCACACCCGGGTAGCCGAGCCGCACTTCCCGCACGGCATCGTCTCGATTTGACCGGGAGTGCATTGCCCCTCGGTGCCGCACGCGCCGAACGCCCCCCAGGTACACTGCCCCGTGCAGGAGCGCGTCTGCGTGCCGCACAACCCGCAGCTGGTGTTCGACGTTTCGCCCGCGGCGCACACCCCTTCGTTCGTGCAGCCCTGCGGCTGGCCCCACTGGCACTGGTCGTTGCAGATCTGGACCTGCTTGCCGCACTTCCCGCACGAGGTCGTCTGCGACGATGACGGGGCACATACGCCCTCGCCCGAACACGCCGTGGGCTGGCTCCAGCCGCACTGCGCCGTGCAGGTGCGCGTCTGGGTGCCGCACAGACCGCAGGGGAGCACCTCGGTCTGGCCCGGAGTGCAGATCCCACCCGGCGCACACGGACCTGAGGCCTCGAACTGGCACTGGGCGTTGCACACCGTGGTCTGGGTACCGCAGTTCCCGCAGCCCTGCGTGCCCTTGTCTCCGGGGCTGCACTGGAAGCCCTCGTCCACCTTGTCGTTGCAGTTATCGTCGAAGCCGTTACAGGTCTCCTGCGGCGGCGGCGGACACGAGGCCACGCAGGTATCTACCGGTGCGCACGTGGTGTAGTCGGTGCAGCTGAGCGGCTTGGTCGCCGTGCACTCGCTGAAGACCCCGGCAGCGCAGCTGCGCGTGCCGCTGCCACACATCGTGGAGCAGACCTCGGTGAACGAGTCCACCACGCCATCGCAGTCGTTGTCGACGTTGTCGCAGGTCTCCGCGGTGGCCGTCTTCTGACACTCGCAGCCGTTGAAGGACAGCCCGTCCACATCCACGTACCCTGGCTCGCAGAGCGAGACCGTGCACTGCTTACCCGCGCAGCCGGTAACGAGCACGTGGGACCAGCCGTTCCCGTCGCAGTCGTTGCCGCAGAAGCCGCAGTGGTCGGGGTCGCTGGTGACGTCGACGCAGTCGTCCCCCGCGCACTGCGCGAGGTTCTGGATCGAGGGGTCGCAGATGCACTGCGCGTTGGCGCAGATCTTGGCCCCGGAGCATCCGGCGAGGGGCAGCTCGTCGGTGTTTCCGTCGCAGTTGTCGTCCTTGCCGTTGCATGTCTCCGCGACGGACGTCTTCTCGCACTCGCAGCCGTTGAACGCGAGGCCGTCCACGTCCACATAGGGCGCCTTGCAGACCGCGACCGCGCACTCCTTCGCTTTGCAGGCAGTGACGGCCGCGTTGGCGAGCCCCAAGGCGTCGCAGTCGTTGCCACACACGCCGCAGTGCTTCACGTCCTCGGACAAGTCGATGCAGGCGGTGCCGCCGCAGAGCGCGAGGTTGGGCTGTGTGGGATCGCAGATGCACTTACCCGCGTCACAAACCTTGTTGCCGCCACAATCGCCGAGCGGCTCCTCGTCGGTGAAGCCGTTGCAGTCGTTGTCGATCCCGTCGCACGACTCGGCCTTGATCTCCCACTCACAGCCATCCGTGCAGTCCTTGTTGCAGTCCTTGAAGCCCGACTTGCAGACCGCCGCGCAGCAGGTGCCCTGCTCGCAGGTGGCGATCGCGGTGCCGAGCAGGTCACAGGCGTTGCCGCAGTAGCCGCAGTTCTCCGGATCGGACCCGAAGCTCGCCTCCGGGACGCAGACCCCGCACGACGCACACCCGGTGTCGCACGCGCACTTGCCCTCGGCGCAGATCCCCGTGCACCCGCCGCTGCCGACACAGATCTCCGACCCCTCGTCGACTTCGCCGTCGCAGTCGTTGTCTTCGCCGTCGCAGACCTCGGCCTCGATGGTGCATTCGCACCCGTCCGGCCCGTCCCCGTTGACGTCTTCGAAGCCCGCAGCGCACTTCGCTACCTTGCACGTCCCGCTCTCGCAGACATAGGCGGTGGCGTTGTCTCCATTACAGGGTTTGTTGCACCCCCCGCAGTGCAGGACGCTCGTGAGGCCGTCGACGCAGCCGCCGCCGCACGGGATGAGCCCGGGGGGGCAGCCGCAAGCGCAGCCCTGATCGTTGCAGGCGCAGGTCTCGTCTGCGGGACAGGTGCCCTCGTCGTCAAGGCCGTCGCAGTCGTTGTCTTTTCCGTCGCACTCCTCTGCGGTAGGCGTGGGTCCGGAGCACGCGGAGAGGCCACCCGCCGTACAAACCCGCGAGCCGGGGCACTCCCCGAGCTCGTTCACGGTGAGGCAACGCGTCTCTGCTCCCTGCTCGGACGCGAACGCGGAGCACTCACAGGCACCGGAGCTGGGCACACACTGTTGGCTGCCGCTACCGTCGACGGTTGTGGCGTCCTTGCACTCATAGCCGCCCGGGCACGGCTCTGTGTCCGAGCACTTGATCCCGCAGAAGTCGCCAAGCGGCCCGAACGACAGGCAGCGCTCGCCGGAAGGCGCGAACGGGTTCTCGCACTCGGCGTTGGTGTGGCAAGGGCGGCAGAGGTTGAGCGCGGTAGGGATGCAGGCGAGCCGGCAGTCCGGGCAGCTCCCCGCCAGGATCTCGCACGAAAAGCCCAGCGGACAACACTCGATGCACTCCTCGGAGCAGACCTTGCCCTCGGCCGTCTGCACACAGATACCGGAGAGGCAATCGGCGTTGCCAGTGCACGGACAGTTGAAGCCCCCCGCGCCCCCGCATGCGGGCGGCTCGGAGTCACAGAAGCCCCCACCGGGGCCCGGCGTCTCTTCGTCCTGAATGTCAGGTCGGCCTTCGACCTCACCCGGCACCGTGCCGGAGCCGGCGTCGGTCTTGACGTCGACGGTGGCCTGAACCACCGACGGGTCCGAGGGCCCGAGGCAGGCGCCGAGCAGGAGGAGCGGGATGAGCCTTACGAAGGGTGACCTGGACACTGGCAAGACCTCGCGCCGAAGCCGCCGCTGTGGCGGGTTTCCAAGCTTCCCATGACCGACGTGGCTTTTGCCAAGGTTTTCCCACAGAATCGCGTGTTCAGACCCCGCCCCTGGAGGTTTCCGTGCGCTGCTTGGTGTTCTTCTCGCTCCTCTCCGGCGCCGTCGCGTGCAGCGGCGAATCGGCCGTCTCGGCCCCGAACGATGTCGGCTCCGGTGCCGGAGACATCGCCTCGAACGACGTCGAGGACGGGCGTGCCGGACTCGATGACGCGGACGCGGCTGAGAGCCCCGACTTGCCGGTCGAAGGCGACGCGGACGACACCGACGTGGCACCACCGCCAGACGTCCCCGATCCCTGCCCTCCGGGTACTCCCTGTGACGACGGCGACGGCTGCACCGTGGAAGACACGTGCACGGACCAGCACCAGTGCTCCGGCCTGGCCAAGGACTGCGATGACGAGCTCGCGTGCACGGCTGACTCGTGCGCGGATGGTGCCTGCGCGCACGCGCTCGCGGAGGGCTTCTGTCTCGTCGGAGAAGGGACCGCCTGCGTGAAGCACGGCCAGACGAGCCCGGTCGCGCCCTGCAAGAGGTGCGACGCGACCGCCGGTGTGCCGCTTCTGCTCGACCTGGCGGATGGGACTCTCTGCGAAGATGGCGACGCCTGCACGGTGGGCGAGCTCTGCGCCTTGGGGCAGTGCACCGGGGGCGACCCGGTCACGTGTTTCCCGAACGGCCCGTGCACCACCCCCACCTGCGACCCGGCGGACGGGTGCGTCTGGCCCGCGAAGGATGGCCCGTGCAGTGATGACGACGCGTGCACCACTGACGACGCCTGCGACGGCACGGACTGCGTCGGCTCCACCCTGCCCTGCGATGACGGAGATCCGTGTACCGCGGACGTCTGCGACCCGAAGTCCGGATGCACGCACCCCTCCGCGGACCTCTGCGACGACGGGAAGCCGTGCACGGCGGACGTTTGCGGAGCTGGCGGCGCGTGCACCAACACCGAGTTCACGGGCCCATGCGAGGACGGGGATCCGTGCACCACGGGTGAGGACTGCTTCGAATCGAATGGCGCGCTCGTCTGCCAGGGAGGCGACGCGACGGTCTGCGACGACGCTTCGCCGTGCACCGACGACGTCTGTAAACCGGGCGTCGGCTGCGTCACCGAGTTCGCGCTGGGCAAGCCCCCCTGCTTCGACGGATTCGGCTGCACGATCAACGACACCTGCGTCGCGGGCCTCTGTATCGGGACCAAGGCCGGATGCGCGAGCTGCCCCGTGCCCGTGACGAAGGCGGCGTTCCGGGTGGTGCAGATGACCTTCGCGACGGACGGCCTCCCGGGCTCGGGCCTGGACGTGGACGACGACCCCACCACCTGCGCGCCGGAGGGCAGCTGCTCCGGAGGGATCGACAACGCCATGGCGGCGCTCGCGCCAGTGATCAACGGCCCGATCAACGACGCGATGGACATCGGCAACCTGCACTACGTGGTCGACCTCTCGGCGTTGGTGCTCGACGGCACCCCGTTCCCGTTCGCGGTGCTGGACACGGAGCTCACCGCAGCCTCGGCCGCCGCGAGCTGCGACTGGACCGCGGACGAGTGCACCTATCACGCGTCGCAGTTCAGCTTCGACCCGACGTGCCAGCCCTATTTCGGGCTGCCCAACGGCTCCGTCCACGGGACGTCCTTCAAGGGCGGTGGGCCTGGATATCACATGACGATCGCGGTCGCGCTCTCGGGCGTGGGGCTCATCCCGATCACCCTGCGCAACGCCGAGGTCGCGGGCGTGCTGATCCTGGACCCGGACACCAAGGCGGTGAAGGGCATCAACGGGATCTTCGCCGGGGCCTCTCCGAAGCAGCAGCTCTACGACACGATCGCCAACCTGGATCCGGACGTCCTTCCGTTGGACAAGGCCGCGGTGCTGGCGCTCATCGACGAGCTGCTGGTGAACGACATCGACCTCGACGGCGACGGCGAGGACGACTCGGCCTCGGTGGCGCTGCGCTTCGTCACCTTGCCCGCCGACCTGGAGTAGCCATCGCGGCGGACCGACGGCGAGTGGTGAATTTCCCCACACCGGCAGGCCTGAACGCGACAAGACCGCCACACGGTCCGAGCCGCGCGCTCCCCCTGGACCGCGTCCACGGCGAGCCGGAGCCGAGCGCGCCACGTGGCACGAGACTTGAAATCAGGTCGTTCGTGATGGAGCAAAGGGTCCCGGCGACCATCGCCGTCCGACCATCAGAACCGTCTAGTGGGTGCCGTCCAGGCAGCCAACGTCAGGAGCGCGCGTGAAGAAGTCAGCTTGGGCGGCCTGTGTGCTGCTCGCGGCGTGTGAGGAGCGGCCGGATCGCTTCAACAACGGAGTAGGGCTCTCGGCGCCAGTCGCTATGGACGGCGCGTTGGTCTACTCGGCCCCGGGCCGCCTCGGGTTCATAGCGGTGGACGTGGAGACGCGGACGCCGCGTGTCCATGCGCTGGGCGTGGCGCTCGAGCAACCCGTGCGGCTCTCGACCGGCGCGGTGGTCGCCTTCGATACGTCGGGGGAGCGGCTCGGCATCCTGCGGGCCGACGGCAGCAGCGCGCTGTATGCGCTGGGCGCGGAGTTCGACACCGTGTGGCCCGCGGAGGACGGCACCCACGTCCTCCTGTCGCGGTCGGGCTCCACGCAGGGGCTCACCAACGCGAGCGAGGTAGCGCTCGTAGACGTGTACGCGCCGGCCAGCGCCACCAACCCGGCTCGACGGGCGCTGCCCAACGCGGGCAATCGGATCACCTCCGTGGTGGTGTCGCCGGACTCTCCGTTCGGGCGCCTCGTCTTCTTTCTGAGCGAGTCGCACATCGCGATAGTGCCCGTCGACGCCTTCCCCACGGCGGCAGCGCGCTCGGTCCCGCTAGCCGCCGGCGTCACTCCCCGCCTCGCGCGCTTCGACTCGCCCAGCGACGGCGTCTTCGACGTGTTCTTCGAGGCCGCCGGCACCGCAGACCTGATCCACCTCGCGTTCGAGGGAGAGGGAGCACCGCCGCGGCCCACGTTGAACCTCCTGCCCACGCACGGCTCAGGCGCGGACGACTTTCTGGTGGTCCCGCCGATCGCGGACGCACCGCGGACCCTCTTGGCGCCGGTCCCCCGCGAGTGGACCCTCGCGCTCGTGGATCCCAGCACCGGCGTGGCGAAGCATTACCAGCTGGGCCTCCCCGCCGCGCGCGCCGCGCTTTACTCCTCGGAGCTGACCAGCGCGCCAGAGGTCGTGCTCTACGCGAATGGCAGCAACCGGTTCGCGCGCCTCGCGCTCGCCGAGCTGCCCGCGAAGAAGTCCAAGGCCATCACGGAGTTCAACCTCGCAGGCGCCGTGGCCGAGGTGCTGCCCGCAGCCGGAGGTTCGCGCTTCGTGGTGAGCCACGCGGGTGGGCTGGTGCAGCTCACGCTCGTGGACGCGACCACGTCGGAGCTCGTGCCGTTCACCGGGACCGACACGCTCCGCTCGATCGCGCTCTCTGGGGACACGGAGCGGGTCTACGCGCTGAGCTATGGCTACCCAGGGCAGATAACGGAGATCACCGTACGCACGGCAGCAACCCGGGCGGTCGACGCTCCGAGCGTCAGCGAGATGCTGCTGGTGGTGCCCAGCGGCTCAGGCGAGGTGCTGGCCCTGGTCGGCAACAACGAACTCGGGCAGGTCTCGCTGAGCACCGACTTTACCGCGTGGAGCGATGTCCGGGACTTCGCGCTCGTGGGCGCGCTCGAGGAGGTGCTGTGATGCGAGTGGCGTTGCTCGTCTGCGCGCTCGCGGGCCTGGCTCGCGCAGAGACGGTCAGGGTGGAGCTGGGGGTGGGTGGGATCGAGTCCATGGACGACTCCTGGCTCCTGCTCATGGGCTCGAGCACGGCGGTGGTGCCCGAGCTGGTCGTGTTCGGAGACGTGGGGGCCGGCCTCGAGGTGGGCGGCTTCCTCCGAGGCGTCATCGAGGGCGGCGAAGGCTCGTTCTTCCAGGCGTCGACTGAGTTCGACTTCTTGGACATCGGGGCGCGCGTCCGCTGGAGCTGGCGCGGCCTCGGGTGGGTTCGCCCCTTCGTGTGGGCAGACGTGGCGCTCGCGTACACAGAGGTGAGTCTGGGCGCTCGCGACACGACCACGTGGGGTGCGAGCGCGGGCGGCCACGCCGGGGTCGAGTTCCTGTCCGGTCCGCTGCTGGGCGCCTTGCGGATCGGGGCTTCGCTCTCTGCCGGCTATCTCTGGCGCTCGGCCGTGGCGACGGGTCCGGACGACGGGACGTCACCTGGGGACCTCAGCCTTCACGGCCCAGGCTACCGCTTCGCGATCACGGGGGTGTTCTGATGCGTGGGATCAACTCTTCTCGGGCGATCGCGGTCTTCCTGGCGGCCGCGACAGTTCTGCCCAGCTGTGGTGAGAGCGGGGGCTCCAGCGCGTTCGCCAGCTCGGACGGGAGCCCGGGGGGGCAAGCGACGGACGGCGCAGGCGACGGCGCCGACGCGGTGGACGCGGCGGACGTATCGGACGGGGCGGACGCAGGCGACGGGCTGCCGCCCGAGGTCGAGTCCACCGTGTCCCTGCCCACGCCGGCGGCGGGCGAGTCCCACGTCTTCATCCCGAGCCAGCTCCTGGACGTCCTGGTGCGGATCCACGGCGAGTCGCTCGCAGTGACGCTGCTCGACACGGGCCTCGACCCAGTCGCCGTCGCGCGCGTCGACGCGGACGACACGGTGTCGGTGCTGGCGGTCAACGCGGGTTCGGATGACGTGAGCCTGTTTCGGGACGCGGAGGCCGAGGCGCCCTCGGCGGCCGAGATCGCGGATCTCCCCACGCCCGCGAACCAGCTGGCCCTCTGCCCCGACCATCGCTTCGCGGTGACCTGGCGCGCGCCGGGCCCGATGGACGCCCTCGGCACCGGCTCGCTCCAGGACGTGAGCCTGGTCCGCCTCGACCCTCTCGGCGTCGTGAGCATCGGGGTGGGCTTCCGACCGTCGAAGGTGGAGTACTTCGGGACCGGGGCGTTCGTCTTGAGCGACTCGGGGGTCTCGCGCATCGAGCTGGACGACGACTTCGAGCCGCGCTTCGCGCCCGCGGTGGCGGTCTCGGCCGACCCCTTGGAGAACCCGCGCGACCGGGAGGTGGTCCTCTTGGACGCGTCCACGGCCGCCGTGCGCACCTTCGGCGAGCCCATGGTCCGCTTCGTGGCGCTCGCCGACGGCGCGTTCCGCGAGGTCACGCTGGAAGGCGCTCCCACCGACCTCGACGTGACCCTCGGCGGCGCGGAGGTCCTGGCCGTGTTGCGCGACCGCCGCGAGCTGGTGCGACTGGCGAACGACGAATCGGTAGCGCCGGTCACGCTCTCGCTCGGGGACCTGCCCGCAGGCCAGGCCGAGGTCGACGAGGCGGGGGGCCGCGCGGTCGCGTTCACGTCGGTCGTCACGGACTCAAAGGGCGAGCTGACGAAGGCCGGCAACGAGTGGCTGGTGGTGGTGGACCTCGAGGGCGGGGCGGAGCCGCGCGTGGTGCCGTTGGTGAAGGGCGTGGCCGCCGTCGTGGTGTCGCCCGACGGACGCCGCGCGGTGGTGCTGCACGACCGCCGAACCCACGTGGGGGCGGAGGAGCCGATCGACCGCGTGGATGCCCAGGTGGACGCTGCCCCTGGCTTCTCGGTGGTGGATCTGGACTCGGGCTACGCGAAGCTCGAGCTCCCGGGCGCCGATCCTCTCGGCGTCGCGCTCCGTGACGGCCGAGCGCTGGTCCTGGTCCCCGAGGGGGCGTCGCCCGGGGGGGCGCTGGATGTGGACCTCCAGGCGCTCTCCGTGCGCCGGGTGGAGCTGGGCTCCCCGCCCACCTTGGCGATCGGGGTGGGCTCACGCACCGCGATCCTTCAGGAGCACCCGGCCGGCCGGGTAACCTTCCTCGACCACGACAGCGGCGCCACGGAGACCGTGACCGGCTTCCAGCTCAACAGCAAAATAAAGTAAGCACAAACACTTGACGCGGCCTCGTCCAACGGTTGGGGGCGGCCTGACCCGCCAGCGTGGCTACTTGCGGCGCGGCTTGCCCGGGTCGTGGACCAGCGTGAGCCCGCCACCGCGTTTTCGTCCGAAGCCGTCGTCGTCGTCGTCGTCGTCTTGGCCCCGGACACGCGGGCGCCCGGGAACTTGCGCGGCGCCGCTCGGTGCTGCGGCCTCCTCAGGGGGCCGAGGCCGCCGCTGGCTGTCTTCGTCGCCGTAGGCCGCGTCGTACTGATGGTAGCCGTCCTGGTCGGCCGGCCGCCGGCGCGCGCGTACGTCGACCCGCTCACCGAGGGCTTCGAGGCGCGTGGGCACGTCGTCGTCGAAGGTGCGCCGGCGCTTCCCGGCGAAGTCCGGGCCCACCTCGATGGCGTAGGGCCGGAGGGGCTCCTGCGGAGCGCGCGGATCAAAACCACCGGACGGCAGCCCGTCGTACGCCTCGAGGGGGTCGAGCACTCGCCCGTCGGCGCCGAGCTCGGCGTCAGTCCAGGCCTTGAGGCGTGTGCGGCCGATCCGAACCTCCGCCCCATCGCGCAGCGTCACGGAGTCGACCACGCGCCGCCCGTCGACCATCACGCCGTTCTGGCTGCGCTCGTCCACGAGCTGCATCACCCCGTTGGCGTACCGCTTGATCGTGCAGTGGAGCCCGTTCAGGGTGTCGTCGTCTATCTGGAGATCCGCATCACCAGAGCCCAGCGTGAGCCGCGCGCGGTGGCTGCGGATCTCGACCGATGGGCCCGACGGCGGCCACACGATCACGGTGAGAGGCCAGGGGAGCTCTTCGCGGGCCGCGGTGTAGGTTGCGGAGAATCCGTCCACCTCGAGCATGTCACCACCGTGAAGTACGGTGCGGCGCGAGAGCGGGCGGTGGTTGACGCGGATTGCGGCACCCGGCAGCGGGACGACCGCGTGGCCGCCCTCGACCCGGACGATCTGTCCACGCGCCGGGGGCGGGGCGAGTCGTGGATCCGCGGGAGGCGGCAGATCGATGACGTCGCTGTCGAGCGGCAGCTCCACGCGCCGCGCGTTGCGTTCAAAGACAAGGAAACCCTGACCCTTGGGCCGGTAGCGCGCGCGCGGGGATTCGGTTGCCACACTGGCAGGCTACCACACGGCGTGACCCGTGACACCGGCGGCTCCGGGGCGTAGGCTCCGCCGCTTATGCAGCCCGCCGACGAGTCACCTGTCGTCTTCGAGGAGGTCTCTCCTTACGGCACGCTCATGGCCGTCGTCGAAGACGACGGGAGCGCCGTCTACCTGCACCTCGTGGGTCCCGAGGGCTCCGACTTCGAGACGCGCAGCGTCTGGGTCAGGAACCGGCGGCCGGCGCCGATGGGGCTCGAACCCGACTGGCAGAGCCGCGGCTCCGGGCCCCCCCTGCCCTTCGACGCCTGCACCCACCCCGTAGGCCTCCCGGCGCTGCGCGTAGAGCGACTCAACGCGGTCTGGTTTCCGGAGGGCGACGCGGTGGCGCTGCGCGAGGGGGACGACGTCCTCGCCGTGCTCCCCCCGTGGGCGGGCCGCGACGGATGCCCCGGCTTCGCGCGCGATTGCCGCACGGTCACCCCGTTGGCCTGGCCCCTCCGGCAGCCCGGGCGGGACAGCCCCATCCTCGCGCGCCTCGACGAGGCCATGCGGTACTGGGACTCCTGGCAGCGGGGCGAGCCGTGGCCCGAGCTGCAGCGTGGCCTGGTGGAGGCGTATGGTCGCGCGTTCGGCCCGCACACCCGGTACTACACGATCGACGCCAGCAAGTGGCCGCCGCGGTTCCTCACGGAGCACGTCGCGGACGGGCGAACGGTGTGCCTTACGGGCGGCATGAGCCTGCGCCCGCAGCCACAGGTCGACCGCTACTACGAGAATCCGGCCGCGGTGCGCCACGTCGAGCTGGCGCTGTCGGTCCCTGGCTCTGTCGACAGCGCCGTGATGAACCACCTCTCGCAGCTGTGCGCCATGCCCTGGCATATGAACGCCTGGCTGGCGCCGGGCCACACGGTGCCCGCACGCGGCCTGCCGGGTCCGTTCTCGTGGTTCCTCGTGAGGGACGACACCACCCCCACGAGCCTCCCGGACCTGCTCTCTCGCGGTGAACCCGTGAACCTCCTGTGGCTCCTCCCGATCACGGAGTCCGAGCGCGACTACGCCGTGGCCGAGGGCTCCGAGGCGCTGCTCGAGCGCCTCGACGCCGCGGGGATCGGACGCGCCCACCCCAGCGTGGATCGGGCAAGCGTCGCATGAAGGCTCGCGCCGCTTCGCTGCTCCTGGCGCTGGCCTGCGGCTCGGCCTCGGAGGGCGCGGCGCCGCCAGACGCCGCCGCGTCCAATGGAAGGCCGTGCGCCGCTTCGGGGACCAGCGGCTGCATCTATACGACGCTCCCGTCCAGCGCCACGTGCGACGCAGGCGTCCTGGCGCCGGAGTGGCAGGCGCGCGCGCTCGCCCAGGTGAACCGGATCCGGCTGATCGCCGGGGTCCCAGAGATCCCGCTTGCGCAGGAGGCCTCCTCGGCGCTCCAGGCGTGCACCCTGGTGAACGCCCTGCTCGAGGCGACCAACAGCGACCCGCCCAAGACCGCAGCGTGCTGGTCCGAAGCGGCGCGGAATGCCTGCCGTGAGAGCAACCTCACCACGCTCGGTTTTCGGGTGCCCTCGAGCGTGCCCGACACAGTCTTCCGCTCGCTGCAGGGGCCCGAGGTCTTCGTAGACAGCTGGCTTCTCGACGACGCCCCTGGCCCCACACCCGAGGCGCCGTCGCTGGGACATCGCCGCTGGCTGCTTGACCCGTTCCTGGGCCCCACCGCGTTCGCAATGAGCTTCAGCCTCAGCGAGGACGCCGAGGGCCCCCTCGTCCGGCAGGTCGGCGCGCTCCGAGTGATCACCACGCCGCCGACCGAGGCCATCGTGCTCGAGCGCGACGTCGTGGCGTGGCCTATCGACGAGGTGCCCGCCGCCCTCGTGGCGCCCGATGGCTGGCTCCTCGCGTCGATCGTGGTCTCGGTCACCGAGCCGGGCGACAACGCGGTCGTGGACTTCAGCCGCGCGTCGGTGCGCATCAGCGCCGCGGGCGCCGACGTCCCGATCGCCTTGGGCGCCGACGGCCTCCCCGATCTCCGCTATACCGGCGCCGGCAAAGGGCCAGTCCACGGGCTCGCGAACCACCTCCAGTGGCGCACGGCCGCGCCGCTGTCCGCCAGCACGGACTACAGCGTAGTCATCGACGGCATCGCGGGCCAAGGGGCCCCCGAGAGCGTGAGCTACACGTTCCGAATCACGCCATGAGCGGCGGCCTCCCGCGGGGCTTCGCTCTCTGGCTCGCGGGCTGCTGCGCGTTCGTCTCCGGGCGCGCAGAGGCGCAGTGGGCTGGCCTCGACCGAATGGACGAGACCATCAAGGGGCTCTTCCAGAGCACCTTGGTCTTGGACGATGCCTTCCTCGAGGACGGCTTCGTGTTCTCCTACAACGAGCTCTACCTCCAAGGCGCATACGCGGGCTTCGGGGGATACCTCATCGTCCCGATCGCGGCGCTCACGAACGGAAGCTACTCGGTCTCCACGCTCGGCAACGTGGAGGTCGGGGGTCTCTGGGACGTGGCCCTGCCGTTGCTCAACGTCACCCTTCGAGCGGGGGTCGCGGCGCCCACCGTTCGGGCGGACAACGACTCGCAGACCACCATCGGCGTCGCCAGCTGGTGCCGCCTCACGGATCTCGCGCTCACGGTGCCTGAGACCGTCCCCGTGCGCCTCGGGGTCAGCCTGCGCCTGCCGGCGGGGATCCTCCACGCTCGGATCGACACCGGCTTCGATCTTCTGCTGCCCGTAGGCGAGGGGGTGAGCGCGAAGGACTTCGACACGATCTTCCGGCTCAACGCGGGCGTTGGCATGTTCTGGCGGGGCTTCGGTGGCTCCCTCGAGTACGCCCTGGCGACCCGAGTGGTCGACACCAAGATCGAGTTCAAGGAGGACGCTCTGCCGCACGCCCTCATGGCGTCAATTCGGTTCCGGCTACGCTGGGTCGAGCTCTACGTCGCGGGCACCTTGCCGCTCGCGTCAGCCGTGGTGGGCCAGATCGGCGGGTTCACCGTGGGGGTCACGAGCCGCTTCACGGCGGACGCCGGCGGGCTCCGCGAGAACCCAGAGGCCTACTGAGCTCGGGGCGGCGCTGGCCGCCTGGCTGAACGCCACCTAGCCGACCCCCAAGCCTGCCCTGCCAGTGCTACTCAGCCGACCTCCCCTTGGCGCCACCCAGGGCCACGCTCACCTCGGGGGCAAGCGCCGCGGCCAGCTCGCGATGACCGAGAGGGCTCGGGTGAACGATGTCGATGAAGCCAGCGCCGGGTGACAGCCGCGGCTCCACCACTCGGGCACCGGCCACACGGCGGAGCCGCTCCTTGTAGTGCTCGATCTCCGGAAGGCGGGGCCAGCCGTGACTCCGGGTGGGGTCCACCGGGGGCACCAACACGATGAGCCGGCCGCCGTCCGCGGCGACCTGATGCGCCAGGGCCTCGAGAGCGACCGAGAACTCCGCCGCTGCAACCCTCGGGACCGGCGGACGCCCGTCGAGTTCATCGGCCACGAGGGCCCGAAGCGCCCGGTAGAGCTGCAGCTGGAGCAGCCACGACGCCTCGAGCGCCGCGACCTCGGGCGGGACTCGGCGCTCGAGCACCTGGCTGTCAGACAACCAGAAGCGGGCCACGGGATCGTTAATGCCCACGTACAGCACCACCACTGCCGGTCGCAGCGCGCGAACGTCTCGTTGATAACGCGCGGCGGCTTGGACCACGGTGTAGCCGGTGACACCGGCGTTCAGCACCCGCGCCCCCGCCGGCAGACGCGACGAGAGGACCCGTGGCCAGGTCTGGGGCTCTGGGGTGTCGACGCCGACGGTGCTGGAGTCGCCGAGACAAGCTACCAGCGGCCCGGACCCGGGGGGGAGCGCGCCGCGGAAGCCCTCTGGCGAGACTCGGTAGAGCCCCGCGTCGTGGACGCCAGGCGCCGGGCTCCACATGAGGTCCGGATCTTCGCGGTTGTAGGTCTCTTCGACGTCGCCATCGATGTTCCGCACGTAGAAGCGGAACCCAGCGGGGCGCTCAGCGCCCCAGCCGAACAGGCGGCATAGGCCCTCGCCGACAGCGAGGGTGATGCCGACAGAGAGGAGCGGGAGGAGGACGCGATACGACCAGGTGGGCCACTTCAGCGCAGCCCTCCTGGCCCCCGATCTCACTTCTTGTCGGCTTCCTTCTTGGCCTTCGCCTTCTCCATGAGCTCCTGAGCGATGTTCTCAGGGACCTCACGGTACTTGGCGAACTCCATCGAGAACTCCGCCTTGCCCTGCGTGGACGAGCGGAGCTGCGTGGAGTAGCCGAACATTTCGGCCAGCGGCACCTCGGCGGTGACCTTGGCCTGGCCGAACTCCTCGGTGGAGCCCACGACCATGCCGCGGCGCTGCATGATGGTGGTGAGGATGTTGCCGGAGAACTCGGCGGGGCCCTCGATCTCGACCTTCATGATGGGCTCGAGGATCTTGGGACGCGCCTTGTCGTAGACTTGGCGCCAGGCGCCGCGCGCGGCCTCCTGGAAGGCCATGTCGTTCGAGTCGACCGCGTGCCACCCGCCGTCGTTGAGGACGACCTTCACGTTCACGACCGGGTGCCCGATGAGGGCGCCCTTGTCGATCATGGACCGGAAGCCCTTCTCGATGCACGGGATGAAGTTACGCGGGATGATGCCGCCAATCGTCTCGTCCTCGAACTGGAACGAGTCGCCCTCAGTGACGGGCGCGACGTAGCCGCCGACCTTACCGAACTGACCCGAGCCACCCGTCTGCTTCTTGTGGGTGTAGTCGAACCGGGCCTCCTGCGTGATGGTCTCGCGGTAAGCGACGCGCGGGGGCGAGGTCTCGACCTCGGCGGCGTACTCGCGCTTCATGCGCTCGATGTAGACGTCGAGGTGGAGCTCGCCCATGCCGGCGATGATCGTCTCGTTCGACTCCGGGTCCGAGAACACGCGGAACGTGGGGTCTTCCTTCGTGAACCGGTTCAGCGCCTTGCCCACGTTGACCTCGGCCTTCTTGTCCTTGGGCCGGATCGACAGCGAGATCACGGGGTCCGGAACGAACATGCTGGTCATGGTGTAGTCGACGGAGCCGTCGGTGAACGTGTCGCCCGACGCGCAGTCGACGCCGAAGATGGCGACGATGTCGCCCGCGGCAGCCGCCGTGATCTCCTCCATGTCGTCCGAGTGCATACGCACGATTCGGCCAACGCGGACCTTCTTGCCCGTGCGCTGGTTGTAGATCGTGTCGTCGCGACGGAGCGCGCCGGAGTAGAGGCGCAGGTAGCTCAGCTGACCGTACCGGTCGTCCGTGAGCTTGAACGTGAGCATGACGAGCGGCCGATTGTCCGGCTTGCACTCGAGGATGACCTTCTCCTCACCCTTGCGCTGATCGTGCGCCTCGTTCGTGACCTCCGTGGGGTTCGGGAGGTAAGCGACGACGCCGTCGAGCAGGAGCTGGACGCCCTTGTTCTTGTAGGCCGAGCCCATCATGACGGGCGTGAGCTGCAGGCTGATCGCGCCCTTGCGGATGGCAGCGCGGATGAGCTCCGGCGTGACCCGCTCCTCGAGCATGGCCTCCATGAGCTCGTCCGAGAACATGCTGACCGCGTCGAGCATGATCTCGCGATACTGGGCCGCCTCTTCGGCGAGGCCAGCCGGGATCGGGCCCTTCTCGATGTCGTCGCCCGCGTGGCCGTGGAACGTGATGGCCTCCATGGTGACGAGATCGATCACGCCCTCGAGCTTGTCCTCGAGACCGATGGGGATCTGGATCATCACTGCGTTGTGCTGGAGCACCTCACGCAGCTGCTTCGTGACGCGGAACGGGTTGGCACCGGTGCGGTCGAGCTTGTTGATGAACGCGATGCGCGGGACCTTGTACCGGCGCATCTGGCGGTCGACCGTGAGCGACTGGCTCTGCACGCCAGCGACGCCGCAGAGCACCAGGATCGCGCCGTCGAGCACGCGCAGCGACCGCTCCACCTCGAT
>SXOO01000052.1 GCA_005776725.1 Pseudomonadota bacterium | reverse complement strand
GGGGTCGGCGTCCACACCAACCAAGCCCACGGCGGTTTGCCTGTCAGCCAAGCATTCCTCCTCACTCGTGCGTTCCGCGCATGGCGGGAGTGTCGACTCGCCCCCCGGCGCGCACGAAATTGCGGGCACGAGCCACGGGAGGTACCCCGCCCCGAAGCCAGGTGTCCAGCCCCCGGTAGGCGGGCCCCCCGGTCCCAGAACAGCGCCTGCTTCCGAGCGGGCGGGCTACCCGCTACACCCCGCTCCGGCTGCGCCGGCTCAATCGCACCCGCCGGTGCGGCCAAGACGCCCCGCGTGCGGCGACTGGTCGGCCGGCCGGCTCTGGAGCCTGGACGCCGGCCGTGGTACGGTCCCGCGGCGCGAGCGAGGCCCGACCCTGCTCGGCCCTTTGGCTGCCCGCGCACCACGGGAGCTGCCATGCCGCTGACACAACACGGACGGAGGCCAACCACGGCGGCCATCTTCGCGGGTGGTGCTTGATGCGGCTCGACGACCTCGCTCACGGGGCCAACCTCGAGGGGCTTGAGCCCGGGCTCGTCGTCACTGTTGCCGCCGTGATCCCGCAGGGGCCCGACGCCCGCACTGTTTTCTACCGGCTGCCGGATGGGACCGTGCGCGAGCGCCTCCTCACCCGAGCCGACGAGCGGAGCTTCGGCCCGGCCACGTCCACGCGCCCGTGGGCGTTCGATGGCGACGGCGAGTCATTCAAGCTGGCCGTCGAGGCCAAGCGGATCGACCTCGCGTTCTTGTTCGACCCAATGATGGCCGTGCACACCGCCAACGTGGACCCGCTGCCGCACCAGATCACCGCGGTCTACGAGTCCATGCTGCCTCGTCAGCCGCTACGCTTCGTGCTGGCCGACGACCCGGGTGCGGGCAAGACCATCATGGCGGGCCTCTATATCCGCGAGCTCGTGATGCGCGCGGACGCGCGGCGGATCCTAATCGTGGCCCCAGGCAGCCTGGTCGAGCAGTGGCGTGACGAGCTCCACGACAAGTTCGACCTGGACTTCCGTGTCTTCTCCCGCGACCTGGAGGCAAGCTCGCCCAGCGGCAACCCGTTCGAGGACCACGACCGCCTCATTGTCCGCTTGGATCAGATGTCGCGCAGCGACGACCACCAGCAGAAGCTCATGGCGGCCGGGTGGGACCTGGTGATCTTCGACGAGGCCCACAAGCTCTCGGCGCACTTCACGGGGCAGGAGGTCAAGCGCACGCGGCGCTTCGCCATGGCTGAGGCCCTGGGCGCGCACACGAGGCACCTGCTGCTGATGACGGCCACGCCGCACAACGGCAAGGAGGAGGACTTCCAGCTGTTCCTCTCCCTCCTCGACTCCGACCGCTTCTACGGCAAGTTCCGCGATGGCGTGCACAAGGTTGATGCGTCCGACCTCATGCGACGCATGGTCAAGGAGGAGCTGCTCAAGTTTGATGGCACGCCTCTGTTCCCAGAGCGCAAGGCATACACGGTCAACTACGAGCTATCCCCCGACGAGGCCACGCTCTACGAAGAGGTGACCGAGTACGTCCGGGAGCAGATGGGCAAGGCGGATGAGCTCGAGGGCGGAAAACGCACCGCGGTGGGCTTCGCCCTCACGGCCTTGCAGCGGCGCCTCGCGTCGAGCCCTGAGGCGATCTTCCAGTCCCTGCGACGTCGCCGCGCGCGCCTCGAGCAGCGCCTGGGCGAGGCCCGTCTGAGCGCCCGCGGCAAGCAGGCCCTGCCCGAGACCACGTACGAGCCGGTCCCGGAGGACGACGACGACCTCGACGCTCAGGAGCAGGAGGTTCTGGAAGAGGCCATGGTCGACCAGGCCTCCGCGTCGCGCACGATTGCCGACCTCGAGACCGAGGTCTTCATGCTCAAGACGCTGGAGGAGGAGGCCCGGGCCCTGGTCCACTCCGGCAAGGACAAGAAGTGGGAGGAGCTGTCGCGGATCCTCCAGCACGACCCCGAGATGCTCGACGCCAACGGGCGACAGCGGAAGATCATCATCTTCTCCGAGCACCGCGACACCCTGAACTACCTGCAGGCCAAGATTGCCGGTGTGCTGGGCACTCCCGGCTCGATCGTGACGATCCACGGCGGCACTCACCGCGACGAGCGCCGCCGCGTACAGGCGCTGTTCCGCTCGGACCCCGACGTGCGCGTGCTGATCGCCACGGACGCCGCCGGCGAAGGCGTGAACCTTCAGGTCGCCAACCTCATGGTCAACTACGACCTGCCCTGGAACCCGAACCGTCTGGAGCAGCGCTTTGGCCGCATCCACCGCATCGGCCAGACCGAGGTGTGCCACCTCTGGAACTTGGTGGCCGCCGAGACGCGCGAGGGACAGGTCTACCACCGCTTGTTGGAGAAGCTGCAGGTCGAGAGCGAAGCCCTGGAGGGCCGCGTCTTCGACATCCTGGGAGAGCTCTTCGAGGGCGAGAGTCTCAAGGACCTCTTGCTCAACGCGATCCGCTACGGCGACCAGGAGGAGGTGCGCGACCGGCTGTACCGCAAGGTCGACGAAGCGCTGGACCACGACCGCCTCCGCGAGGTGCTGGACCGGAACGCGCTGGCGCAGGAGACCATGAGCCCGGAGCGGCTGTTTCAGGTGAAGGAGGAGCTGGAGAAAGCGGAGGCCCGACGCCTGCAGCCGCACTTCGTCCGGTCGTACTTCGAGCGCGCGTTCCAGTCCGTAGGAGGCCTGATGCACCCGCGGGAGTCCGGGCGCTTCGAGGTCACGCACGTGCCGGCGGCTGTCCACGAGCGCGACCGCGTGCTCACCGGCCGAAACCGGCGCGAGAGAGAGCCGGTGCTGAAGCGGTACGAGCGCGTCGCCTTCACCAAGGACGCGCTTCGGCCGAAGGGCCGACCCGGTCTGGCGCCGGCGGTGCTGCTACACCCAGGCCACCCGCTCATGTTGTCGGTGACCGACCTGCTCCTAGAGCAGCACGGCAACCTCCTGCGACAGGGCGCCGTGCTGGTCGATCCCAAGGATGACGGCGACCAAGCCGCGCTCCTGCTGCTGGCCAGCCACGAGATCCGCTCGGGTGACGACACGGTGCTGAGCCGGCGGCTGCAGTTCGTCCGCGTCGCGCCGGACGGCCACGCCGTGTTTGCCGGCTGGGCGCCGCACCTCGATCTCACCCCTCTGTCCCCGGCCGACCGCCCGCTGCTGGACGGACTCTTGTCCGAGCCCTGGATCCGGGCCGACCTGGAGCAGAGTGCGGTGGCGCTGGCCGCCGCGACCCTGGTGCCGCAGCACGTGGACGAGGTCGCTGGTCGCCGTATGGCCCACGTCGACAAGACGCTGGCCGCCGTGAACGAGCGCCTGAAGAAGGAGATCGACTACTGGACCGACCGATGGATGAAGGCACGCGACGATCAAGCGGCGGGAAAGGACGTCCGCCTGAACGTCGAGAACGCCCGACGCACCATCCTCGACCTTCAGGGCCGCCTCGACGCCCGGCGGCGTGAGCTGCATGCAATGCGTCACGTGTCGTCCGCCACCCCCGTGGTGCTCGGCTGCGCCCTAATCGTGCCCGCCGGGCGGCTGGCCCGGCTACGCGCCAGTGCCGGTCTTGGCGACCCACCGCCGCCAGCGGTTGACCCCGCAGTGCGGAGGCGCACCGAGCGCCTGGCGATGGAGGCCGTGCGCCGGGTCGAAGAGGCCCGTGGGTGCCGGGTAGTGGACGTGTCGGCCGAGAAGTGCGGCTGGGACCTGACGGTCTACGGGCCGGCCAGCGGTGGGCGGACGCCCGAGACCCGGCACATCGAGGTCAAGGGGCGCCTCGTTGGCGGCGGAACGCTGACCGTCACCCGAAACGAGATCCTGTACGCGCTGAACCAGGCGGACCAGTTCGTGCTGGCGATCGTCCGCGTACACCCCACGGACGAGGTCGTTGACGGGCCGTACTACGTGAAACGGCCGTTCGACACCGAGCCCGGCTGGGGTGTGTCGTCGTGGAACATCGAGATCGACGCGCTGCTCCAGCGCGCGGAGCGCATCGGATGAGTGCGCAGCCCCGGCGCACCGCGCTGACCGCCCTGACGCTCGACCGCTTTCGCCTTTTCGAGAGGCTCGCACCGGTGACGTTTCATCAGGAGATGACGGTATTTACGGCGCCAAACGGGTCAGGCAAGAGCGCGTTGCTCGACGCGATTGCAGTCGCGCTGCGCTACTTCGTCGACAAGATGCAGGACCTCCCCGCGTCACACGGCTTCGACAAGTCGGACGTTCGGTTGGTCCGAAGCCAGGGTGGAGGAATGGTCGCCGCAACCCCCACACTCCTGACGGCCGTCGCCCTATTCGACGGGGAGCATGAGGTCTGGCATCGGCAGCTTGGAAGCGTGGACGGCAAGACCACTTATAAGGGGGCGGAAGGTCTCGCCAAACGCGCGGCGGCCCTGAGGGCCCAACTGCGCAAGAGCGCTCGTCCGGGCAGCGCGCCAGCCGAGCTGCCAGTGATTGCCTACTACGGCACGGGCCGGCTGTGGCGGGAGGGGCGGTTGTCGCGCCACAAGAAGGTCACCGCGGCCCGCTTGGACATGAACACGTCCGGCTATGTCGACGCGCTCAATCCAGCGTCCAGTTTCAGCCACTTTGTACTGTGGTTCCAAGCGGTCGTGCTCGAAGCCACGAAGGAAGTACAGAGCGGAGTGGCGCACGCGATGCGTCCGACCCAGCTCCTCGAGGCTGTCCGCCGAGCGACGGACCTCGTTCTGGCACCCAGCGGCTGGAGTCGGCTCGATTGGGACTTCCTCGGCGAGGAGGTTGTGGCTCAGCATGAGGTGCACGGCCGGTTACCGGTCTCCCTGCTCAGCGACGGGGTGCGCAACATGATCGGAATGGTCGCCGACCTCGCGCACCGTGTCGTTCGGCTCAATCCTCACCACGGCGCGAACGCCCCGAGCCAGACGTCTGGCATCGTCCTCATCGACGAGGTGGACATGCACCTTCACCCGTCATGGCAGCAGGAGGTGCTTATTAGTCTGCGCGAGGCGTTCCCGCTGGTACAGTTCGTCGTGACGACGCACAGCCCACAGGTCCTGAGCACGATACCACGGGAGTGTATTCGTGTCCTTCGCGGCGCCGACGGGATGTACGAGGCAGTGCAGCCTCCCCTCCAGACCCAAGGCGTTCCCTCAGGCGACGTCATGAACAGCGTGATGCAGGTCGCCCCGACGCCAGACGTTCCCATCCGGCGCGAGCTGGAGCGGTACCAGGCTCTGATCCAAGACGGTCAACACACCAGCGACGACGGCGTGGCCCTGCGTGCTCGTCTGGACGAGCACTTCGGCCGCCAGCACCCGGAGGTCCTCGACCTCGACCGGGTGATCCGGTTCCGGGCGGCGTTGAGCCGGCGCTCGGACAAGGGCACGGCATGAAGCGGCTGCATCGTGGCGTGGCCCCCGAAGTGCTGACTCACTACAAGCACGGGCAACACAATTGGGAGGACGTGACACCCACCGACAAAGCGGCCATTCGCGACGCTATCCGCGAGATGCAGTGCGGCCTGTGTGCCTACTGCGAGGGTTCACTGGACGCTTTGGACCAGCACGTCGAGCACAGATGTCGGAAACGACGTCATCCTGGGCGGACGTTCGAGTGGACAAACCTGTTCGGCTCGTGCGACCGCAAGGACAGCTGCGGACACTTCAAGGACAGCGGCGCAGCGCCCCACTATGAGTGTCACGTCCTGCTGGACCCCTGCGTTGACGACCCCGACGACTACCTCATAATACGACAGTCAGGCCGGGTCGTGCCGTGCCCCGCCTTGTCCGATGCGGCACGGCACCGAGCGCAGACTACGATCGACGTGCTGAACCTGAACCTCGATCACGACCACGGTGGCCGCTCGCTCTGCGCGGAGCGCGCCCGACGACTGCAGTTCTACCTCCAGCGCGAGCCGGACCTGCTAGGGGCGCTGGCGTCCTTCTCAGTCGACGAGGCCGAGGCGATCATCGTGGACGAGATCGCTGCGACCGCGCACGAGCCCTTCTCGACCATCATCCGACACTTCCTCCGAGGCGCCCCGGCATGAGCACCATCCACCCCGTCCACTCGCCCAAGAAGCTCATCGAGGTGGCGCTGCCGCTTGACGCCATCAACGCCGAAGCCGCACGCGAGAAGTCCATCCGTCACGGGCACCCCAGCACGCTCCACCTCTGGTGGGCCCGGCGGCCGCTCGCCGCGGCGCGCGCTGTGATCTTTGGGCAACTGGTCAATGATCCCGCGTCCCTTTGGGAGTTTCAGAACCCCGGCCAGAAACCGTCGCTGCAGCAACGGGGCGGTTTCACCCAGCGTCGTAACTACCTGTTCGCCCTGATCTCCGAACTCGTGAAGTGGGAGAACACCACCAACGAGGAGGTCCTGCGGCGGGCTCGGGCCGAGATCCGGCAGTCGTGGCGGGAGGTGTGCGCGCTGAACCGCGAGCACCCAGAGGCCGACACTCTCTTCGACCCAGACGAGATGCCTGGGCTCCACGATCCCTTCGCCGGTGGTGGCACGATTCCCCTCGAAGCGCAGCGCCTGGGCTTGGAGGCGTTCGCCTCAGACTTGAACCCGGTGGCCGTCCTGATCAACAAGGCCATGATCGAGATCCCGCCGAAGTTCGCGGGCATGGAGCCGGTCCACCCGGCGGCGAGGGCCGACCGCAGCCTCTACGCCCGCAAGTGGGTCGGTGCCCAGGGGTTGGCGGAGGACGTCCGACGCTACGGGCAGTGGATGCGGGACGAAGCCGAGAAGCGCATCGGCCACCTGTACCCGAACGTACGAGTCACGGCCGAGATGGCTGCCACTCGGGAGGACCTGAAGCCGCTCGTCGGCCAGGACCTGACGGTTATCGCGTGGCTCTGGGCCCGGACGGTCAAGAGTCCGAATCCGGCGTACTCCCATGTCGACGTGCCGCTGGTTTCGAGCTTCGTGCTCGCGTCGAAGGAAGGCAAGGAGGCTTGGGTCGAGCCGGTTGTGGAGGGTGGCACGTATCGCTTCGCAGTCCGCACCGGCCCGCCTCCCAGTTCCGCAGCCACCGGCACGACGGCCGGGAAGCGAGCAGCCTTCGTTTGCATCCTCTCTGGGACACCAATCGACTACCGCCATATCCGAACCACGGGTCGTGGCTCCGGGTTGGGAAGGAGACTAATGGCGATCGTGGTGGAAGGGCCACGCGGCCGGGTGTATCTGACCCCTTCGTCGCAGCATGAGGTGCTGGTTGACTCGGCGCATCCCACGTGGCGCCCCGAACTTGAGCTCCCTGACAACCCGCGTGACTTTAAGACGCCGAACTATGGGCTCGCGAGCTTCGCGGATCTCTTCACAAACCGGCAGCTCGTGGCCCTCACGACCTTCTCCGACCTCGTCGGGGAAGCCCGAACCAAAGCGGAACAAGACGCCATCGCGGCCGGCCTCCCCAACGACACCCAAGGCCTGGAGCAAGGCGGCCGAGGCGCCCGAGCCTACGCCGACTCGATGTCGCTGCTACTCTCGATGATGCTGGGGCGCCTCGCCGACCGATGCTCGACCATCTGCACTTGGGACATCCGAGAGGGTCAGGGCCGCGAGTCTGGTGTGCGTAATGTCTTCTCTCGACAAGCGATCCCTATGTCGTGGGACTTCGCTGAGGCCAACATCTTCTCAGGTGTCGCCGCCAGCGTGGAGAGTGCAATCGGGCGCGTCGCAGATGTCGTTGCTCGCCTGCCGGCCCCGTTGGGACCGGGAGGTACAGGACTCCAGGCCGATGCTCAGATTCAGGCACTTTCGGCTCGGCGCTACGTGTCAACGGACCCGCCATACTACGACAACATCGGCTACGCCGACCTCTCCGATTTCTTCTACGTCTGGCTTCGCCGAGCCCTCCGAACGGTGCTGCCCCAGCTCGTGTCCACGATTGCGGTGCCCAAAGCCGAGGAACTCGTCGCCACCCCGTACCGTCACGGCTCGAAGGAAGGTGCCGAACGGTTCTTCCTCACCGGGATGACAGAGGCGATGCGGCGTCTCTCGGCCCAAGCGCATCCGTCGGCCCCGGTGACCATCTTCTACGCCTTCAAGCAGTCGGAGACCAAGGGCGACAAGGGCACGTCGTCGACCGGCTGGGAGACCTTTCTGAGCGCGGTCCTGGAAGCCGGATTCGCGCTGACGGGCACGTGGCCAATGCGAACCGAGCTGGGCAACCGCATGATCGGCTCCGGAACGAACGCCCTCGCCTCCAGCATCGTTCTGGTCTGTCGCCGCCGGCACGAGACGGCGCGCACCGTCGCGAGGCGCGACTTCCTCCGCGAACTGAACGCTGTATTGCCTCTGGCGCTCGACGACATGACCCGCGGCGCTGGCGAGGGGCGCTCGCCGGTTGCCCCCGTGGACCTGTCGCAGGCGATCATTGGACCCGGAATGGCGGTGTTCTCTCAGTACGCCGCGGTCCTTGAGGCGGACGGCACCGCCATGAGCGTCAAGACCGCGCTCAAGCTCATCAACGCGTTCCTCGCCGACGACGACTTCGACGCGGACACGCAGTTCTGCCTCCAGTGGTTCGACCAGCACGGCTGGGCCGACGGTGCGTTTGGCGACGCCGACGTTCTAGCACGCGCCAAGGCGACCAGCGTCTCGGGCCTGGACCAGGCCGGCGTGCTCGTCAGCGGCGGCGGCAAGGCTCGCCTACGCCGCCCTGCAGACTACCCAGAGTCCTGGGAGCCCCGCACCGACACCCGCCTCCCGGTCTGGGAGGTTCTCCATCAGCTGATCCGGGCCTTCCGAAGCCAGGGCGAAGAGGGCGCCGGCCGGCTACTGGGCGCGGTGAAAGACAAGACCTCCGCCGTCCGGCAGCTTGCCTACCGCCTCTATACCCTCTGCGAGCGTCGCGGCTGGGCCGAGGACGCCCGCGCCTACAACGACCTCGTCACCTCCTGGGCCGCCATCGAGACGGTCTCCAGCGCGGTGCCCGAGCCCGCCTCCCAGCTCCGGCTCTTCGGAGGCGGCTGATGCTCGAGCAACTGTACGTGGACAACGTGACCGTCTTCTCGCGCGCTGTCTTCAACCTGGGCGCGCTCAACGTGATCCACGGCGCGAACAGCACCGGCAAGACCCACCTCTTGAAGTTGGCGTACAGCGTACTCGGCTGTCTGGTACCTCCCCCGAACGCACCGCCCTCGGAGCGCCCGACCAAAGGGGCGCTGGAGACGCAGCTCGGTTCGCGACTGGTGTCGGTGTTCCGGCCAGATCGCGGCCGCCTGGGTCGCCTTGCGCGCCGAGTCCACGGGCAGAGCCGGGCAGAGGTCGGGGCGCACTTCGTGGGCGGGGGCTCGCTCACGCTCAGCTTCTCGACGCAGAGTGACAAGGCCGTGAGGGTCCACGATCTGCCGCGGACGTGGCAGCCGCAGGCGCCCGTGTTTCTTCCAACACGCGAGCTGCTGTCGGTTTACCCAGGCTTCGTCAGCCTATACGAGACCCAAGCCGTGCCCTTCGACGCGACGTGGCGCGATACCTGCGTCCTGCTCGGGGCGCCCGTCGCCCGCGGACCGAAGAAGCGCGAGATCGCTGTGCTCCTGGAACCGCTCGAGGCGGCCATCGGGTGCAAGGCGGTGCTCGAAGGTGACCGCTTCTTCGTACAGATGTCGGATCCGAACGCCAAGGTCGAGGCAGACCTGGTGGCCGAGGGATATCGAAAGCTGACGATGGTGGCGCGCCTGATCGCCAACGGCAGCCTCGATGACAAGGGCTACCTGTTCTGGGACGAACCGGAGTCCAACCTCAACCCGAGGCTGATCCGCTCGCTCGCCCCGCTCCTCCTGGATCTGGCGAGCGGCGGCGTCCAGGTCTTTGTCGCCACTCACAGCCTGTTCCTGCTACGCGAACTCGAGATAGAACAGGCGAGGCGGGACGCCAGTCGACTGTTCCGATATCCGCTCACTCGCTACTTCGGGCTGCACGCGACGTCCGAGGGAGTTCGAGTGGACCAAGGCGACGCGTTGGAGGACTCTGGCGAGCTCGCTGCCCTCGACGAGAGCCTTGCGCAGTCTGACCGCTATCTCGCGCTGGAGTGAGCCCAATGGCCACGCTACACGAGTCGAATGTTGACTTCACGGTGGCCGCCGGCTGGGTGGCCCAACGGTATGACGCCACCACGTGGTACAGGAAGCACTTCAACGCCTGCGAGGACAGCGCAGCCATGGACTTTCTGGTAATCGACGAGCAGGGCACTGTGCTGTGGATGGTCGAGGTGAAGGACTTCACGCAGATTGCGCCGGACCAGCAGAGGCCCTCCTTGGCCAAAGTCGTTGCCAAGAAGGCACGAGACACGCTTGCGGGGATCCTCGCCGGCGCGACGCGGGCCGGCGTAGACGAGGAGAGGGCGTTCTTCGCGAGAGCCGCCCGCGTGCCCCTCATCCGGGTCCACTTTCACTGCGAACGTCCCACCCACGGCAGTCGCCTCTATCGGTCACTGCCGGACTTGGCGGACCTCAAGCAGACGCTGCGGAGACTGGTGCGCCCCATCGACCCTCGCGTGGAAGTGGCAGACGTCGCCCACCCGGCTCTGTCCGCGCCGTGGACCACGGCATGGAAGCCGCGGGCGAGCACGCCGTGATCGCGAGTACACCTACAGATGCCGCGGCGGTGCCATTCGAGAGGCATCTCGTCCACTCGGCGCAGATAGGAGAGCTGCGTCTGCCGAGCTGGCTGAAGCTGGCCGCGGGTGTACCCACAAACGTCGGTCTGGAGCGGGCGGGGCTGGCCGGACGAGACAGCCACGGCGACTGGCACCCCACCGCCGCGGGTCTGTTGATGGCTAGCGACCAACCCCAGGAGCACCGGGGTGCCGCCTTCTTCCAAGCTGTCGCGTATCGAGTCACGAGGCCAGTGTCGCCGGGCGGGGGGATCCCGCTCCTGGCTACCGAGGACATCACCGGTCCCCTGGATCGGCAGATCGACGTCGCCTGCGACTTCGTGCGTCGCCACATGCGAGTATCGGCGCACAGGGACAGCGACGGCCGCAACCTGGACCTGCGTCACGTCCCCCGAGGCGCCGGAGCTGCGATCACCCCGGCCGGGTCCGCTGCCGGCCTGTCCGCCTATTGCAGATACGCGATGCGCGCTGTCTTCGAGGCCGTGACCAACGCCGTTGCGCATCGCGACTACACGATGCGCGGGTCCAGGATCCGGCTGCGTCTGTTCGACGACCGCCTTGAGCTCTTCGTCCCCGGCGCGTTGGTCGGGACGATGACCCCGGACAGCCTGGCGTTCCGCCAGTCATCGCGAAACTCCGTACTGATCAGCGCGCTGGCGCGGTGCCCCGTAATTGGCGACGACGCCGGCCCGCGCCAGACGATCATGGACAAACGTGGTGAAGGCGTGAGCATCATCCTGGATGAGAGTGAGGCGTTGTCGGGGCGCCGTCCCGAGTATCGCCTGCTGGATCAGAGCGAGCTGCTGCTGACCATCTATGCGGCCCGCCTGGAGGACCCCACATGACCCTGAAGCCCTGGCGAGAGGTCGCCGTCCCGCATCCCGACGTGCTCGAAGGCACGTTCCAGCAGTCCGAGTTCGCCGCCGACATTACGGCGGTGCGGAGCGGAAAGGCGTCGCGCGAGTACCAGGACGCCGCGGCGTTCTTTCGGCGAACCTACATCACCGAGGGCATGCGCCTGCTGTTGGTTCAGGTCGCGCGACGGCTGAACGGTGACGGCGGCGAGCCGGTCGTGCAGCTCCAGACGGCCTTCGGCGGTGGCAAGACGCACACCATGCTGGCCGTCTACCACATGGCCACGTGGGACGGGGCGACCAGCGAGCTGGCGGGGGTGGCTCAAGTCCTCGACCAGGCCGGCGTGATGGCGGGGCCGCGCGCGCGCGTCGCAGTTCTCGATGGGACGGCGCACGCCCCAGCGCAGCCGTGGGTGCGGGGCAAACAGACGATCCGGACCCTCTGGGGCGAGCTGGCGTGGCAGTTGGGCGGGCAGGACGCCTACGAGATGGTGCGCGCCGCGGACGAGTCGGGCACCTCGCCCGGAAAAGACGTCCTGACCGGACTCGTGAGCTGGTGTGCGCCATGCGTCGTCCTGATCGACGAGCTGGTGGCCTACGTGCGGCAGTTCGGGGACAACCAGGCGCTTTCCGGGGGCAGCTACGACAGCAACCTGTCGTTCGTTCAAGCACTGACCGAAGCGATGAAGGCGGTGCCGAACGCGCTAGTGCTGGCGTCGTTGCCCGAGTCGGAAGTCGAGGCCGGCGGCGCGCGGGGGACCCAGACCCTCCGGGCTCTGGAGAAGACGTTTGGCCGTGTCCACGCGCTGTGGAAGCCTGTGGGCACCGAGGAATCCTTCGAGATCGTGCGGCGCCGGCTGTTCGAGCCCCCCACCGACCTTACGGCGCGGGACGAGACCTGCCGAGCGCTCTCCAACCTCTACCTCAACGAAGGGGCTCGGCTGCCCTCCGAGACCCAGGAGGCACGCTACTTCGACCGGCTGGTCAAGGCGTACCCCATCCACCCGGAGGTGTTCGACAGGCTCTACGGGGACTGGTCCACGCTGGAGAGCTTCCAGCGGACACGCGGTGTCCTGAAGCTGATGGCGCATGTGGTCCACGAGCTATGGAAGAAGGGTGACCGAGACCTTGTGATCCTTCCGAGCAGCCTGCCGCTCCGACCCGGAAAGACGCGCGACGAGCTGCTGTCACACCTGCCGCAAGGCTGGGATCCCGTGCTGGATCGCGACGTCGACGCGGAGCGGGCCGAGGCGGCCGAGCTGGACCGCCGCGAGCCGCGTTTTGGTGCGGTGCAGGCGTGCTTGCGGGTGGCACGTGCGGCGTTCTTCGGCAGCGCGCCGTCTTCGGCACGGCCGGGCAACACGAACCGAGGGCTGGAGAGGGCGCGGATCCTGTTGGCCTGCCTCCAGCCCGGCCACTCGTCGGCGCTGTACGGGGACGCCCTCAGCCGGCTGGCCGATCGGCTGCACTACCTGAGCGCGTCCGGCGACAAGACGAGCGACACGACGCGGTTCTGGTTCGATACCCGGGCCAACCTGAGGCGCGAGATGGAGGACCTCAAGGCGCGCCTGGACGAACGCGGCGAGGTGCGGCCTCGGATCGCGGAGATCTTGGGCCGCCTAACCGCGGGGCGCGGGCTTTTCGATGCAGCGCACGTGTTCACGCCCCACGGCGACGTGCCCGATACCGAGCAGCTCCGGCTGGTGGTGTTGGATCTTGACTGTTCCTACTCCAAGCAGACGCCGGCACCCGCCACGGACGCGGTGAAGCTCTACGCCCGGTCCAACGGGACCAGGCCGCGGCTTCGAAGCAATCGGCTGGTGTTTCTCGTGGCAGACACGGGGTCGGTGGGCCGCGTACGCGACATGACCCGGGTGGCGCTCGCTTGGGAAGGCATCGTCAAGGCGATCAAGGGCGGGCAGCTCAACGTGGACCTTCACCAGGTTGGGCAGGCCGACCGCGAGCTGAGCACGGCCAGGGCCGTTGCCGAGCGGGCGATTCGCGACTGTTACCGGTGGGTGCTCTGCCCGGTGAAGCACCAGCCGACCGACACCGACAAGGACGAAGCTGTCGAGGCGTACGCGCTCAACGCCGCGGCGCCCCAGCTGGTGACCGAGCTGGACCGTGTGTGTGAAGAGAACGAGCTGGTCATTCGGGCGTGGTCGCCGGTCCACCTACGGACGCGGCTGCGCGAGCTGTACTGGAAGGACGGGCGCGCCAGCGTGCGCGCTTTGACGGTGTGGGACGACCTGCAACGCCACACCTACTTCCCGCGGTTGCGTGGTCGTGCTGTCTTCGAGCAGGCGGTCATGCAGGGCGCCGCCAGCGCCGACTTCTTCGGCCTGGCCTACGGGCAGGGTGGCGACACCTTCGAGGGGTTCCGCCTGGGGGGCGGCGCGATCCAAGTAGACGACACGCTGCTTCTCGTCGAGCCCGAAGTCGCGCGTGCGTATGCGGCCCGAATGGAGACCGCGAAGGCCATCGAGCCCCGACCCGTGGCGGCGCCGGAGACGGGCAGCGCTGGCGGAGGGTTCACGCGCCCGAGCCCGCTGCGCGAGGAGGCCGCTGCGGGCGCGCCCGTCGCGAGCAGCGGTGCGGCCAAGCGCCCCACGAGCTTCGTGGGCGCTGTGGAGGTCAACGCCCTGACCGCGAAGATGAACCTGGTGACCGTAGCCGAGGAGCTCATCAACCTCCTCACCTCGGATCCGAACGGGGCTGTGAGCGTGACGGTGGAGATCCGGGGGGAGTTTCCAGCGGGGGTGAGCGAGCAGCTGCGGCGGGCAGTGAGCGAGAATGCGGGCCAGCTGAAGTTCAAGACAGCAGAGTGGGGCTGACTCGGGGAGCCTTCTGACTGCAATCCCCGCCGTGCCCAATGCGTCTGGCGGGGTGGCGTTCCCGAGAGTCGTCAGCGCGAGCCCTGGGCGGCCCGGGTCACCCGCGCCACCAGCGCTTCCCAGCGGGTCCCGCGGAGGCGCCCCGACCACACCACCCGCCCCTCGGCATCCCAATGGACCCACGAGCCCGTCCCGGCGTGCACCACGTTCCGCCCCACCAGGGCCCCGGTGGCGTCCGCGAACCGCCACTCCCCGTCCGGGCGCCCGGCCACGAGCTGGCCCGAGATCAGGAGCACGCCCCGGCGGTAGCAGCGCAGGGGCCCGCTCGGGACTCCCGTGCGAAAGGTCGCGTCGACCCGGTCGCAGCCGGGCAGCGCCAGCGCAGCCGCCTCGGGGGCCAGGGCCTCGGGGAGCCCCTCGTAGATGTGCTGGTACGCTGCACGGTAGCGCGCTGGGCCGTCGAGGCGGCCCCTGGCGTCGACTGACGCCTCGAGGAGCACCTCGCCCAACGGCAGCACCACCCGCACGGCCCCGTGCGGCGCGCCCTGCGCGTCGCGGCACTCCCAGCGCACCACGCGCCCCTCTCCACCGGGCGCTCCGTTCCGAGGAGGTCGTCCTCGAGCTCCGGGCCGAAGACGCTGAGGGGGCCCACCCACTCCGTGCGCTGGGCCGCGGCGCGGTCCGGGCACGCGGGCGGCGTGGGCTCTGCCCCACCCGCGAGGGGTGGTGGCGCCGCACCGGCGAAGAGCGCGACCAGGGCGCCCAGCAGCAGGGCGCTCACTCCGGGTCCTCCTCTGGGTAGCAGGGCGACAGGCTGCTCCGCAGGGAGCTCTCCAGCTCGCGGCCGTCGGCGCAGCGCTCGACGAAGGCGCCGTCGCGCATGACCCTGGCGCCCACCGGGCGGCCGCTCGAGTGGAACACCCAGCGCCCCGCGGGCCGCCCGAGGTCGAAGCGTCCCTCGAGCGTGACGGCTCCGTCGCGCGTGCAGGTCCACGAGCCGTGCAGGATGCCTGCACGGTACGTGGCGCGCAGGTCGTCACAGCGCCGCTCGGGCCGGGGCTCACACGCGTGCTCGGTGTACGGCCCAGAGCGGAGACCACCGTCCAGCGTACCCTCGGAGGCGACAGAGCCATCCGGGCACCACGTGCGCTCGAGGCGGCGCCCGGTCGGCGCGTACGTCGTCTCGCCAAGGACGTGCCCGTCGCGCGCCCGCCAGGTCCAGCGGCCGTCCCGTACGCCTGCGTCGTAACGTCCCTCGAGGAACGGCGCGTCGCTGGCGTCGTGGTCGCACGACCACGGGCCATGGAGGAGGCCGTCGCGGTAGGTGGCGTGGACGGTGCCGCACCCGGCGGGCCACCGGGGCTCCACCTCGCACTGCGGGCTCAGCGGCCTGGCCACCTGTGCCGACAGGGGCACCTCGACCGAGGGGCCGTGGCGTACGCCCGCGCGGTACGTCCGAACGACGGGCCGCGCCGCGCCGTAGACCCAGGTCTCCCCGTGGGCGTCGCCGTCAGGCGTGCGGCAGCCCAGCGAGACGCTCGACCGACGGCAGGCGTCCTCGGCGTAGAACTCGCAGCGGTCGAGCACCGCCTCGGCGGGCGCCTCGCACGTGAGCGCGGCGCCCGCGGGTAGGGCGCCGCAGTAGCCGGAGTCCAGCGTGTCGAGCGCGCTGGGCAGCTCGCGCGGGGGCGCGCCAGTGAGCGTGACGATGAGCCAGAGCCCCGTCATGCGCTCACCCGCCCCCCGAGGTGGCGCCGCTCACGGGCCCAGCTCCAGCACCAGCTCTCGCGCGCCCAGCAGCTGCTCGTGTGTGAGCCAGGGGGTGGTCACGGCCACCCCGTCGAGCGTGGCGCCGGTGAGCGCCACCGCCTCGGGCGAGGCGCGGTTCGTGCGGATGACCAGGGGAGGGCCTCCGGGCACGAGGCTGAGCGTGGCCTGGTCGAACACGGGGCTCCCCAGCACGTAGCGGGCGTCGGCCAGGCTGACCGGATAGAGGCCCAGCTGCGAGAACGCCGCCCACGCGGAGGTGGCGCCGCTGTCGTCGTTACCGGGCAGGCCGCCAGGCGCGTTGGAGAAGTGCGCGGCGAGCAGCGCCCGCACGCGCCGGGACGTCTCTCCCGGTGCGCCGGCCAGCGCGTAGAGCCATGGGATGTGAAAGCCGGGCTCGTTGCCCATGTCGAAGTGGCCGCCGTCGAAGAAGGTGTCGAGCTTGGCCCTGAACCCCGCTTCGCCGCCCAGCAGCTCGACCAGCGCCGGCACGTCGTGTGGCACATGGAAGGTGTAGGTCCAGGCCGTGGACTCCACGAAGCCGCTCGAGGCCGAGCCGTCGGCGGGGTCGAACGGCTCGCGCCACGCTCCGCTGGCGAGGCGGCTCTGCATGTGCTGCACCGCCGGGTTCCAGTGGTTGCGCCAGCTCCCCGAGCGCAGCCGAAGCCGCTCGGCGTCGGCCGCGTGGCCCCACCGCTCCGCCACGGTGGCGAGGCACCCGTCCTGGTAGGCATACTCGAGGGTCATCGACGCCGCCTGGGTGGGATCACACTCGTCCGGCACATACCCGAGCGCGCGGTAGGCGTCCGGGGTGCCCAGCTCGAGGTAGCCGCAGGCGCCCTCGGCCAGCGGGTTCTCGAGGTAGTGGTCGGCGCTCTGGAGCAGCGCGCTCCACGCGTCCTCGTGGTCGAAGTCGTCGAGACCCTTCAGCACCGCGTCGGCCACCATCGGGAACGCCGTGTTGCCAATCATCACGCGGGAGTAGCCGGCGGCCGCCCACGGGCAGACGTCGAGCCACCCTCCCTCTCGCCACGCGTGGACGTAGCTCTCGACGAGGTCGCCCATCACGTCGGGCTCCAGCAGGGTCCTGAGCGGGTGCGAGGTGCGAAAGGTGTCCCAGCCGCACCAGTCGTCGGTGTAGTACCGGCGCTGACCGGCGGGGTGGGTACGGCGGACCCCGTCGAACGCGGTGGAGAACACCGGGCCGCTGGGGCCGCGCTCGGTGAGGTCGGCGGGCTGAAGGAGCGTGTGGTAGAGCGCCGTGTAGAACACCGTCTTGGCGTCGTCCGGGCCCTCGACCTGCGCGCGGGAGAGCCGCGTGTTCCAGGCGTAACGCGCGGCGGCCCGCACCGCCTCGAAGCGCCCCACCGCGCCCTCGACCGGGCGGAGCGCCAGCGCTGCGTCCACCTCGCCGTCCAGGTTGCGGAGCGCGGTGGCCTCGTCCACGAGCGACACGCCCACCTCCACGTCGACCACGTCGCCCTCGGGCACCGTGCCCAGCTCCCACTCGGCCACGAGATCCGAGCCCTCGGCGGCCTCCGCGCAGGACGGGCAGGGGGCGCCCCGCGGCGCCACACTGACGGCCGCGGCGTCGCGCGACAGGCGCGCCGTGAAGTACACGCGGAGCGAGCCCGTGGGGAGCCGCCCTGAGCCGGCTAGCCCATCGCCCAGCAGGAACGCGATGGTGGGGTGCACCTGGTAGTCGCCATAGCCACGCAGCGTGCGTGCGTCCACCGGCTCCACGCGACCTCCGACCGACTTGCCGAGCGAGTGCCCCACGTCCAGCACCAGCCGGGCGCGGCCCGCTGGGAACGTGTAGCGGTGCAGCCCGGCAAGCCCCGTGGCCGTGAGCTCCGCCACCACGCCGGTGTCGAGCCGCACGCGGTAGTAGCCGGCCTCCACCCGCTCGTCCTCGTGGGAGAAGCCAGCGCGCCACACGCTCGGGCCCGTGAGCTCCGCCCCGCCCGTAACCGGCATGACCAGGAGGTGGCTGTAGCCGTAGCCGCTGCCACCGGCGCCCGAGAGCTGCGTGTGGGTGAAGCCCTCGATCTGGGTGGCGCTCCAGCGGTAGGCCGCGATGTCGAGCGCCTCGTTCGCGGTGTTGGGGCCGAGGCGCACCCAGCCGTGGGGCACCGCGGCGCCCACGGCGACATTGCCGCTCCCGTCCGTGCCGATCCGGGGGTCCACGAAGACGGCCAGATCGGGCGGCTCCGGGGCGGGCGGCTCCAGGGCGTCTTCGAGGGACCCGTCGGCGTCGCTCGAGCAGTCCGTGTCGGTCGCCTGCACGTCCTCGAGTGGCCCGGACGGCGGCAAGTCGCTTGCAGCGTCGGCGGGGCTCCCGGACGGCGACGCGCCCGGATTGGTGCAGGACAGCGCGAGGAGGAGCGGGGCGAAGCGGCGCATCGCCAAAGCCTACCCCGCAGGGCGGGGCGGCGTCTCTCGCGTCAGATGTTGACCGAGCGCGGGATCCGCGACGGGAGCAGGTAGGGGTAGCTCAGCAGGCGGCGCGTGTTCCGCGTCTGGATCCGCTCCTCCACGCTGGCGAGCGCCGCCTTGAACGCGGCCAGCGCAGGGGCCACACGCTCGTCGCGGAACCACGGGCGCCCGAACGGACGGAGCTCGTCGTAGTCGCCGAGGCGCGTGTAGAGCAGCCCCCCAAGCATCTGACCCAGCATGAGCTGCGTGTGCGCGTGGTCGAGCCGCGGCAGGCGGTGGCGGAGCGCCGCGTCGGGGGCGTGGTCGCCTTCGGGCGCGCCCTTGAACACCATGAGCGGAGCGTTGGGCGGATAGGCCATGAGGTCCTGGAGGATAGTGCTTCCGAACCACCTGGGCAGCATAGTCGGAGCTCGCAGGCGGGTCCAGGGGCCGGGGTGGGCCTCTTGGGGCCGGTGGATCGTGCTGGCGTCGTCGTTATTTCGGCTCTTCCGGGGCTATTCCGGCCGAG
>SXOO01000051.1 GCA_005776725.1 Pseudomonadota bacterium | reverse complement strand
GTGTGGACCGACCGGCCTGGCGCCGAATACATGTGGTGGAACAACGTAGAAACGAAGCCCGGCACCGGCTACCCGACAGGGTGGGAGGACCAGGTCAACTACCGGGGTGGCTGGGAGGTCACCGCCAAAGGCGAGCTGCGGCTCAAGGCCCAGACGCGCTTCTCAGCCCTCACGCGCCTCTTCTACAACCCCAACCAGCCCGGCCTCGACGACTACTACGAGCCCTGGACGTACAAATACCGAGACCTGTTCGACAGCCCGGCCGGGGACGATCAGCCCACGGCCGTGCCCGTGTCCCTGATCACGGGGGAGCCCATCGATATCGAGCGCGGCCCGAACTGGGACGACGACCTCTCGGGCTCGCCGCTCTACGCCGAGAACGACCCGAACCTCGGGCAGCTCACCGAAGACGAGCGCAAGATGCTCTTCGAGATCGAGGGCATCTCCATGATGTACCTCCCTCGGATCTGCAACCACTGCGTGAACCCGTCGTGCGTGGCGTCGTGCCCCTCCGGCGCTATCTACAAACGCGGCGAAGACGGGATCGTCCTCATCAACCAGGACGCTTGCCGAGGTTGGCGGGCGTGTGTGACCGCCTGTCCATACAAGAAGACCTACTTCAACTGGAAGACGGGCAAGTCGGAGACGTGCATCCTCTGCTACCCGCGCCTCGAGACGGGGCAGGCGCCCGCCTGCTTCCACAGCTGTGTCGGTCGCATCCGGTACATGGGCGTGCTCCTGTACGACGCTTCACGGGTCGAGGCGGCCATGAAGGTCCCCGCCGCCCAGCTCGTGGACGCGCAGCGGGATCTGATCCTGGACCCGAGGGAGCCGAAGGTCCGCGCAGCCGCCCTCGCGAACGGCATCAGCCCAGAGATGCTGGACGCCGCCGTACGGTCGCCCGTGTGGCGGTGGGTCAAGGAGTGGAAGCTCGCCCTGCCCCTGCACCCCGAGTTCCGCACCATGCCCATGCTGTACTACGTGCCTCCGCTGCTGCCCGTGTCGGGCCGGGCGGGTCTGTCGCTGTACGAGCACGACTCGGACGAGCTCCTGGCGGACGTCGCGAAGGCGCGGCTGCCCATGCGCTACCTCTCGGCGCTCTTCAGCGCCGGCAATGTCGGGGTCGTGGGTGAGGTGATGCACAAGCTGGCCGCTGTGCGGATCCACCAGCGGCAGCGGCACGTGGGCGACCTCGACTCGGCCCGGGTGAGCCGGATCCTGGCCGACGCCTGCCTCACACCCGAAGACGCCGAGGCCATCTACCGCATGACGGCCCTCACCGACTCATCGGAGCGCTTCGTGCTCCCTCCGATTCAGCGCGAGGAGCAGATCGCCGGCGCGGACGGGCCATGCAGCCCGGAGTTCCGCAAAGGCAGCTGCGGACTGGGTCTCACAGAGACGCCCACACGAGGCGCGTAGGAGCCAACCGTGAACGACACACTGAACCCTCGCCCCGTCACGGACTCCCCGGCCCACGACTGCGACAGCCGAGGCGCTGAGCCGGTTCCGTGCGCTTGCCCAGAGAGCTTCGAGCGCCTCACGGTGCTCGCGCGCCTACTCGCGTACCCCCACGGCGGGCCTCGAGCGGGGGCAGGCGCTCACGACGAGTCCCCCGCCGCCCTCGCGCGCCGTCATGCAGCCGCCTCCGCGGAGCCGGACGCATGGCGGCTCTTCGCCGACGAGGCCGACCTGCTTGGCCAGGCGGGCCTCGAGGAGATCTACGAGCGCACGTTCGACCTGTCGCCGGTGGTGGCGCCGTACTTGTCCGTTCACCTCTGGGGCGAGGAGAGCTTCCAGCGCGCGATGCTGATGACAGGGCTCCGGGCGGCTTACGGACGCATCGGAGTGAGCGACGGCACCGAGCTACCCGACCACCTGGCGCTGGTGCTGGAGAGCGGCCCGCGCCTGCCCGGTCCGGAGTGGGCCGACCTGGCGATCTACGCCGTGCTGCCTGCGTTCCGGCTGATGAGCGAGGCCCTGGCGCCGTCGCGCAGCCCCTACCGCCACCTGCTGCCAGCCGCGATCGCCGAGGTCGCCGCCACCGTGGGTCTCACGGTGCCTGAAGCTCTCGAGCTGCCTACCCCCACGCAGCGACCTGGGTGCACCACCACCGGGGCGGGACCCGGGCAATCCCCAACCGGCGGTTGCGGCACCCGCCCGTGCAACACCCTCGGAGGACCGTGATGCTCGAAGCCTTCCTATACGTCGGCCTCCCATACCTGGCCCTGGCGCTGCTGGTCGTGGGGACCGCCTACCGGTTCGTCTTTCGGCCCTACTCCGTCACCTCGCTCTCGTCGCAGGTCCTCGAGAAGCGCAGCCTCGCGTGGGGCTCGGTGCCGTGGCATCTCGGCATCCTGGTGGTCCTGGTGGGGCACCTGGTGCCGTTCCTCGTGCCCGGGCTGTGGCAGGCCATCGTAGCGAGCGAGCCGGTGCTCCTCGCGGTGGAGGCCATCGGAATGGCCGCGGGGGTCATGGCCCTGGCCGGAATCGTGGTCCTGCTGGTGCGGCGGGTCCTGGTGGCGCGCCTGCAGTCGGTCACCACCGTGGTGGACCTCCTGGTCTTGGCGGTGCTCGCCGCGCAGGTGGTCCTGGGCCTCCTGGTCGCCGTGCTCCATCCGTGGGGCGCCGCCTGGGCGCCCGGCACGCTGATGCGTTACCTCCACGGGCTGTTCACGCTGTCGCCCGATCTGGGGCTGGTGAGCGAGATGCCGCCCGCCGTGAAGGCGCACGTCGTGCTGGCCTTCGCGCTCTTCGCGCTGGTGCCGTTCTCTCGCCTCGTCCACGCCTTCGTGGTGCCCGTGGGCTATCTGGTGAGGCCCTTCCAGCGCGTGGTCTGGGCCAGCGCCCGGCGCGCCGAGAGCGTGGCCGTGCTCCCCGGCGGCGACCCGGAGGAGGGCCGTCGCGGCCTGATGCGCGGGCTCGCCGGGGTGGGCGGCGCCGCCGCGCTCATGGCGGTTGGCGTCTTCGACAAGGTGGCCCGCTTCGTCAAGGGCGATGACATGACCAAGGCCGAGAAGGAGGCGCTGCTCTCGCAGAAGCTGGAGCGCCTGGAGCAGACCGCGGAGCAGCGGGCGCTCGAGCTCGAGCGAATGCGCAAAGAGCTCATCCCCATCGCCAAGCTGGGGGAGCTGCTGCCCGCGGCCGGCAAGTACTTCATCGACTTCGAGATGCGCGCAGCGCTGGCGTTCAAGGGCGCTGACGGCGCTCCCATCCTGATCTCGGCGAAGTGCACACACCTGGGCTGTACCGTTGGCAGCCAGGCAGACGAACAGGGCCGGATCCTCTGTCCGTGCCACGTGTCCTACTTCGACATCAAGACCGGGCAACCCAACGAAGGGGCGCCGGCGAAGACGCCGCTCCCCCATCTGGGCTGGGCGCTGCGAGGTCCCGACGGCAAGATCGTGGCGCAGAAGCCGGCTGGCAGGGCCCTGGAAGGGACGTTCGACCCCTCGCTCGCAGACCACGAGGTGTGCGTCATCCGTGACACCGACAGGGGGGCCGTATGAACGAATCCACCCGCTTCGCGCGCAGCATCCGCTTCCTAGCGGATCGCTTCCCGATGGAGAAGCTCAACTTCCAGTCCATGGTGGCCAAGAAGGACGTCCCGGTCCATCGGATGAGCTGGGCGTACTACCTCGGCGGGCTGGTGCTGTTCTTCTTCGGCATCCAGCTCATGACCGGGATCGCGCTGCTGTTCTACTACCAGCCCAGCGTGAGCGACGCGCACGCCTCGGTGGAGTATCTCACCCGCAACGTGGCCGGCGGCGCGCTCATACGGAACATCCACGCGTGGTCGAGCTCCGGGATGATCTTCACCCTGCTGATCCACCTGCTCACCACGTTCGCGATGAAGGCCTTCGCGAGGCCCAGAGAGCTCACCTGGGTGTCGGGGGTGCTCCTGCTGATGCTCACGTTCGCCTTCGGTTTCACGGGCTACCTCCTCCCGTGGCACCAGATCGCGGTGAACGCCACGAAGGTTGGCCTCCAGTCCATCGAGCAGCTTGGAGAGTTCCTCCCGGGCGCGTTGTCCGAGATCCCCACCAAGATCCGGGTGGCTATCCAGGGTGAAGCCGCCGTGGGGCAAGCCACGCTCTCCCGGTTCTTCGCCGCTCATGTGGTCCTGCTACCGCTGGCCACCTTCGCCGTCCTGGGCCTCCACCTCTTTCAGGTGCAGATCCACGGCATGAGCCCGGGAGTGGACAAACCGACCACGCGCTCGGAGCGCTTCTTCCCGTTCTTCGTGCTCAAGGACTTCCGGGTCTGGGGCGTGGTGATGTTTGTGCTGGCCACCATCGCGCTGTGCATTCCTTTCGAGGCGTTCTTCGACTACCCGCTCTTCGAGCCGTACGACGCCCTTGGCTCCACGCCCGACGGGATCAAGCCCGAGTGGTACTTCTTGTTCCTCTACTACCCGCTCGAGCTCCTGCCGTTCTGGCTGGTGAACCTCATCGTGATGCTCGCCGTGGGCGTGCTGCTGATGGCGCCGGTCATCTTCCGAGGCACCAGCCGACGGGTCCTCTCGACCATCGCGATCCTGGTCGCCGCGTACCTGGTGGTCTCGACGGTGTTTGGCCAGGAGATCTACGAGATGATCAAAGGGGGGCACTGAGATGCGCTCGCTCAAACCGCTCGCCGTGATCGCGCTGGTGCTCGCGCTGCCCTCGGCCGCCACGGCATACCCCGAGTTCCAGAAGTACTCGCAGGAGCGCTCGGGTCGTGGCGTCAACTGCGCCATGTGCCACGCCCACGCCGACGGCCCAGACGGCGTCAAGGCCGGGCAGGTCGGCTCTCTCGACGCGGAGGGGATCGCGCGCCTCAACGCCGCCCGGATCGCGTTCGAACCCGGACAGAAGGTGGACAGCCCCATCCTGAACCGGTTCGGCGACGCCATCATCGAGGGTGTGGGCAAGAACGCCGTGCTCTCCATGCGCGCCACCCCAGCCGGGCTGGGAGACGCGATGCGCCTCAGCGATCTGGACGGCGACGGTATCTCCGACGGAGACGAGTACGACGAGGGGACACACCCGCTCGATCCAAACCACGGCGACCCGTGGAAGCTGTTCGTGGTGAATCTGTCGCGCCATCGTTTGGACCTGCTGCTCCTGGCGCTGGCCACGGCGCTGGGCCTCTACGGCCTCGGACACATCCTCACGTGGTTCGGCCACGCGGCCGAAGCGGCCCTCGGCCGCGGAAAGTCACCCAAGGAGTAGACGATCATGGAGCCAGACAAACGCTTGTCCTACCGCGTCCTCGCCGCCAACACGGCGGCCTTCACGGTGTGCTTCGCGGTCTGGATGATGAACGGGGTCCTCGTGACGCACCTCGTGGACGCGCACGTCTTCGCGTTCGACAAGGCGCAGCTCGGGTGGCTGATCGGCATCCCCGTCCTCACGGGGTCGCTGCTCCGGTTGCCGGTGGGGCTCCTCACGGATCGCTACGGCGGACGTCTGGTCTTCACCGGCGTGATGCTGGTGTCTGCGCCTTTCTGCTGGCTGGTGAGCCTCGCGGACTCGTTCAGCGGTTTCGCATGGGCGAGCCTGGGCTTCGGGATCTCGGGTACGTCGTTCGCGGTGGGGATCGCCTACTCCGCGCTGTTCTTCCCGCGTAACCGACAGGGGACCGCCCTCGGCATCTTCGGAGCGGGCAACGCGGGCGCCGGGCTCACCAGCCTCGCCGCGCCCAGCCTGCTTCGGTGGGCCACGGATGGCGGCCTCAACCCCGACGGTTGGCGCCTCATGCCCAGGGTCTACGCCGGGATCCTGGCGGTGACGGCGGTCCTGTTCTGGTTCGCGACGGTGGAGCGGAAGGACCCCCTCGCGGCGGGAAAGACGCTGCGGCAAAACCTCGCGCCCCTCGGGAGCGTGCGTGTCTGGCGCTTCGGCCTCTACTACTTCCTGGTCTTCGGCGGCTTCGTCGCGCTGTCGCAGTGGCTCATCCCGTACTACGTCAGCGTCTACGCCACCTCCGTGGCGCTCGCGGGCGCCTTGGCCGCGATCTTCACCTTCCCGTCGGGCGTGATCCGCGCGCTGGGCGGATACCTGTCCGACCGCTTCGGGGCGCGCACGGTGATGTACTGGGTGCTGGGCGGCTGCACGCTGCTGTCAATGATGCTGATCGTGCCGCGCATGGACATTCACGCGAACGGCGAGGGCGTGCTGGCCCCCGCCGCTGGAGTGGTCGAGCGGGTCTCGCCGGAGGCCATCGTGGTGGGCGGCAAGTCGCTGGCGCTGCACTCCAAGCCGTCGGAGTCCACACAGTTCACCGACCAGGAGACGCTTATCTGGCCCACGGCGCGCACCTGGCAGGAGCCCGTGGTCAAGGTCGGAGAGACGGTGGTGAAGCGGCAGCTCCTCGCCCGCGGCGTGTCACATATCTACTTCCAGGCCAACATCTGGATCTTCACTGCCATCGCTTGTGTGATCGGCCTCCTGATGGGGATCGGCAAGGCCGCTGTGTACAAACACATCCCGGAGTACTTCCCGCACGATGTGGGCGTGGTCGGGGGGATCGTGGGCGTGCTCGGCGGCCTCGGCGGCTTCGTCTGCCCGATCATCTTCGGCTATCTGCTGCGCGAGTCTGGTCTCTGGACCACCGCGTGGATGTTCCTGGCGCTGATCAGCCTCATCTGCCTGGTGTGGATGCACCTCGTCATTCGCCGAATGATGGCCGAGCACGCCCCACACGTCGCTGAAACCCTGGATCATCCCCACGTTGGGGAGGAGAAGCACTGATGATCGCAACACCCAGCGAGGCCCGAGGGGCACCTCCCGCCGTGGATCTCTCGAAGTGGGACCCGGAGAACACCGAACAGTGGGAGGCCGGGGGCAAACGCGTCGCCTTCCGCAACCTGCTGCTCTCCGTGCCGGCGCTGTCCTGCGGCTTCGCCGTGTGGATGTACTGGTCCATCATCACCGTGCAGATGCAGAAGCTGGGGCTGTCGTTCGACCCCGACCCAGGGCGTAACAAACAGCTCTTCTATGTGCTCACGTCCATCGCCGGCCTCGCCGGCGCCACGCTCCGGATCCCAAACTCGTTCTTCGTGGCGCTAGCGGGCGGGCGAAACGTGGTCGCGGTGACCACCCTGCTCCTCATCCTGCCGGCGCTCGGCGTGGGGATCGCGCTGCAGGACCCGAATACCTCGTTCTCCACCTACGCGATCCTGGCGGCGCTCTCCGGGTTTGGCGGCGGCGCGTTCGCGTCTTCTATGTCCAACATCAGCTTCTTCTTCCCGAAGCGCATGCAGGGCCTCGCGCTCGGGATCAACGCTGGCGTCGGCAACCTCGGGGTGAGCCTGATGCAGGTGCTGCTGCCCTGGGCCATGAGCTTCGCGATGTTCGGCAGCCTCGGGGGTGACGGCCGAAGCCTGGGACAGGACCTCACATATATCCAGAACTGCGGGCTCGTCTGGGTCCCCATCCTCGGTACCTTGGCGATCGCCGCATGGTTCGGCATGGACAACCTCCCACGGCACGACGTGGCCAACACGGCGGCCGCCATCGGTCGGATGTTGTGGCTCACGGTCCTGGGCCTCGGAGCCGCCGCGATCGGGCTGTACCTCCTGCTCGGGCTCAACCTCAGCCCGTTGATCGTGCTCCCCGCCACCGTGGTCCTCACCCTCCTGGTCATGCGCACTCTGACGCCCGCGGCCGTGCGGCAGAACCTCGCCGGTCAGTTCGCGATGTTCCGGAGCCGTCATACGTGGATCATGACGGTGCTCTACATCATGACCTTCGGGAGCTTCATTGGCTTCTCCGCGGCGTTCCCCAAGCTGATCCAGGACGTGTTCGGCTATCTGCCGGGCGGCGCGGTCAACCCGAACGCGCCCAGCCCCTTCGCCTATGCCTGGCTCGGGCCGCTGGTCGGCTCGGTGGCGCGCCC
>SXOO01000050.1 GCA_005776725.1 Pseudomonadota bacterium | reverse complement strand
TGGCGGGGACGAAGCACCAGCTTCTCGAGGTAGACGTGGCTGTCGCCGAACGCCTTCGCGGCCTCCCGTTGGCACGACGCGACCGCGTCGTCGAGATCCGCGAGGCGGTCTACCCGTCGCATCCCCTTTCCGCCGCCGCCGCCAGAGGCCTTGACCAGCACGGGGACACCGATGCGCTCCGCGTCGTGGATGGTGCCGCCGGGCACCACGGGGACGCCGGCGCGGATCATCGTGTCGCGGGCATCCGTCTTCTTGCTCATCGCGCGCATCGCCGATGGCGGAGGCCCGATGAAGACGGCACCGGCGTCAGCCACCGCCTCGGCGAACGCCGGGTTCTCCGAGAGCAGGCCATAGCCCGGGTGCACGGCGTCCGCGCCGGTCTCTCGAAGGACCTCGATGAGGCGAGGGAGGTTGAGGTAGCTCTCGGCGGCGGGCGCGGGCCCGAGGCACACGGCGCGGTCGGCCTGGAAGACATGCGGCGCGGCCTCATCGGCCTCCGAGAACACGGCGACCGACTCGAGCCCGAGCTCCTTCAGCGTGCGAATGATCCGGACGGCGATCTCGCCCCGGTTGGCGATGAGGACGCGCTTCATAGGGCGGCGAGGGATACCACGCGCCCTGGTGTCAAGGAAGCGTTACAGCTGTCGCGACGGCCTGTCGGGGCCCAGCATCGAGCGCTGAGTCGGCACGCGGCTTCTCGACCCGGCACGGTGGTTGCTCTGCGGTCCGGCGGATCGTGTCGGGTCTTAGGAGGACGCATGAAGACGAAAGAGTCACGGATCTCGGTGCTTGGACCTTGGACCCGAAGGGGGGCATGGCTGGGTGTGCTCTTGTTGGCGGCGCCCCTCTCCGCAGCCGCCCCGCCGGGAGCCGGACCGGAGCAGGGCCCCGAGAGGTCCGGTCGACTGCGGGGGGTGCTGAAGCAGCTCGACCTCAGCGAGGCTCAGAGGAAGGAGCTTCGCGCAGAGCGCGAGAGCCGCAAGGCTACGGTGAAGCCGCTTCGGGCCACTCTGCGCCAGGGCCGGGAAGAGCTCGACGCCCTGTGGCGGGCCGAGTCGCCGGACCGCGGGGCGATCGAGGCGAAGCGACGCGAGCTGGCCGACCTGAGGCAGCAGCTCGACGCGCATCGTGACGAGGGCCGGCTCGCCCTCTACCGGGTGCTCACTCCTGAGCAGCGCCGGCGCTTTGACGACCTCATGGCAGCGAAGCGTCCCCCCAGGAAGCGCTAGGCCGGCTTTTCACCCGGACCGCGATCGGCCATCGTAGACTGGTGCGATTCAGGCTCCTGCCCTTCTTCTTCGCGGCCTGCGCCGCCGATCCCATGGACCTCGTGGGCGAGCGAGCGCGGGCGCGCGACTTCGCAGCGCTCACGGCGCTGGCCGAAGGGGACGACGAGGCCGTGCGCTGCAAGGCCCTCGGCGTTGTCGCGTGGGCGCGCGGCGGCGACGTAGTCCAGGCCCACCTGCGGGCAGTCGGCAACGAGCGGTGTGGGTGGAAACCGCGAGCGGAGTCGGCGTTTCGGCTCGCCGAGGAGCTCACAGGTGACGAACGACGGCCGGCTGTGGCAGCGCTCGCGCCGCTGCTGACCGCCCAGGAACCAGAGCTGCGGTGGAACGTGGCGCGGGCCCTCGGCCACCTGGCACACCCGGACGCCCTGCCAGCGCTGCTCGCCTGCGCAGGCGACTCGAACAAGTTCGTGGCCGCGTGGTGTGTCTGGTCCAGGTGCCGGATCGAGACCCCGGACGACTCGTGTCGGAAGCCCAACATGAACCTGACGAACGGGAAGCCGGCCCCGTGAGGCCCAGCGCGCGGATCCGCGGGGATTACTCGGAGCTGCTGGCCGAGTATGCGGCGCTGATCGAGGGCGAACGCGACGCCATCGCGAACGCCGCCAACCTCGCGGCGCTGCTCTTTCACGGTCTGCCGGACCTCAACTGGGTGGGGTTCTACCGGAACGTAGGAGACGAGCTGGTCCTGGGCCCCTTCCAGGGCCGGCCAGCCTGCATCCGGATCCCCTTCAGTCGAGGGGTCTGCGGCGCAGCGGCGCGATCGCGAGCCACCCAGCGAGTGCCCGATGTACACGCCTTCCCGGACCACATCGCTTGCGACGCGGCGTCCCGCTCGGAGTTGGTGGTGCCCCTGCTCCAGGCGGATCGACTGCTGGGGGTGTTGGATCTCGACAGCCCGGTGCTCGACCGCTTCTCAGCGCGCGACGTTGAGGGTTGCGAGGCCCTGGCCGCGCTCTGGGTCAGCTGCTCTTGTCACGCCCGAACAGGCGCTTCAGGCTGAACATCGGCCTCTCGGCCTCCTCGATGCGCTTCGCCCGCGCGTCCGCCTCGGCCTGGCGCCGCTCCTTGGCCTTCAGCGCCCCGAGCTCCATCTCGGCTTTCGGCAGCGTGGGTTTACCGCGGGCAGTGGCTTCGAGCTCCTTCCGATACTTGTCGTGGTCCCCCACCGCCTTCCAGTACGAGGCGAGGGCGTAGTGCGCCTCCGACGAGTTCGTGTCGAAGGCCACGGCCTGCTCGATGTGTTGACGCGCGGTGTCGCTTGGCCCGGTGCGTTGCAGCATCACCCACCCCACTCGGAGGTGATGGACGCCCACGCTGTCGTCGAGATCGAGGGCGCGGCGAAAGAACCTCTCGGCCCCCTCGAGGTCGCCTCGCGTAAAGAGCACCGCGCCGCGTTGGTGCAGCGACTTCGCGATCTCCTTCTCCTTGCCGTTCATGCGGTCGAACGGGGTCATCAGCAGGCGTAAGAACTTGGCGTCTTCGTGCGGATCGCGGTGGAACTTCGGCACGGGGACCGTAACGCCCTTGCGGTCCCTGTCGTATTGTCTTCGGCGCTCTTCGTCGGTGAGAATAGCTTTCGCCTCGTCCACCGCCTTGCGCAGGCGAAGCCCGTTGGTCGCGACCTCTGGATCGGTCACGCCGCGGAGCTCGAGGCGTCGTGCCAGCACCGCCCAAGCCTCGATTATGGTCTCCGTGGTTGAGTCTGGTTTGATTTCGAGCAGCGCGTAGTGGTCCTTGTTGGACACGGCTCCGAGCTTCGTTGCGATTAGCTCGCGTAAATGGTCGCTCATGGTCTTCTCCGGGGGGGGTGGAGCGGAGGCTACGACGCGCCGGAGCAGCCGACAATGGCTTCCATGCGGATGCCTTCCAGTCCCCCGGTTGCCAAGGACCGAGTCCCCTGCGATAGTCCGCGGCCGTTCCGAGGGGTGGTTGAACAGTGGGGCTTCCCCACCGCGCGAGGAGTTTGAGATGGACGAGATCGAGACCGCGTTCCAGGACGCGTGGGAGCGTTCGAAGACCCTCCCACCCGCAGCTACGCACCTCCAGCTGAAGATGTACGGGCTCGGCAAGCAGGCCCGAGACGGGGACGCGAAGGGCGACCGCCCCGGGCTCCTCGACATCAAGGGTCGCGCAAAGTACGACGCGTGGGCCTCCCGTCGCGGCATGAGCCGGGAGGACGCGATGGTGGAGTACGTCCAGCTCGTGGAAGAGCTCGGCGGGTGAAGCTCCTCTGGATTGACCTCGAGATGAGCGGTCTCGACGTGACGTCTTGTCGAATCCTCGAGGCGGCGGCGCTGGTGAGCGACATCCAGCTCTGCGAGCTCGAGGCATACGAGGCGATCGTCTACCAGCCGCCCGAAGTCCTGGCGGCCATGGATTCCTGGTGTACGAAGCAGCACGGGGAGTCAGGGCTCACCGCCGCGGTGGCCAATGGCCGCCCCGAGCGCGACGTGGAAGACGCGCTCCTCGGCATCGTCGACCGGCACTGGAAGCGGGACGATCGGCCGATACTTTGCGGCAACTCGATTCACACCGACCGGCGCTTTATCGACGCGTGGTGGCCGCGACTCGCTTCTCGCCTGCACTACCGTATGGTCGACGTGTCGAGCTTCAAGGTGATTCTGCGGGAGCGCTACGGGATCAAGGTGGAGAAGAAGGGCGGTCACCGGGCTCTCGGCGACATCCGCGAGTCCATCAGCGAGCTCCAGCAGTATCTCTCGTACCTCGACCTCACTCGTCTCGGCTCGGGCCGCAGCTGACGGTGGCTTTGGAGCGGGTCCCCGCGGGCGATGGTTGGCCCCTCGCCGTGGAGTGTTTCCCCGCTGTCGGTCGGCGCCGCCATGTAGCGGTCGTGGGCCACGCGATGTTCGTGGGTCGGGCCACCCTGAAGCGGCTCGCCGAGCGCCTCGCTACCCATGGCATCGAGACGTGGACCGTGGACTTCCGGGGCCACGGCGACTCCGGCCCCACGGCACGCGCCGCTGATTGGACTTACAGCGATATCGTCGTCCAGGATATCCCGGCGGCCGCGCGGTGGGTCGCGGAGCGTGCTGGGCGGCGCCCCGTGTGGATCGGCCACAGCCTGGGCGCGCATGGCGGTCTCGCCGCCTGGGCCCTGTTCCCGGAGCTGCCGCTCGCGGGGCTGGTCTCGCTCGGGGGCAATGTCTGGATGAGCCGCTTCGTCCCGGATCGCCTCGCGTGGCTGCACCGTCAGGCCACGCTGGCCGCGTGGACCCAGCTCACGCGCGCCCTGGGGTATTTCCCTGTCCGCCGCCTCCGCCTGGGCAGCGATGACGAGGCGCGCAGCTACGTGAAGGAGCTGGCCGAGATCTTCACGAATGACCGCTACATCGTGGCGGGGCGCGAGGTGCTGCCCGGCCTGTCCGCGATCACGGCGCCCGTATTGTCGGTCACGAGCGTCGGCGACGCCTGGATGTGTCCGCCGGCCGCGGCACGGGCGCTCCTCGGGCATGTGTCTCGGGCGCCGGTGGTTCATCGTGTGGTGGGCGAGCTTGCGGACGACCCCCGAACGGTGGACCACATGGGCCTCGTACTCGACAAGCGGATGATGGCGATCGTGGACGAGACGGTCGCGCCCTTCGTACTCGCGTGCGGCTGAGCAAGCTGGCATGGCTGCTGCTGTTGTCGGCCCCGATCCCGGCAGCCACCGCGGCCGTACGCGACGTCCACATCCCGGTCGCCGGCACCGAGCTGCTCACGCGCCTCTGGGTGCCTGACGGACCTGGGCCGCACCCGGCGATCGTGTTGAACCACGGGGCGCCCCGTCGCGCCGAAGACCGAGCGAAGCGCCCCGACTACCCCGCGGCGGCTCGCTGGTTCTACGAACGCGGCTTCGTGGTGGCCGTCCCGGCTCGGCGCGGGTACGGGCCGGGGGGCGGCGTGTACGCCGAGTCCTTCGGGAGCTGCGATCGGCCCGACTACATCCGCGCCGGAAAGGCCACCGCGGTCGACATCGCGGCCGTGCTGAAGTGGCTGAGGCGGCAGCCCTACGTCGACCGAGCGCGCCTCCTGGCTCAGGGGCAGTCCGCCGGGGGCTTCGGGGTGCTCGCTGTCGCTGCCAGGCGGCCGCAGGGGCTCTTGGCGGTGCTCAACTTCGCCGGAGGGCGCGGCTCCCCGGCAGCGAATCGAAACTGTAGCGAGAAGGCGCTGGTCACGGCCGTGGGCCACTTCGCGCGGGACGCGCGGGTCCCCGCCCTCTTCGTCTACGCACAGAACGACACGTTCTTCTGGCCGCGCTTCGCCCGCCGCATCTACAGCGCGTGGGCCCAAGCCAGCCCCGCCCGCGCCACCTTCGTGCAGCTCCCTGCCTATGCGAATGACGGGCACCGCGTCTTCGGATCCGCCGATGGTCCAGCGCTGTGGGGGCCCGTGGTAGCGGACTTCCTGAGGACCCTGGGCTTCCAGATCTCCGCGGGACCGGAGGCGCTCGAATGGCGCGAGCAGGCGCCGGAGTGGCGGGGCCTCGACGACGCCCCCTGACCGAGGGCGGCGCTCTGCTCGCGTCGTGAAACTCGCTTCGCGCGCCACCCGGTGACACAACTCCGCCCACATGGCGCGACGGCGATCACACAAGCATCCCCCGGGGCCTCGAACGGAGGAGGCGGCCCACGTCTGGCTCATGGCCTACGGGCCTGGGGGCCTTCACCGTGACGGCCCGATTGCCTGGCAGCGGCTCGAGCAGGTGTTGCGCCAGGATCCGCCGCTGCCGGTGCGGTGGATCCACCTCTCGGGCGAGCCTGACCGGGAAATGCTCGACGGCATCGCCGAGGTCTTCGGCCTCCACGCCCTCATCGTCGACGACCTCCTCGTCGAGCGCGAGCGGCCGCGGGCGGAGGTGTTCGGTGAGTCCGTCTACCTGCACCTTCGCGCGCCGGTCGGCGAGCGCGCCGACGGACCCGTGGCGCTCCACTCGTTTGCCGTGGTGCTAACCCAAGACACGCTGCTCACGATCCAGCTCGGCTCCAGCCCTCCTCTCCAGCGGGTCGAGGCGCTGCGAGAGCGCCTGCGCGGCGGGCATGGGCGCATACGCCATGCGGGTCCCGACTATCTCGCGCACGCGCTCATCGACGGGGTGGTGGATGCCTGCCTCGACGTGACGGAGCGGGTCGAGGAACGCTTCGAGGGGCTCGAGGACGAGGTGCTCGGGGGCCGGACCGGGACGGTAGTTGCGCGCCTCCTCACGCTGCGTGCGGACGTGTTGAGGGTTCGCCGGGCGCTCGTGCCGCTTCGGGACGCGCTGCGCAGCATGCTGGCCGACAGCGAGCTCATCCGCCCGGACACGATCCCGCATGTGCGCGACGTGCTCGACCACACCACGCAGGTCATCGACCGCGCGGACGCGTTCCGAGAGCTGGAGCAGGGGCTCATCAACCTTGTGGTAGCGACGGACAGCGCCCGGATGAACGAGACGATGAAGGTGCTCACCGTCATGAGCTCCATCTTCATCCCCCTCTCGTTCGTAGCGGGTGTGTACGGCATGAACTTCGACGGTGGGGTGTCCGACCTCAACATGCCCGAGCTGCGCTGGAAGTACGGGTACTTCCTTGCGTTGGCTCTGATGGGCCTGATCGGCGGCGGCCTCTTTGCCTGGTTCTGGCGCAAGGGCTGGATCGGCGGACCCAAGGACGGGTCGTGAGCAGCGGCGCGGGCGAGAATGACGGCCGCGAGGGAGCCCGGTCTGGTGGAGCGGGTGCGGGATGGCCGGCGGCGCCCCTCGGACACGCACTCCCGGTGGTAGAGCGCATCAGAGCGGCTCGCCGGGCCGGCGTGGTGCTCACGTGCGAGCACGCGTCGAACGCGCTGTGGGACCTCGACCTCGGATGTCCTCGCGATTGGCCGGAAGAAGACCGGCACGTCTCCACCGACCACTGGGCGTACGATCCCGGCGCAGCTGAGCTCACCCGCCTCGTGGCACACCGCCTCGGGTTGGGCGCCGTGCTCGCGGGGTTCTCTCGACTCCAGTGCGACCCGAACCGCGACCTCCACGAGCCCTCGCTCATGCGCAGCGAGTGCGACGGGCACGAGCTCGCCCTGAATCGCGGGCTCTCGGCGGCCGGGCGTTTGGCGCGAATCGACGCACTGTGGCGCCCCTACCACGCGGCGACCGAGGCGCTCGTGCGCGCGCACACGCCGCGGCTCGTGCTGTCGTTTCATAGCTTTACGCCGTGCTACGAGGGCAGGAGACGCGAGGTGCAGGTGGGTGTGCTGCACCACGACGACGACAGTCCGCTCCCCCGCGCGTTCCTCGAAGCGTTCCGGGCAGCGTCCGGCGGCCCGTTGGGGGCGGCGGACGTGCGGTTCAACGAGCCTTGGCCGGGGACCGTGATGTACGGCCCCGACCGATGCGCGGCCGTGGTGGGCGCCTTGCCGCTCGAGCTCGAGCTTCGGAACGACCTCGTCACCCGGCCCGACGTCCGTGAGTGGGCGGCGGGCGTCGTGGAGTCCGTGCTCCGGGCCCACGGCCTGCTCGAGGAGAGCTAGCCGGCGCCCCCGACCTCTGGTCGCACGAACACCAGGCGCGCCGACCGACCTCTCCCGTCGAAGCGCGCGGCGTAGCCCTGGCTCAGCTGGATCACGCCGCGCCCACCCAGGACGAGCCCACGCAGCGCTGCCAGCCGCTCCGCCGAGGGCACCACGGGGCAGGCCTCGCGAAGTACCGCGGCTAGCAGCCCGGCGGGCGCCCGAGCCAGCGCACCGCGTACGAGGCCGTTCTCGCAGAGGAAGTCGCGGGCCAGGCTCTGGAGCACCAGCTGCTCCTCGCGGGCGATATCGGCGAGGTGCGCGAGGTGCACGGCCACCTCCGGGGCCTCGGCCTCCAGCAGCGGCAGGACGCGGCTACGGACCCGGTTCCGCTGGAAACGCGCTGTTGCGTTGCTGGGATCCTCGCGCCAGGCTTGGCCCAGCGCCTCGAGGTACTCCACGTTCTCGCTGCGTCGGCGATCGATGAGCGGGCGGACGTAGCGGCCACGGCGCGGCGGGATGCCCCCTAGGCCGGCGGTGCCCGTACCGCGAAGGAGCCGCTGGATCACGGTCTCGGCCTGGTCGTCGAGGGTGTGCCCGAGCGCGACGGGGCCCGGGGCAAGACCGTCCAGCGCCGCGTAGCGGGCTTCGCGCCAGGCGTCTTCGGTGGGGCGCACGCCGTCCGGGAGGGTCAGCGAAGTGAACGGCGCCCCCAGCGCCGTGGCGAGCGCGGCCACGAAGGCGGCGTCGTCGGCGGTGTCAGGGCGCGCCTGGTGGTCTACGTAGACCAGCGAGAGAGGGTGTCCGAGCGCGTGGAGCACCAAGGCCAGCGCGGTGGAGTCGGCGCCGCTCGAGCACGCCACGTGGACGCGCTCCTCTGGCGGCCCGCCGAGCAGCTCCCGGCGGACCAGGGTGGCGCGCACGGCCTCCTCGAAGCGCTTGCGCGGTCTTGGAGCGCTCATCGCTGCCCCCTCGGACCCCGCAGCCCGGGCGCGGGGGGCGGCGGCGGTGGGGGAGGGTCCCAGGGTGGGCCCTCGGGGCGGAGGGCGTCCCGCAGCCACTCGCCGGTCACGGCCCACACGTGGTCCTTATCGGGGTGGGGCCGGAAGACGAGGCCGATCAGGTGACCCTCGGCGTCGAACAGCGGGCAGCCCAGTGGCAGCGCGGGCGTGACCAGCGCGAGGCCCGGCACTGTGACGTCATCCGCCGGCGTTACGACCACCTCCCCCAGGACCGGGGCCTGGCCGTCGAAGGCCCCCTCCGGCGCCGGGAGCGTGACCACGGCCACGCGGCGGACCTCTCCGAGTGGGGCCACGGCGCGGGCGCGAACCAGGCGCTTCAGCTTGGGCGTGTCCGCGGACAGTCGCGCGATCGCGCCGTCTCCGAGGAGCTGTTGTCGCGTCGCCCAGGCGGGCGCGGCCTCGGCAACGACTGGGCCGCTCGTGAGCCACACGGTGTTGCCCGCCGTATCCAGCGCGGCCACCGCGAGCGCCTCCACGTAGAGAGGGACGCCGCCGTCTGGGGTGGCGGTGAGGGCGGGATCGGCTGGGGCGAGGGGGACCTCGAACACCGCGATGCTGGCCGCCAGCTCCGTGGCCAGTGCCGTGCGGGCCTGGAAGTCGAAGGGCAGCTCTGCGCGGGCCGCAGCGGCGATCCACGCGACTGCCACGGCAAGTACAACAGTGACTCCGCGCCAGCCACTTTGGCGCCAACCGGGCGGACTCACGTGCGCGTTGGCCTCCTGTGCTCGCTGCTCCGGACCGAGCGAGAGATCACTCGCGGGTGGCGGGTGAGGCGCCAGCGAACGGCTCAGAAGTGGTAGAAGCCCGAGAGCTCCGGCACGTCGCCGCCGCCCTCGATCACGACGATGGAGTGCGGGCGGTCGCCGTCGAGGCGCTTCACGAAATGGAACGTGGGCGGGGCGCTCTCGGTGCCCTCGCAGTGCCGCTCGGCGAGGCCCCGCACCCACTCGGCGAGAGCGGCGTTCGACTCCTGCCACTCGGTGGCCATGAAGCCCAGCTCGCGCCCAGCGCGCGTGCAGTCGAACGCTTCCGTGGGCAAACCCTTGAAGGTCTGCTCGAGCCCCTTGAAGATCTTCCCGAGCACCTTCTCGGCGGGCTGGGGCAGCGTAGTGTCGCGTCCGTCCGCGCCATAACGCACCGACGGCTTCAAGAGCGCCGCGCCGGCCTTGGCGTCCTTCTTCTGGATGGCGGTGAGCAGCGACTCCGCAGGTCCTGCGGCGAGCGCGGTGAAGGGAAGAGCGAGGGCGAGGACGAGGGGTCGAAGCATGACGCGTCTCCGAGGGGGCGAGAGGTCCCGATCGCGCGGAGCATTCCCGAGGAGCGCCGGTGCGTCAAAGTCTGGCGGCACGCGTGGCGTCGGAGAGCCGGCCGATCAACGCGACGAGGCCGTCCGGCCCTCGGCGGCCGACGCCCCAGAGCTTCACCTGGCGGCGGCCCGCGGGTCGGGACTCCGTCCGCGCGAAGCCCTCCTCTTCGAGCCAGCCGAGCGCCGTGTCGAAGACGACGCTGGAGATGGACTCCGCGTGCGCGACCTGGCCGGTGTGCCAGAGGCGCCGCCCCAGAGACTGTAGGCGCTTGCTGAACTCGGCGTGCGCCTCGGGGATCGGGCCGACAAGCAAGAGGCCCCGGGCGGTGATGAGGTAGCCCTCGATGATGGGGAGGATGGCGCTGGACAAGACCCGAAGAGCGAGGTGGACACCCCCCGGGAGGTCGAAGCGCCCGTCGTCGTGCGTGCGGACGAGGCCGGCGCCGACGAAGCTATCTAGGAGGGGCGGGAAGGCGGCGTCGAAGCGGTCTTCGAAGACGAACTCGTTGCGCAAGAGCCCGGACAAGAACCGCGCCTCCTCCTCGACCTGGTCGCGGTTCAGGGCGTCCGCCTGGTCGCGGGAGACCAGCGCCACCGCCAGGATCGCCTCGCGCGCGAGCGCATGGACCACGGTGTTCTTGTAGTAGTCGAGGAAGACCCGGCGCTCAGGAGTGGCGGTGATGACCTCGTCGTCGTTCCCCGCGCCGAAGCGCTCGCGGGTGACGTGGTGCCGCTCGGCGAAGAGGGTGAGCACCTCGCCGACCGTGGCCGAGAGCATGCTCCCGAAGGCGCGGGCGCGCTCCGACTCTCCCGCGAGCGCCTGCAGCGTGGCGCCGCGTCCGTCGCCCGGCAGGGGCGCCAGGCGGCTGAGGCGCAGGCGATGCACCGACAGCGGGGTGAGCAGGCCCGAGGCGAGGCTCACGTCCCGCCGGAGGAGGTAGTCGATCAGGGCGCCCACCCGGCGCTCGATCGCCTCGACGGTGAGGCCCCGCGCCGTGGTGGACAAGAGCGCAAAGGCTACCACCGAGCTCGCGGTGACGTGGGCAGCGCCGTTGATGCCTCCGAGGACCCGGTAGCCGACGCGGCGCAAGACGTCCCGGCGTTCGTCCGCCGAGCGCCACCCGTCGCCCGGGTTGATGCCGCGTGCGAGGAGCAGCGCGCGCAGGCTGAGCGGCTCGGCGAAGCTCACGTGCACGCGGCCGAAGCGCTCCCGCAGCACCATCGCTGCGTTCACCAGTTGTCCGACGTTCTCGGCCTCCTTGGAGCCCCCGGAGAGCTCCTTGGCGTAGCTCTGACCCTCGACGATGAGCTCGTAGCCGATCGCGGTGGGGCAGAGCGCCGCGTCGTGGACGTGGCCCATGACCACGGCGTCCACCACATGGCCGAGCAGGCCGTAACGCGGGCGCAGGAGCTTCCCGGTGCGGCTGCGCCCCCCCTCGATGAAGAACTCGAGGGTGTGGCCGTCCTTCATGAGGCGCTGAACGTAGGCGCGGAGCGCGCGACCGTACGCGGGGTCTTGTCGCGACGACCGCCGGATGAAGAAGGCGCCGGTGTGCCGGAAGAACACGCCCATGGGCCAGAAGTTGAGGTTGACGCCGGCGGCGAT
>SXOO01000049.1 GCA_005776725.1 Pseudomonadota bacterium | reverse complement strand
CGGTCGTAGCCGCGGTCGTAGCGGTCTGCGACCACCCCGAACGCCCGCATCTGGGCGCTGGAGATGAGCCCGTAAGGGATCGCGACCCGTAGCATGTAGGCATGGCGCTGCATGTAGAGGCCGTTCATGAGGCGCAGCGGACGGAACTCGTCTTCGGTGAGCTCGCCCGCCCCTCGGCGCCGCACCTGGTCTCTGAACTCGGCCACGCGCTCTTTGACGAAGCGCAAATCCATCGAGGAGTACTTGTACATGCGCGGCAGCCTAATCCGCCGAGGCCATCACTGCGACTGAATAGTTCTTATTGAGACAATCAGTCATAGTGATGACTCACCCCCGGAGACGGAGGCCCATTGGACACGCACCCGCCCTTTACACTCCAGCACTTACGCATCCTGCTCGCGGTCGCGTCGCAGGGCTCGGTCACCCGCGCAGCGGAGTCTCTCGCCCTCACCCAGCCCGCGGTGAGCCAGGGGTTGAAGGAGCTCGAGCGCCGGCTGGGCGTCACGCTCCTCGAGCGCGGCGCCTTCGAGCTCACGGACGCTGGCCGCGCGTTCCTGCCGGCCGCGCGCGACGTCCTCGAGGCCGCCGAGCGCGCCGTAGAGGCCGCCGCGTCGCCCACTGTGGCCGGCAGCCTCACCCTCGCGGCCAGCACCACCATTGGCAACTACCTCCTGCCCACGCGCCTCGGCGACTTCGCCTCCCGGTATCCCGCGGTCGAGCTCCAGCTCCTCGTGGGCAATACGAGCGATGTTTGCGACCGGGTAGCGAAGCGCGAGGTGGACGTGGGCTTCATCGAGGGGCGGTGCACGCGCCCAGAGCTCGACGCCACCACCTTCGCCACGGATGAGCTGGTCCTCGTGTCGGCGGTTGGCGGGCCGCTGAGCGGCGAGGGGCCGATCGCGGCCTCGGCGCTCGAGGGCGTCCCCTTCATCTTGCGCGAAGCGGGGTCCGGCACGCGCGAGGTGATCGTGGACGCGCTGCATGCCGCGGGGGCGCGCCTCAGCTGCTCTCTGTGTCTCGGCAACACGGAGGCCATCAAGACCGCGGTCGCGGCGGGGCTCGGCGTCTCCATCGTGAGTCGCCTCGCCATCGGACGTGAGCTCACCGCAGGGGTCTTGTGCGCGCGCCCCGTCCAGGGGGTCTCCCTGGTGCGGCCGCTGTATCGAGTGGAGCGCCGAGGCAGCCCGCGGCGGGCCGTCGTAGCGAGCCTCCTCGCCTGCCTCGGTGAGCGGTGACAGAGCCGGGGAGGGCGGGTAGAGTCCGCGCCGCAGCGGGAGGACCTCATGGCGCGCACCGACATCTACAACCCCAGCTCAGACCACCAGGCGCTCCGCGAGCTGGTTCGCACCTTCGCGGAGCGCGAGGTCGAGCCGCAGGCACACGAGTTCAACGCCGCCGAGCGCTTCAATCGCCCGCTCTTCGACAGGCTGGGGGCGCTCGGCCTCCTCGGGATCACCGTCGACGAGCGGTTCGGCGGCTCGGGCCTCGACGCCGTCGCAGCGGTCATCGCTCACGAAGAGCTCGGCGCTGCGGACGCTGGCTTCACCCTCTCGTATCTCGCGCACGCCATGCTGTATGCGAACAATGTCAACGTGAACGCAAATGACGACCAGCGCGATCGTTGGCTTCCGGGCGCCTGTTCGGGGGCCGAGATCGGCGGTATGTGCATGAGCGAGCCGGGCGCGGGCACCGACGTGATGGGCATGCGCACCACGGCCGTGCGTCGCGGCGACGCCTACGTGCTCAACGGCACCAAGATGTGGATCACGAACGGCGCGGTCTCCGACACCGAGCTCGGGGACGTGTTCCTGGTTTACGCCAAGACCGAAGACGCGGGCGGCAAGGCGCTCAGCTCGTTCCTCGTCCGAAAGGGCACACCGGGGTTCAGCCTCGGGCAGCGGCTCAAGGACAAGCTGGGGATGCGCAGCTCGCCCACCGCCGAGCTTGTGTTCGAGGACGTAGAGATCCCGGCGGCGGACCGGCTCGGAGCTGACGGACGCGCCACGCTCTGCATGATGCGCAACCTCGAGCTCGAGCGGCTCACGCTGGCGGCCATGAGCCTCGGTATCGCCCGCCGCGCCATCGAGATCATGAACCGCTATGCGTCAGACCGGCAGTCGTTCGGCCGGCCCCTTCGGGATTACGGTCAGATCCAACGGCACGTGGCCGAGTCCTACGCCGAGTTCATGGCCGGCCGCGCGTACGTGTACTCCGTGGCCGGCCAAATCGATCTCACGCGCGCCGGCAACCGGGTCGACTCAGACGGCGTGAAGCTCTATGCCTCCACCATGGCCAAGAACGTCGCGGATCGCGCGATCCAGGTGCTCGGCGGCTTCGGCTACATGGGCGAGTACACGGTGGAGCGTCTCTGGCGCGACGCGAAGCTCCTCGAGATCGGGGGCGGCACACTCGAGGCCCACCACAAGAACATGACGCGAGACCTCCAGAGCCTCGAGCGGATCCGCTAATCGGGGTCCCCGCCGGGCCCCCACGAGGCGGGTCTCCACGTCCTCGCGCGCAGCGATAGTCCTCGACATAGAGCCGTGTTTTCGCGTAGCTTCCCGCGACCCTGCACCCAGGAGAGCTCCTCATGCGCACGTTCTCGCGCCTCGCTATCGCCTCCCTCGTCTCGGCTTGCGGCGGTGCCGCCGAGGTCCTCGAAACCGGCAGCAGCGACTTCAACGAGTCGGCGGCCAACCCGTTTACGGACGCCCCCACCACGGCCGGCAAGGCCGACACGCAGTACTTCAACCCGGATGGGATAGAGGTCGAGGTCGACATCGAGGGCGACGTCGAGGCGCCGGACTACAAGAAGGCCGACGCCCCGGCCGTGATCGGGCAGTACGCGCTCACCTACCTGCGGCAGAACAAGGAGATCTACCTCGAGTCGCTGGCCGAGCAGGCCACGAGTGACGACCGGGTCGAGTGGCTGGTGGATGGCACGTGGCTCTCGGCGCGCGAGGCGAAGGCGCTCGAGGGCTCGAAGCTCACGCACTTCCGTATCCGCGGGATCAACGCCGTGTTGCTCCACGAGGCGTCGAACGGGGTGAAGGAGGGCACGGTGTTTACGGCCCCGGTACCCATCAAGCCCCACTCGATCATGGCGGACGCCGGCGCGGGCTGCGCCACCGAAGACGGACACATGCCCCTGGACCAGTCGATCTACTGGTACCTCTGGAACCCGGACAAGTCGGGCTGCACGGCGCGCACTCAAGACCTGAAGATCACCGTCTCGAAGATGCTCCCGTCGAAGGTCACCTACCCGGAGTACGACCTCCTGGTCGCCGACGGCAAGGTCACCATGGTGGTGTTGTTCGGCCAGATCGGCGACGGGGCGATCACCGATGCAGACATCGGCGTTCGCGCGTTCAACCAGATGGCGCGTTGGCTCAAGGACGGGAAGTTCACCGAGGCGACCTCCGCGCCCGTGGGCAAGCGCTTCAGCAAGGTGGTGGGCGGGGTCACGGTCGAGGTCGATCTCTACTCGCCCCGCGACTTCTCGGGCCTGTCCGACTTCGCGCACATCGGCAACTTCCGAAAGGCGCTCACCGAGCACGAGATCGTGGCCTACGACGGGCACAGCATGCTGGGCGCGTCCGACTTCTGGTCGGAGCAGGTCACCTACCCGGACTTCTACCAGGTGTTCCTGTACGGCGGTTGCCTCGGGTACGAGTACTACATCGCGCCGATCCTGGCCGGCAAGGGCGGCTGGGACAAGGTCGACATCATGTCGAGCGTGATCGAGGTCACGGCCAACGCCAACGAGTACGCGGGGCCGTTCCTCGCGAAGCTCGTGCAGGCGCTCGAGAATGGCTACAAGGTGTCGTGGAAGGACATCCTCGGGGCCGTCCGGACCCGCGTCGGTGACTCGACCTTCGGGATGAGCGGCGTGCGTGACAACTGCTTCGCGCCGGGCGGCTCGCTGTGTGGCGGGAGCCAGCCGGTCGAGGGCGCCAAGACCTACGAGTCCACTCCGGGCGTCGCTATCCCCGACGCTAGCGCGAAGGGCGCGAAGGACACGCTCGCGGTGGAGGACGACATCGTCATTGGCTCCGTGTCTCTGCACCTGCAGATCGACCACAGCTACGTGGGTGACCTCACGATCACCCTGGAGCACGGCGGCTCGAAGGTCACCGTGTGGGACGCCGAGGGCGGCGAGGCCCGCGGCATCGACCAGCGCTTCGAGCTCAAGGGCTTCGCCGGAGAGTCGTCGAAGGGCGACTGGACGCTGAAGGTCGTGGACGGCGCGGCGCAGGACGACGGGTCGATCACCGCCTGGAGCCTCACGATCGCTCCGTAAGCACCCCGGTGTCCGACAATGTGCTGAGCCTCAGCGGCGTCGAGCGACGACTCGGCGACCGGACCCTCCTCGACCGAGTCACTCTCGGTATCGACCGGGGCGCCAAGGTGGGCCTAATCGGCCACAACGGCGCGGGCAAGTCGTCGCTCATCCGCCTCATCACGGGTGAGGACGCCCCTGACGGTGGCACGGTGTCGCTGCGCACCGGCACCCGCCTCTTCCATCTCCCCCAGGACCCCACCTTCCCCCCGTCCGCCACGCCTCGCAGCGTGTTGCTCGAGGTGCTTGCACCTCTCAGGGCCGCGATCGCGGAGTGGGAGACACGGGTCGCGGCCGGGGATCCCAAGGCCGAAGAGGTCCAGCATCGCATCGAGGCGCTCGGCGGCTGGGACTACGAGCACCGCCTGGAGAAGGCTGCCACGGACCTCGGGGTGGTGGCGATGGACCGCACCATCGAGGGGATGAGCGGCGGCGAGCGCAAGCGGCTCGCGCTCGCCCAGCTGCTGCTCGCCCACGCCGACCTCTGGCTGCTCGACTATCCCCCCAACCACCGCGACGCCGAGACCACGGAGTGGCTCGAGGAGCAGATCTCCGGCACCACCGCCACGGTCTTGCTCGTCACCCACGATCGGTACGTCCTGGATCACACGGTGGAGATCATGGTCGAGCTCCGCGGCGGTCAGCTGCGTCGCTACGACGGCAACTACACGGACTACCTCGAGGCGAGGGCGGTCGAGGACGCGCTCGAGACGCGCGCTCGGGACCGGCGCGAGCGCCTGTTCCTGGCCGAGCTCGACTGGGCGCGGCGTCAGCCGAAGGCGCGGACCACGAAGAACCGCGCCCGCCTCGATCGGGTGGACGCGCTCAACGACTCCTTGCGCAACACCGACACCCGCGCCTCGGTCGAGTTCCGCTTTGGCGAGGCGCCTCGGCTCGGCAAGACCATCCTCGAGTTCGTGGACGTGGCCAAGGGTTACTCGGGCCGCACCCTGTTTCGCGGGCTCTCGGCCACGCTCCGGCGCGGCGAGCGCATCGGGATCGTGGGCCGGAACGGCGCCGGCAAGAGCACGCTACTCCGGATGGTCGCCGGCGAGCTGGCCGCCGACCGCGGCACCGTGACGCTGGGACCCAACTCCGAGATCGCGTGGCTCGACCAGCATCGCCTCCGCCTCCTCGACCTCGACAAGACGGTGCGCGCCACCGTCGTCCCCGAGGGCGGCGACACCGTGTTCTTCGGGGAGGAGAAGCTCCACGTCGTCAGCTGGCTCGACCGGTTCGGCTTCTCGTCGCGGAGCCACCTCATGAAGGTGAGCAGCCTCTCCGGTGGGGAGCGCAATCGGCTCGCCATCGCGCGCTTCCTGCTCCAGCGCGCCAACCTCCTACTCCTGGACGAGCCCACGAACGACCTGGATCTCGAGACGCTCAACTTGCTGGAGGGCGCGCTCGTGGAGTTCACCGGCTGCGTCCTGGTGGTCACGCACGACCGGTACTTCCTCGACAAGGTGGCCACCGGCATCCTGGCGTTCGAAGACGGCGCCGACGGGGCCTCGGTGGAGCTGGTCCAAGGCGACTACACCCACTATCGGCGAGTGCGCCCGAAGCGGGCCGTCGTCGCGGCGCGAGCAGAAACGCCCCCGCCACCTCGCGAGGCTCGCCCGAAGCCTGCCCTCACCTCGAATGAGCGGCGCGAGCTCTCGGGCATAGAGGCGCTGATCGAGGCCGCCGAGGCCGAGCAGGCACGGTTGGAGTCCGCGCTCGGCGACCCCGCGATCTGGGACGTGAAGGAGCAGGCGCGCGCCGCCTCCACCCAGGCCGCCCTCGTGGCAGCGCGGGCGCGGGTAGAGCAGCTCTACGCGCGCTGGGAAGAGCTCCTGGCCAAGGCCGCCGCCTGACGGCTGGGCCCCGTAGTGGAGCCCGCCGGACGGCCATGCTCCTTGCTACTGGCCAAGGGCGAGAATTCGAGTAGAGTGCCGCCCGCAACGCGTGGCTGCGTACCTCCCGTTGGCAAGGGTCGGACCATCGGTGGTCCCACCGGCGCCGACTCCTAGAGCAACCAGCCGAGTGAACATGGGCCGAAAGGCCGCTGGAGAAACGCCATGAAGAAGACCGCACTCCGCGCCGCGCTCGCTCTCGGCGCGCTCATCGCCCTCACCGCCACGTCGGCGGGCTGCGGCGGCCCCTACATCCCGTCCGTCCGCGACGGCAAGTGCAACGTGGGCCGCCAGTGGGTGCCCCCCGCCGAAGAGGGCGGCAAGTGGCGCGAGGGTTACTGCAAGGACGGCTGAACGCCCCCTTCGTAGTCAGCTGGGAGGCCCGGGTCGCAAACGCGACGCCGGGCTTCTTCGTTTCTGGAGGACCGATGCGCCCCGTAGTCATCCCCCTGTTCGCCTTGATGTGGGGTTTCACGGCCCTCGCCGACGAGGGCATGTGGCGGCCCCAGCAGCTCACGCTCACTGCGAAAGCGCTCCGCGCGGCGGGCGTCACCGTCGACCCGGCGCGACTCGCGGATCTCCAACGCGGACCACTCGCGTCGGTGGTCAGCCTCGGAGGGTGCAGCGCCTCGTTCGTCAGCCCCGACGGGCTCGTGGCCACCAACCACCACTGCGTCGTGGGCGCGCTCCAGTACGCCTCGGTCGCCCGCGGGGGAGACTCCCTGCTCGAGTCCGGGCTCACGGCTCAGAGCCGCGCCGAGGAGCCCTGGGCGGGTCCCAGCGCCCGGGTGCGGGTCACCGTGAGTGAGACCGACGTCACGGCCGAGTTCGCGGCGGTGATCGCCGCCGCCTCCACCGAGGCCGCCGCCGCGCTCGCCGTGGAGTCAACCCTCAAGGCCAAGGTGGCCGCTTGCGAGCAGGGGCGCCCCGGACACCAGTGCCAGGTCGCGCGGTACGACGGCGGCACCGCCTTCGTCCTCATCGATCAGCTCGTCCTCCGCGACGTACGCCTCGTCCACGCGCCGCCGCGCGCCGTCGGCGACTACGGCGGAGACGTTGACAACTGGATGTGGCCCCGCCACTCCGGCGACTGGGCGCTGCTGCGGGCCTACGTGGGGCCCGACGGTCAACCGGCGGATCACGCGGCGGCCAACGTCCCTTTCAAGCCAGCGGCCCACCTCACGGTGAACCCTGCCGGGGTGAAGGCGTCTGACGCCGTGCTCGTGGCGGGTTATCCCGGGCGCACGTTCCGCCATCGGACCGCGACGGAGCTGGAGCTGACGGAGAAGGAGTATCCGGCCACGCTCAAGATGCTCGGCGAGCTCCTTACGCTGGTCCGCGAGCTCCAGGGGCGCTCCAAAGCGCTCGAGACCAAGCTCTCCGCCCTCGAGGCTGGCCTCTCGAATCGCCAGAAGTACGTGCAGGGCAACCTCGACAGCTTCGCGGCCTCCGACCTCGTGGCCGTACGGCGCGGTCAGCAGCGGCGCTTCGTCGAGTGGGCGCGCCGGCAGCCGGACGGCGCGGCGGGGTTGCGTGCGCTTCAGGACGTGGACGCGCTGGCGATGAAGACGGCCGAGATGCAGCCGGCGTCCGAAGTGCTAGGCGCCCTCTCTCGCACGTCCTCCGTGCTCCGGGCGGCGTTCGCCATCCATTGGTTGGCCCTTGAGCGGGCGCAGCCGGACGCGGAGCGTCAGCCGGGCTTTCAGGATCGGGACGTGCCCGAGCTCGAGGGCCAGCTGAGCCAGGCGCTCAAGTCCGTCGAGCTCGAGGCCGAGCGCCCGATCGTCGGGTTTCTCCTGGCGCGCGCCGCTCGGCTACCCGCTGCCGCGCGGATCGAAGGACTGGACGCGCTCTTTGCGCAGCACGCCGATCCGAACGACACCACCGAGGTGCTCGGTGCTGGGATTCGCCAGGGGGCCGTAAACCGCCTGGTGGATGCGGTGTTCTCCGCCGTGAAGCTCACGGACGGCGAGGTCCGTTCGACGCTGCTCCGGGCCACTCGCGAGGTCGTCGAGGCTTCGGGTGACAGCGCCGTAGCGTTCGCGGCTTCTCTGGCGCCCGATCGCCTGAAGGAGCGCGATCGCCAGCGCGCCGCGCAGGGAGCGGAGCTACGCACCCGGCCCCGCCTCATGGCAGCGCTCGCGGCGCATGCAGGTCGTCCCCTATACCCAGACGCGAACGGAACGCTGCGCGTTACCTACGGGAAGGTGAGGGGCTATGCCTACCGCGACGGGCTCACCGCGGAGCCGCAGACAACCCTGCGTGGCGTGGTCGCGAAGGCCACGGGCAAGGCGCCGTTCGATGCGCCACAGGCCCTCTTGGACGCGATCGTCGCCACCCACGAGCGCATGCGCAGCGGGCAGCTCGAGCGCTTCGGGGACGCCGCGCTAGGCACGGTCCCGGTGGATTTTCTCAGTACCTGTGATGTGACCGGAGGCAACTCGGGGTCGGCCACGCTGGACGCCAAGGGGCGCTTCGTGGGGTTGCTGTTTGACGGGAACTACGAGTCCATGGACTCCGATTGGATCTACGACCTCCGGCGCACTCGGGCGATCCACGTCGACGTTCGGTATCTCTTGTGGTCGCTCGAGCGCGTGTACGGCGGGGCCCACCTGCTGAAGGAGCTCGGCCTGTAAGGCGCGTCCTGTGGGTCGGGCGCTTCAGTCCGAGGCGATCCGGAGGAGCCGCCGCTGCAGCTCCATCACATATCGAGCGATGTGTTTCTGCTGCTTCGCGAAGTGTGCGGAGCCGGAGGTCACGAACGCCAAGCCGACGCGCGCGCCAACGGGGGAGGGCGTGACGTAGCGAACCTCGGCCACGAGCCTGAGGTGCGCGCCATCGAGCGGCGAGTCGAAGGAGACCCGGTAGATGTCTCCCACCACCACACGGCTCGCGGCTTGCGCCGGGAGCAATACGCCTAGGCCCGTGACCGACACGCTGATTACGCTCGCGGAGAGCTCGAGGCTTGTCTCGGTGTGGCTCAGCTGCGCCAATATCGGTGACCGTGACTCTGGGACCACGCGGAAGGCGCCGCGCCGATTGAACGCGAGCTGGCTCCGCTGGGGGAGCGCGCTGTGCACCGCCTCCGCGTCCACGAGCTGCAGGACGAGGCGCGCTCCACCCGACCACGAGGTGGTATCGCGGATCCAGGCGGTGGCGGTGACCGCCTCGCCGTCCCCAGGGACGAGCGCCACCGTGCACCGATCCCCGGGCTTGAGGCCGAACGCTGAGCGCGCGCCCAGCTCCAGGAGGCCGAACGCGACGTTCAGGAGGCGCACCGGCACGTAGTCGGTGTCGATCCAGAGCGCCGCGCCGAGGCCGTAAGGCCCCTGCGGGCCGCCGCGAATCGCGCCAGGTCGTCTGGGTCCGCTGCTGCTCATGCCATCACCTTAGCGTCAGCCTCGTCTGCGCACACGGTCCAGCACGAGGAGCAACGCCGGGAGCGTGGCGCACGAGCCGATGAGCCCTAGCACCGTGCCCACGGAGGCTGTCGTGCCGAGCGACCGGATGCCCAGGTTGTCGGCGAACCAAAGTCCGCCAAAACCGATGACAGTAGTCAAGGTGGTGAGGACGTTGGCGGCCCCTGTCTCGCGCATGACCACAGCGAGGTTCGGGGACTCGCGCCAGCGATGGTAGACGTGGACGCCCTGGTCGATGCTCATGCCAACGAGCAACGGGAACGCGATGATAGAGTAGAGGTTCACCTTCCAGTCGAAGAGCCAGTGCAGCCCTGCCAGCCAGGTGATCGCCATGACCAGCGGGAGGAGCGTGACGAGCGCCGCGCCCAGGGACCGGAAGAACACGATGAGACAGAGGAGCACCACGAGCACGGCCGCGCTGAGCACGACCGGCCCGTCCTTCGTGAGGGTGTCGATCACGTCGACCAGAACGAAGTAGTTGGCCGCGGTGGGCACGGTGGTGGTGAGGGCAGAGCCCATGGGCTGGCCCGCTGCGCTCACCGGGAAGTCGAAGAAGCTGAGGAAGAGCTCCTTCGACTCGTTGTAGTTGGCCTTCGCGCCTCGATTCCAGAGGATGATGAAGCGGCCCAGCTTCCCCTCTGCGTCGATTAGCTGCTCCTTTACCCAAGTGGGGAGGGACTCGGGCGTGATGACCTCGCTGACCTCCAGATACCTGTGGAAGTCGTCCACCTTCTTCCTGGTGTCCTCGGGGAACGCGCCGCGCTTGTCGTCGATGCGCCGCCGGATGTCGGCGATGATCTCGAGCTTCTTCTCCTGGTCGTCTGGTACGAAGGTGTAGAGGCTGAGGTACCCCTGCAGGTAGTAGCGGATCCACTCGACCTTCTGCAGCCCCAGCCGCTTCACCAGCGCCAGCTCGGTGGGCGAAAGCGGGTGCTCGGCCAGCTCCTTCTCCAGCGCCTCGAACGGGTCGGTTCGGCGCCGCTTCGCGAAGGGATCGTCTTCGTCGGCGTCCTCTTCCTCGTCTCCCGCGTCCTCCTCAGCATCGAGGGGCACGTAGGGCTCGGGCGGCAAGGGCGCGAGCTCCCCCTTCATCACCCTCACGTCGCGGTCGCTCAGCTTCTTCACCGCTGCAAGGGTCCGCGTGACCTCGCCGCATTGCTCCATCGTCTCGCAGAGCGTCACGGCGGGGGCGAACGTGGTTACACGCCCCACCGCGTCCTTGTAGTTCTTCCGCTCCTTCGGGGGCGGCCCTGCGGGCACGGGCTGGGGCTTCTTCTTCGCCTCGAGCTTGGTGAAGTCGTACTCGAACGGGACGCGGCCCTGGAGGAAGCCGTAGACCGAGATCCCCGTATAGAACACGCTGATCGCGAGGATCGTGCGCGCGAGGCCTACGCCCCGACGGCTAGGCGGCCCCGGCGGGAGGTTGTCGTTGCCGCCCGGGACAAAGCCTCCCTTCTTCCAAGGGAACCAGCGGTCGAATCCCGCCACTAATGCCGGCATCAGGAGGAAGGTGAACACCAGCGAGAGGAAGATCCCGATCCCCGCCATGATCCCGAACTGGGAGAAGCCGCGGAACTCGCCCAGCGCCAGCGCGAAGAAGACGGAGAGCGTGGTGACGCCGCCCGTGGTGACGGCGTCACCCGTGGAAGCGAGGCAGATCCGAAGCGCCTCGCCGACATCCAGGCCCCGCTCGCGCTCAGCGGCGTATCGCGCCAGGGTGTGGATCCCAAACTCGATCCCCAGGCCCAGCACGATGGCGAAGATGAAGACGGTGACGAGGTTGTAAGAGCCGTATGTGAAGGCGCCCACCGCCTGCGTGACGAGCGTGGAGGCGATGACGGGCAACATGATAATCGGGACCGCCTGGGCTCGACGGAAGTACAGGCCGATGACCAAGAGCAACAGCCCGACCGCGAAAGCGGCGCCCGCCATCACGTCCCGCCGCGCGCCGCTCGTCTCTCCGACGCGCTGGACGTACTCGCCTTGGACGGTGGCGGTCATCCCCGCGTGATAGCTCGTGGGTCCGAGCTCCTTGATCAGCGCCTCGGTGCGCTCCACCAGGGCCCGAGCGAAGTCGACGTTCGTAGTGGCCTCGGTTGGGCGCGCCTTGACCACGACGACCTGCCCCTCCTCAGCCTCGTAGTACTCGTCCGGGGCTTCGTTGCCCCCGAGGTACCGCTTCTGGAGCTCCTTCTCGTCGAGATCGAGGACGTCGTCGTCCTTGCCGTCCTTGCCGTCCTTGCCGTCCTTCGGCGCGGGCTCCTCCTCGTTCCCCGTGAGCTCTCGCTCCGTCTCCTCGCGAATGCGGCGCACCACCTTTCGGCGTAGCTCCAGCAGGTCCTTGGTGGGCAGGTAGAGCAGGGCGCGGTCCTTGAAGAACTCCGGATCCCTGTGGAACTGCACGAAGCGCAGCTCCTTGAACTCGCGCATGCGCTGCGAGAGCGCCTCGCCGAAGCGGAGGTTGGCCTCTCGGCTCGGCGACTCGATAGAGACCATCAGCTCGGTCTGCGCACCCATGCGACGCGACAGCTCGTCGAGGCGCGTGATCGTGTCGTGGTCGCGCGGCAGCAGCGCCTTGAGGTCGGCGTCCACCTTCAGCTGCATCGTGCCCCAGAGCCCGATGGCGGACAGCAGGAGGCCGAGGAGGAGGACGCGGCCCGTGTATTTCGTGCCCCACCGCGCGAAGGGGTCGGTCCAGGAACGTTGGTGCGACGCGTTCATTCGGCCTCCCGGTCGCACGCCTTGTACTCCCCCCTACCCGGGCGCCGCAACCCGAGTACACTCCGCGCGCTCCATGGCCTTCACTCATCTCCACGTCCACACGCACTACAGCTTCCTTCAGGGCGCGCTGCGCATGAAGGACCTCTGCTCGGCCACCAAGGCCGCCGGCATGGACACCGTGGCGATCACCGACCGCGGCAACATGTACGGCGCCGTGGAGTTCGTGAAGTACGCCAAAGAGTACGGTATCCGCCCCATCTTCGGGGCCGAGGTGTTCGTGGTGGGCCGCCACGACGACCCGAAGGACAAGCGGCACAGCTCCCTGGTGCTCCTCGCCGAGAACGTCGAGGGATATCGAAACCTCATAGCCTTGGTCAGCCAGGGCTGGATGGGGGGCTACCACCACGACACCCCCAGGGTCGATCGCGCGCTGGTCGCTCGGTACCGCGAGGGGCTAATCGCGCTCTCCGGTGGGCTGGCCGGCGACGTCTCCCAGCTCATCCTCCGGCGCGACCTCGACGGCGCCGTGAAGGCAGCCCAGGGCTGGTCGGACCTGTTCGGCCCCGACCGCTACTTCCTCCAGGTGGAGCGGCTCGGCTTCGCCGAGAACAAGCGCGTGACCGAGGCGGTGCTCGGCCTCGGGCAAGAGCTGGGTGTTCGGTGCCTCGCAACGAACTACGTGCACTACAAGAAGCCGGACGACGCTCGCGCCCACGCCGCGCTCGTCTGCATCGGCCTTGGCAAGAGCTTCGCGGCCCTGCAGGGCGACATCCCGAACCAGCTGTATCTGAAGACCGAAGCCGAGATGCGTGCGCTCTTCGTCGACCACCCGGAGTGCGTCGACGCGGCGGCCGAGGTCGCCCAGCGCTGCCAGGTGAAGCTGCCTCTCGGGAAGACCTTCCTTCCGCGGTACAAGGTGCCAGAAGGTACGGACATACCGGACTACCTCCGGTCAGTGTCGCGGGCGGGGCTCGACGAACGGATCGCCGCCGCGAGGGCACAAGGGCGAGCGATCGACGAGGGGGAGTACCGCGACCGGCTCGAGCTCGAGCTCGAGTGCATCATCAAGATGGACTTCCCGGGCTACTTCCTGATCGTCTGGGACGTCATCGCGGAGGCTAGGCGGCTCGGAGTGCCGGTTGGACCCGGGCGCGGGTCGGGCGCCGGCTCTCTTGTGGCCTATGCCCTCCGTATTACGGATATCGATCCCATACAGTACGGATTGCTCTTCGAGCGCTTCTTGAATCCAGAGCGCGTGTCGATGCCG
>SXOO01000048.1 GCA_005776725.1 Pseudomonadota bacterium | reverse complement strand
GTGGGGTCACCACAAGTTCGTCTCCGGACAGTCCGAGCTCAGCTCCACGATCTTCTCCGGCATCACCTTCGCAGTGGCCATCCCAACCGCCATCAAGGTCTTCTCGTGGGTGTCCACGCTCTATAAGGGCTCCATTCGGTTCACCACGCCGATGCTCTACGCGCTCTATTTCATCTTCACATTCTCCATCGGGGGGCTGACGGGGCTGTTCCTGTCCACGCTGGCCACGGACGTGCACCTCCACGACACGTACTTCGTGGTGGCCCACGTGCACCTCCACGACACGTACTTCGTGGTGGGTGGTTTGGTCATCGCCTTCATCGGCGGGCTCCACCACTGGTGGCCCAAGATGACCGGCCGGCTCTACAACGAGAACCTGGCGCGTTTCGCGTCGGTGCTCGTGTTCGTGGGCTTCAACGTCACGTTCTTCTCGCAGTTCTTCATGGGCTCGCAGGGGATGCCGCGCCGGTACCACGCGTACGATCGCGTCGACGACCATCTCCGGGAGATCTACCAGCTCTGGCACCAGGTCTCGACGGTCGGGTCCTACATCCTGGCAGCGGGCCTGTTCATGACCTTGGGCTATCTCCTGGCCTCGCTCCGGAAGGGCGGGACCAAGTCTCCGCAGAACCCGTGGCAGGGTGTCTCGATGGAGTGGAACACCGCCACCCCGCCGATCGAGCACAACTTCCACGAGCAGCCGGTGTGTGAGCACGGCCCGTACGAGTTCCCCGAGATCGACAAGTCGGCTGCACACTGAGGTCCACACGATGAGCGCGCACTCCGACCATCCGCCCTATCTGCAGCACCACTTCCACAGCCTCGCGCAACAGAAGGCGGCGTCGAAGATCGGGATGTGGGCGTTCATCGCCCAGGAAATCCTGTTCTTCGCCGGCCTCTTCATGATGTACGCGGCGTTCCGGTACTTCTACCCGGCGACCTTCCTCGCCGCGCACGAGCTCCTGTCGATCCCGATGGGCGCCACGAACACGGTGGTGCTCATCACCAGCTCCTTGACCATGGCGCTGGCGGTGCGGGCCGCACAGACGGGCAACCAGAAGCAGCTCCAGATCCAGCTGATCTTCACGATCATCTTTGCCTGCTGCTTCCTCGTGGTGAAGTACTTCGAGTACACCTCCAAGATCCACCACTGCCTCCTGCCGGGCGACTACTACGGCCTGCCGCTCCGAGACGACGTCGGCAACATCAAGCTGGACGCATCGGGTGCGCGCATCTTCGCGGAGCACTGCGAGATCCCGCGCTCAGGTCAGCTCGAGCCGAAGTCCGCGTCGATCTTCTTCGCGATCTACTTCGTCATGACCGGTATGCACGGTCTCCACGTGCTGGTGGGCATCGGGCTCCTCATGTGGATCCTGCTGCGTGCCCGAACGGGCGAGTTCCACCCGAAGTACTACAGCCCGGTCGAGTACGTCGGGCTGTACTGGCACCTCGTGGACCTCATCTGGATCTTCCTCTTCCCGCTCCTCTACCTCGTGAAGTGAACAGGACGTCGCAATGAGCCACCACTCTCACAGCCACGACGACGAGCACGAACACGTCACGCCGCTGCCCATCTACTACGCCATTTTTGGCGCGCTGATGGTCCTCACGGTGCTCACCGTGGCCGTCAGCTACCTGGGCTTCGGCAAGGCAGCAATCTACGTCGCCATGGTCGTGGCGATCGTGAAGGCCGCGCTCGTCGCGGGTTACTTCATGCACCTCAAGTGGGACGACCCGTTCAACCGGCTGATCTTCGCTGCGGCTATCTTCTTCATGGGGATCTTCTTCGTGATCACCGCCACGGACATCGGCTACCGGGGCCAGATCAACCCGGAGACCGGCAACCACGTGCTCCACGACGAAGAGAAGGCGATCGCCACCGAGGCTGCGCGCCGCGCCGCCTTCGAGAAGCAGCAGATCACGCTCGTCCGCGCGCCCGGAACGGTCCCCTCGGGCACCGACCCCGTGAAGCCGGTCACCGCGCCCGCGCCCGCGGCTCCGCCTGCCCCCGCAGCGCCGGCAGCGCCCGCGCCTTCCGCTGCCCCCGCAGCGCCCGCTCCCAACTAAGCCGTTCGTCTTCTTCACAGGCGTTGGGCGTCTCAAGGGGCTGGAGGTCCCGGGGGCGGACGGGGTACCCTCGCGGTCATGCGCACTTCCTCGTTCTTCGTCGGTCTGTTCGTCGCCACCGCCGCGCTCGCTGCGCCTCGTTGGGTGCGACTCTCTCTGCCGGGGCAGGCGGCGGCTACGTCCATAGTGGTCGCCTGGAACGACGACGCGGGCACGAGCGGGGAGGTGCAGTTCGGCCTCGCAGGCGGGCCGTTGGACAGCACCGCGACCGGCGTCAGCCAGGTGGCCAAGGGCGACCTGGGGGTGGTCCACGAGGTGCTCATCACGGGACTGCAGCCCAGCACCAAGTACGCGTACCGGGTCGGCGGCGGCGGCGCGTGGAGCGCGGCGCAGGAGTTCACTACTGCCCCCGCTGATGGGTGCGAGCCGTTCACCTTCATCGCTGCGGGGGACCATCGCTCGGACGACGACTTCGGTCCCAATCCGAAGTGGGCGTCCATCCTGTCCGAGATGGCGGCCACCGGCGCGCTCTTCATCGTGGAGACGGGCGATCTGGTGAAGGACGGCGAGGAGATCTCCCAGTGGCGCAACCACATGGAGATGGGGGCCTCCGAGATGGGGCAGATCGCGCTGATGCCGTCGTTCGGCAACCACGACGCGGATGACGTCACCGGCAACGCTGCGGCGTTCAACCAGCTCTTCGCGCTGCCCACCAACGCCTCAACGGGTTCGGAGGACTTCTACGCGTTCGAGTATGGCCACGCGGTCTTCGTGGCGTTGTCCACGGCCACCTTCGACGACGCGGCCGGGCTCGCGCAGCAAGCGCAGTGGCTGGACGAGACGCTCGAGGCGCACTCATCCAAGCTCTGGAAGTTCGTCTACTTCCACCACCCGGTGCACACCAGCTACGTGGACCTGGGCTTCGCGGACCTGAACCACCCGCCTGACGAGCGCGGCCAGAACTCCCACTGGGTCCCCATCTTCGACAAGCACCACGTGGACGTGGTCTTCGCGGGGCACAACCACTTCTACGAGCGGTTCGCGCCGATGAAGGGCGGTCAGGTGGCCTCCTCGCCGGCGCAGGGCACGATCTACGTCACCACCGGGGGAGCGGGCGCGTTCACCTATGACGAGATCGACCTCTTCGGGACCAAGATCTCGCCGATGGACGTGATCTGCGGCGAGGGCTTCCTGGGCTTCTCGGGGAAAGCAAAGGGGAGCCAGCTTTGCTCCGGCAAGCACCACTTCATGGAGCTCACGCTCGACGGCGGGGAGCTCAAGGCGGTGGTACTCGCCACGTCTGCTCAGAACTTCTCCGACAGCGCCGCGAACGTGGAGGTGATCGACTCGTTCACCATCGTCAAGCCCATGGCCGAGGCGCTCTGCGCGCCGCCGGTGCCCGACGAGGAGCCGGTCGTCGTGGAGGCCGAAGCCGACACCACCACCACCACACCCGACGGGTCCGCCGCGGCGGAGCCTTCGGCGGACGTGGGGGGGCCGGTCGCCGAGGACACAGGAGCCCAGGACGCCGGGAGCGCCGCTGCGGAGCCAGCGGGCGCCGACATCGGGCTCGAGGTTCCCACCCCACCGAGCCCCGACGTGGGACCCACCACGGCCACGGCGGACGCGGGCGGCGGCACGGACGATGACGGTGGCGGGTGCTCCACGCGCCCTGGTGTCAGACCCGCGCCCTGGGTCCTCGCGCTGGCCGGCGTCGCGTTGTTCCTAAGGCGGCGTGCCCGATGAGCGCAGTCTGGGATCTGGCGGTGGCCGCCGAGCTCTGTCGTCCGCACGTGGAGGAGGCCGCGCGTCTCGGCGCCGGCGAAGCGGGGGCCCCTGCGCGCGGGGCGTTGTTGCCTTGCCTCCACGCGCTGCAGCACCACTTCGGATACGTCCCGGAGCCCGCGGTCCAGCTGCTCGCCAACCTGCTCAACCTGACACGTGCGGACGTCCACGGCGTGCTCACGTTCTACCGAGACTTCCGCCGGAAGCCGGGGGCGAAGAAGCGGGTCGCGTTGTGCGGCGCGGAGGCCTGCCTCGTGGCGGGAGCCGAGGCGGTCGCTCGCAGCGTTCGTGCTGCCGCGGCCGGGCGGCCGGCCGACGTCGACGTGGAGACGGTCTACTGCCTCGGCCTCTGCTCGGTGGCGCCGGCCGCGATGGTGGATGGCGTGACCCTCGTGGGGCGGCTCGATCCGGCGACGGCTGCCGACCGGCTCATCGGCTGAGCTCCGCCCGAGCCCGGAGGGGCTCAGCTACCAGGGGAGCACGCGCACCGCCACGCGGAAGCTGTCGAACTCGACGAGCTGAGCCGTGTAGGCCACCACGAAGTGCCCATCGTCCCACGCCGCGAGCACCGGGATGTGGCGCTGGAGCGCCTCTCCGCCGAGCCAAGGGCCGCCTGCGTCGCTGCGATCGCAGTCCCAGACGTCGTGCTGCGCGTAGTGACGCTTGAACCAGATCCGGGGCAACGACTCGCCCTGGTCGTGCCACACCGCGACCGCGCGCTCCTCCGACAGGATCGCCAGGGGCGCAGCGCTCGGGTAGAAACCTTGGCTGTCCAGGTCCAGCGAGGTGGTCCCGGCGCTCTCCGGCGACACCGTGGCGTCGTCGAGGCCGGGCGGGAAGAGCTGTCCGAACACCTCCACCGCGCTCGTCGAGTCGGCGTTGGCGCCCACCTTGGAGGTGAGGAGGACCGCGCCGCCGGTATACGCCGCCACGGCCGGGAGCGCCTCGTAGGCCTCGACCCCGGGCGAGAAGTAGAGGAGCGGGCCCAGCGTCCCGTCGGCGTTTACGACCCGTCCGCGGAGGCGCTGGTTGTTCTTGAAGCCGGGGACCTGCTCCTGCCACACCACCAACGCCACGCCGGCGGGGAGCCGGGCGATGCTCACGGAGCTTGCGTTCAGCTCCGACAGGAGCAGCTCGCCGGTGTTCGGTAAGCCGTCTTGGTCGAAGAGGCGGGCGTAGGCACCGGCCGGACCGCCGGTGGACCCGGACCACGCCGTGATGAGCTCGTCGTTCCGCAGGCGCACGACCACGGGCTGGATGACGTTGGTGCCACCGTCGGAGGCGAGGAGCAGGCTCGTGTTGACGTCGAAGGCCTCGCCCATCGGGCCGGTGCCGTCGGCGCTGAAGCGCCGCGCGCGGTACCGCGTGGCCCCGTCGAGGAGCTGCTCCGAGCGCCACAGCGCCAGCCACGAGCCGTCCTTCATCGAGGTGAGCGAAGACGCGCGCTCGGTCTCCTCCGGGGCGTCGTCCGACAGCGCCACCACCGGCCCGGCGGTGTCGTCTCCTTCGGGGAAGAGCCGCAGATAGGCCCGCTGCCCTCCCTCGAAGAAGTTGCCGTTGGACCACGTGAGCGCGAACGCGCCGTCCTCGCGCGTGGCCACCGCGGGCCAGCTCTGCTGTGCCGCCCCCTCCGGGTCCGCGAAGAAGGCCGTCTCTGGGACGCAGGTGCCTGGTCCCACGCAAGTCTCGCCCGGCCCGCAAGCGGCGCTGACACAGCCGGCGCTCTGCCATGGCCCGGCGAGGGCGCAACCTTCGACCACCGTATAGCTGGGCTCGCCCCCGCCGCCGCCCGTGAGGGGCCCGGCGTCTTCAGTGGTGTCGGGAACGTCGGCGCCCGCGGTGTCGTTGGTGACGTCTTGCGGGGCGTCCTCGTCGATGTCGTGGGGGGCGTCTGAGAGCGCCGCGTCACTCGCAGCGTCCGCCGCGTCGGCGGTGCCGGGCCCCGGCTGAACGTCGGGCACCGGCGCCTCGACGTCTTCGCCTGTGGGCTCCTGGGCGACGTCCGTCGCGTGCACGTCCACGGTCGAGGCGTCGGCTCCGGGCTGCGCCGCGGTGGGGTCCGCGCAGGCCAAGGACGCTGCGACGAGGAGAGCGGCGGTGGGTCTCATGGTGCGCGACTCAGGGTCTGCGGCGCCCCCCCCGGCCGGAGGGGCTCTTCGGAGCGGGCTTCCCGCGAGCGCCACCGGCGCTGCGGATCTGCGTGAGCTTGTTCCGGCCTGCGGGCGCCGCGGCCTTCCCGCGGCGGGGCGGCGGCGCGGGTTTCCTGGTTCGCGCCGGCTTCGCCGAGGCGCCGTCGGTCTTGGAGACGGCCCGCGGCTCCGGCGCCGCACGTCCGCGCGAGGGGGACCCGACCGCCTCGTTCGGAGGCTTCGTTCCCGCCTTCTTCCCGGCCCACGGCGGGGCGGGCATGTCGGCCATCTTGCCGCCAGCTCCAGCGCCACGAGAGAGGGCCATGATCAGGGTCTGGTCGCGGTCGGTGACGAAGTTCACCACGAGCCCGGCGCGGCCCGCTCGCGCGGTGCGGCCCACGCGGTGGAGGTAGTTCTCGAGCTGGCTCGGCAGGTGATAGTTGATCACCCGGTCGACGTGCTCGATGTCGAGGCCCCGCGACGCGAGGTCCGTGGAGATGAGGAAGCGCACCTCGCCGTCGCGGAAGGCCTGGAGGTTGGCGCGGCGCTCCTTCTTGTCCATCTCGCCGCGGTAGACCACGCAGGGCGCGCCCCGGAGCGCCAGCTCCGCGGCCACGGCGTCGCACTGGGCGCGCGTGTTGGTGAAGATCAGGGTGCTGCCGGTGTGACGCTCGGCGAGCACCCGGTCGAGCTCTTTCCCGCGATCTCCGCCCACGATGGCGCGGTTCGAGGTGACGAGGGTGGGCACCACCTGGTGGTTGCCGCCCGTCCGCATCACCTCGAGGTCGCTGAACTGCTGGGTGAGCAGGCTCTGGAGAGCGCGGGGCGCGGTGGACGAGAACAGCGCCCGCTGCACCTTCGGGGGGCACGCCGCCAGCAGGCGCTTGGCGGTGGGCAAGAAGCCCTCGTCCAGCATCTGGTCGGCCTCGTCGAGGATCAGGATCCGGAGGTCGCCGAAGCTCACGAGGCCCTCGTCGAGCAGCTTCACGAGGCGCCCTGGCGTGGCCACCAGCACCTCGAAGGCCCCTGTGGCGTTCGTGCGGGCGATCTCGAGCTTCGTGCCCCCGAGCACCGAGCGGACCCGCAGGCGCGTGGTGTGCGTGTATTCCTTGAACACGCGGGTGACCTGCTCCCCGAGGTCGCGGCTGGGCACCATGACCACCGCCCGGGGGCGGCCGCGGTTCGAGGTGGCGTCGCCGGCGTCCTCGAGCCGCTTCAGGCGGTCGAGCACGGGCACCACGTACGACAGGGTCTTGCCGCTGCCTGTGGCGGAGAGGCCCACGAGGGACTTCCCGGCGAGGAGCACGGGCATGACCCGCACCTGGATCTCCGTCGGGACCGTGAAGCCCTTCTCGGCGAGCGTGCGCTGAAGGGTCTCGAGGAGCGGCATGTCGTTGAAAGTCATGGCACGGCGCGTAACGCAGAGTCCGGCAAGCGACAAGGGATTTGTGTCTCGGTGGCGACCCCCAGACCCGCGAGCGCCCCGCTCACTCCCGGAGGCGCGCCACCAACGGGTAGTCCGTGATCCAGTCGAAGCGCGGCGTCCAGGAGAACGCGTGGGTGTGGGCGCCGGGCCCCGCGACCACCGGCATCTGCACGGCGGGGCTGCACTCGCCCTTCTGTGTGTCGAAGCGCCCGAGGTAGATGTGGGGGCGCCGGATGTCCTCGCGGTTCGAGACCACCGCCAACCAACGGCCATCCGGGCTGAAGCGGTGCCACGAGTCCGCGTTTGCAGAGCTGCAGGCGAGTCGCCGGGCCTCGCCTCCGGCGGACGAGACGATCATGAGATCCGCCGACTCCTGGCTGAAGAAGCCCTGGTTGGCCTGCGTAAACACGATCCAGCGCCCGTCTGGCGAGTAGATGGGGAGGTAGTTCGACTTGCCGTTCTGAGCCGCCCCGAGGACGTCCACGGCCGTCCCGCCGGCGCCGCCGTTGTAGGGGATCGCGGCGACGTCGATGTGGCCTTGGGCGCCGTGCCAGATCTCGCCCTCCTTCGTGCGGATGAACGTGAGCAGCTTCCCGTCCGGGCTCCACATCGGGAAGTTCTCTACGCGGTCGGGCAGGTTGGCGCCCGGCACGTCTCGCACCTCGCCCGTCTTGATGTCCAGGACCTGGAGGTCACTCTTCCGCACCATCTGCTGGTCTTTGGCGCCGATCGTCTCGTCCACGGTGCCGAACGCGACGAGGTGGTGGTCTACCGGGTTGAACGCCGGCATGAACGCGTGGGGGAGCTGCTTCAGCACTCGCCGCTCGGGCATGGCCAGGAGCGTGAGGAACCCGTTCGGCGCGTCGAAGCCCGGGGGGGACTCCTCCGCCTCCTGGCTGAACATCGCGAGATACCGTCCGTCCGTGGACGCGGCATGGCAGGAGACACACTGCGTGGTGGTGGGCTCGGTGGGGTCCGCCTGGTCGCGCCGGGCGCGCTCCGGGTGCCGAACGGTGCGCGCGTGTCCCGTACTGGAGCGGAAGAAGCCGCGGTGCTCCATCCGCTCGAGGTCCAGCGCTTGCACCTCGAGGTGCATCATCAGCAGGGGGACCGTGCCGGTGGGCCGCTCCGGCGGGCGGAGCTTCTGACCGAAGAGAATGAGCCCCGTCGGGTTCTCGGCCTTCGGCGCCACCGTGAGCTGCGCCGATTCGCTCGAGGACGCCTCGCCGATGACTCGCCCCGCGGGGTCGACCAGCGCGCCCCGGACGCGCCAGCTGTAGACCCCGGGGCTGGCCCGGACGGTGTCCCAGGTGGCGGCGGGCGGTCGCAGCTCGCGCTCGGTGGTGATGCCGCGGAACACCACGCGGTCGCCCGGGCCGCTGAGCACCACCTCGTACGTGCGGCTCGCGTACTCGTCCTTCCACTGGAAGCGCGGGGGCGGGAAGCTCTCCGGGAGCACCGCGCCGGGGGGCGGATGCGCCGCGATGGGCGGTATCCCGCCCTCGGTCAGCGTGCCCCCGAACGCGGCGGCCTGCGCCGCCGTGGTGCCCGGCTCGAGCCAGGTCCCGTCTTCGAGGCGCCCCGACGCGAGCCGCTCGGCCTCGGCCGCCTGGCGGGACGTCCACGTAGCGGCCAGCCAGGCCAGCGGGGCCACGACGAGGACCGTAACGGCGAGCGCGCGCAGCGTCATGGGCCGTCCTTCGCGCAGCGGAAGCCGATCCGAGCGCGCATGTTGTCAGCCTGGCCCGAGCGAGACGCCGCCGTCGTGGCGGGCCCCTCCTGGCCGCCCGGGGCGCCGCGGATCACGTTGATCTGCTCGTTGAACTGGGCGATCCACTCGTTGGCGTTGGGGTGGAGCGCCGTTCGATCGTAGGCCCGGTAGGTCTCCTGCACCCACTCGAAGACCCCGCCGATCATGTCTCGCACGCCGTACGGGCTGTCGCGGTTGGGGCACGCCCCAACGATGTCGGGGACCTCCTTCCCGCGCACGGCGGCGCAGGCGCCATCTGCCCAGCGATCACCCCAGGGGTAACGGCGTCCGTCCGGTCCCCGCGCGGCCTTCTCCCACTCGAGCTCACTGGGCAGCCGCTTGCCCGCCCAGCCGCAGTAGTCGCGGGCCTCACTCCAGCGGATCAGCACCGCCGGGCGGCGGTCGCTGCCGGCAGGGTAGGTCTGGCCCTGCCAGTTGTACTTCTCGGCCCACGGCAGCCGATGCGCGGGTCCGGGCTGGCGCGTGGCCAGCAGGTACCTGGCGTAGTCCGCGTTCGTCACGGGCAGGCGGTCGATGTAGTAGCCGGGGATGTC
>SXOO01000007.1 GCA_005776725.1 Pseudomonadota bacterium | reverse complement strand
GGCGCGGACGGCGGCGCGGACGGCGGCGCGGACGGTGGCGCGGATGGGGGCGTTGGGTCCGAGGGCGCCGACGCGGACGAGCCCGGTGACGCGGGCGACGCCGGAGGCGGGGAAGGCACCGACGGAAGCAGCCTTGCCATCAACCCGGCGGAGCCCGCCCAGCGGTCGAGCGACGACGGTTGCAACAGCAGCCCTGGGCGCCCCGGGGCCGCAGGCATCGCGCTCATCGCTTTCGCGCTGCTGGCGGTTGGCGTGGTTCGACGCGGCATGCGCTTGCCCCGGGAGCGACACCTGTCGCGTTAGACCCCAAGGCCCCGTACGGCGCGCCACCAGGGCTCGAAGCGTGACACCTGCGAGACCTCGAACGGCCGCCCGAGCGGCGGCGTGAGCACCCGCTGGCCGCCTGCCGCAGCCAGCTGTACCAGCTGCTCCACCGGGTCGTCCCAGCCATGCAGGGCCAGGTCGAAGGTGCCCCAGTGGACCGGCATCAGGGTGCCGCCGCCCAGCCAGTCAAAGGCGGTGAGCGCGTTCTTCGGGCCCAGGTGGATGCTGCCCCACGCCTCGTGAAACGCGCCCACCTCGAGCATCACCAGGTCAAACGGGCCGTAGTCGCGCCCCGTGGCCTGGAAGTCGGTCGTGAGACCGGTGTCCCCCGAGAAGAACACCGAGTGCCGGCTGCCGCGCATCACCCAAGAGGCCCACAAGGTCTTGTTTCTGGAGAGGAGCCCGCGCCCCGAGACGTGCTGGCACGGCGTGGCCACGAACTGCACACCGCCCACGTCGGCGGACTCGCCCCACTCGAGCTCCGTCACTTGCTCCGCGGGGACCCCGTAGCGCACGAGCCACTCGCCGACGCCCAGGGGGGTAACGAAGGGGACGCCGCGGCGCGCCAGCGTCGCGACGCTGGTGGCGCACAGGTGGTCGAAGTGGTCGTGGGAGACCAGCACCGCGTCCAGCGGCGGGAGCTCGTCGAGGGTGCACGGGGTGGCGTGGAAGCGGCGGGGCCCGGCGAAGCTCACCGGGGAGACCCGCTCTCCGAAGACCGGGTCGGTCAGCACTCGGCGACCGTCGAGCTCCAGGAGGACCGTGCTGTGGCCCAGCCACGTCACCCGCAGCCCGGTCTCCACGGGGCGACTCCAGACGGGCTGGGGCGACTCGACGGGAACGACCCCGGGCGGCCGGCGCCCCGGGCGACCGAACAGGAAGTCGCCAAACAGCGGGAGCGGGTTGCCCTTGATCCCCGGTCCGGCTCCGGACGGGTTGCGGAACATCCCGTCCACATTCAGCTTCGAGGCCCGGACCCGCTCGCGGCGCAGGCCCCTCGCGCGCTCCGCCGGCGTCAAGGGCGGACCTCGCGGCGCGGCGTTCCACGGTGGAGAGCGCGGTGTCGGAGAGTGAGCATGCGCCAAGGTAGCGCGGCTCGGGCCGGTGACCAGCCCTGCGATCGAGGCGCTTCGAGCAGTCCTACCCTCGGGGCCTCGAACGAGGTACCGTCCGCCCGGTGAACTACCTCGAAGCGCTTCTCTCCGAGGCCCGGGGCGCCTACACCCCCGCTGTACTACTTGCTGCGCTCCTCGCGCTCCTCTCGGTGCGAGGCTCCCGCCAGCACCGGCCGCGCCCTCGGTCGATGCTGTTCTTCGTGGGCATGCATCTGCTCAGCCTGGCTGCTTGTGGGGTCGGCGTCTTCCTCGACTGGTCCCTGGCGAACACCTTTCGCATCGCAGCCTGGCTCTTCGGCGCGCTGGGTCTCGTCAGCGCCGCCGCGAGCCTCGTGTTCACGCTGTTCCTCCCGAGGCTTCGTCTCACGGTCCCGCTCATCGTAGAGGACGTCCTGGTGGGTCTGGCGATGCTCGCCGCGTCGCTCAGCGTCATGTCGCATGCGGGGTTCGACCTCTCCGCGCTGATCGCGACGTCCGCGGTGTTCACCGTGGTGCTCGGCTTCTCGCTCCAGGACGTCATCGGCAACATCGCCAGCGGCTTGGCGCTTCAGATCGACAGCTCGATCGAAGCTGGGGACTGGATCAAGGTCGGGGACGTGGTGGGGAGAGTGGTCGAAGTGCGCTGGCGGCACACCGCCGTCGAGACGCGCAACTGGGAGACTGTCCTCATCCCGAACGCCGCCTTGACGAAGTCGAACGTCGTGATCCTGGGCCGGCGCCGCGGTCAACCGCCCTATTGGAGACGTTGGGTCCACTTTCACGTGGACTGGCGCCATCAGCCCGGCGACGTCATCGAGGTGGTCCAGACCGCAGTGAGGCAAGCGCACCTCGACCACGTCGCGCGCGATCCGGCCCCGAACGTCGTGCTGATGGATCTGGCCGACACGTACGGCAAGTACGCCGTCCGGTACTGGCTGATGGACATCGCGCCAGACGACCCCACCGACTCCGCCGTCCGGAGTTGCGTGTACTTTGCGCTACAGCGCGCGGGGATGACCCTCGCGATCCCCGCGCACGCGGTCTTCGTCACCGAAGAGACCAGCGATCGCAAAGCGCTGAAGACCGAGAAGCAGCTTCGGCGGTGCCGAGAACTCCTGGCGCGGGTGGACCTGTTCGCAGACCTCTCCGACGCGGAGCACCACGATCTGGCGAGGCACATGCGCTACTCGCCGTTCGGCCCGGGCGAGGTGATGACCCGGCAGGGGAATGAGGCCCACTGGCTCTACCTCATCGAGGACGGCGAGGCCTGCGTGAGCGTCAGCGACGGCACGATCCAGCACGAGGTGGCGCGTGTCCGCGGGCCGGCCTTCTTTGGAGAGATGTCTTTGCTCACGGGCGAGGCGCGCAGCGCCACCGTCGTGGCGGTGGGCGAAGTGGAGTGTTTCCGACTCGATAAGACCGCGCTGCAGGGCTTGCTCGACCGCCGGCCAGAGCTCGCGGCGCACCTCGCGCGGGTACTCGCCGAGCGCCACGCGGCGCTGCTCGCGGTCAAGGAGGGCGTGGACGCGAATACGGCCAGACGGCAGGCCGATCGGAGAGAAGTCGACTTCCTCGCTCAAATCCGTTCGTTCTTCTCGCTCGACCGGCGCTGAGGTCCCGAGCTTCAGCCACCGAAACCCGTGGCGGTGTCCCCACCCCAACGCGCGAGCGCCCAATAGACGCGCCTACGCGCCCGTGTTCACCAACTCTCGATGGACTCGCTGGAACCTCCCTGCGCGCGGCGACCACCGCCAGAACGTGCGCTCGTTCGTGTAAGCGTCCCGGATGATCGCCGCCTCGACCGTGCTCTTTCGTTCTCCGTCGGTTCGGATCCTCAGCGCCCAGGCGCTCTTCCCACCCCGCTCCTTGATGGCCAGGACCTCACGCAGTCGACCAGAGCCGGGGTCAAGACGGAGGAGCACCGACTGCAGCGCGCTCGGCGCCACCAGCACAGCGCGTCCTACGGTCACACCGAGCTCGAGAGGCCCTTCTCCTGGGATCGCGTCCCCGACGACGACGTCGAGCACCTCACGTCCCTGGAGCGGCCAACGGCCGAGGAGGGTCTTTCGGTCCGAGGTAACGACGACCAGGGCGTCCCGACTCGCGCAGACCACGGCCCACTCGAGGCCGTTGGTTGCGTGGAGGTCGGCTTCTACGAGTCCGTAGTCCGTCGCCTTGGGCGCCGTAGCGGGGCCGGCGAGCTCACAAGTGCCTCGCGCGTCGCCAAGCGCGTGCACCTCGCCCTGAGGGCGTGCGATGCCTCGGGGAGTTGGACGCCCGGAGTCGTCCCATTGGTAGAGCCACCGGCGGCTGTGCTGGGCGTTCGCGTCGCCGTCGAGGTCGTAGAACGGGTCCACTACCTCGACCATGGCCAGGTCTTCGTCCTCGAGCGAGAGGGCGCCGGTGCCGGCTTTGACGCCGAAGATCGCTGAGGCGCGAAAGACGACGCCCATCGCTTCGCTGCCCACGCGCTGACCGAAGAGGAGCGTCTCGGATCGATACTCCTCGTCACCGCCGGAACCGCCGTAGGTGACGTTCAAGACCGCGTACTCTGTGGCGGTGGGGCCGAGGGAGCCGAAGCCCACTCCCTCAAACCCTTCATCGAGGTGGGCCGGCAGCGTGAGTGTCCCGAGCACACCCGAAAGGTCCGATGGCGCGACCATGAGTCGTTGGGGGTGGCCATCACTGACCAGGAACACCCACTCCGTGCCCTCGCGGGAGTGACAATCCGCGCGCCCGACCCCGATGTTGATCCGTCCCGACTCTCGGAGCGCCCCCGCCAGCAAAGCGGCAACCTTCGTCACAGGCACCTCATCGAGGACCTCCTCACACGGAATGGAGGTATCGAGTGCATCTAGCGAGGCGCACTCGTGGACCGTGGGCGGGGTCACGGTGGTGACAAAAATGACGAGGAGCTGCCCTAGTAATGCCATTCGCCGAGGCTACCGCAAGCCTCGCCGCGCCCATAGGACACCGTGGTGCACCGCGCTCCGGCCTGCAACGGCGCACGCGGGGCGGGAGGGCGCCCCAGGGCCGGGCGGTGGACATGGGAGCGATCGACCTGAAGCCGAGCTGTCGCTCAACCGGCTCGTCGCGAATCAGAGCATGCCTTGACCCCCCTCCGGCAGCCGCTACGCTCGCGGTCCCGTGCGTTGTACCAACGACTGCGGCGGGCCGCCTTCGTCCTTCGGAGACTCCGTGCGTCGTTTGATCCCCCTCTCAGCGTCTGACCACGCGCCACTCGTGAGGCCGTGGTCTTGAGCCTCCTTCGCCGCGCTCTCGAGCCGCTGGTCGAGTCTACGGTCGCGCTGTCGTATGGAGCCCCCGGGTATCGGCTCCGGGCGGGCGAGTGGGACCCGCGCGAGCTCGACGTGGACTGCCGCGGGCGCACCGCCCTGGTCACCGGGGCCAACTCGGGCATCGGACGAGCCGTAGCGCACGGCCTTGCGCGTCGGGGGGCATCGGTGATCCTCGTGTGCCGGAACCCCGAGCGGGGACGCGAGGCGCTGGAGGCCCTCCGCGCAGAGACCGGAAGCACGTGCGTCCGGCTGGAGTTCGCTGACGTGTCACTGGTGCGCGATCTCGCCCGCCTCGTCCGCGCCGTTCGAGAGAGCGCAGGGCGCCTCGACGTGCTCGTCAACAACGCGGGCGTGGTGATCCCCACGCGCGAGACCACCTCTGAAGGGCTGGAGAAGACCTTCGCCACGAACGTCTTGGCAGGGTTCGCGCTCACTTGTGGACTGCGCCCCCTGCTCGAGCGCGCGGCCGTCGACGCGCCAGCGCGCGTGGTCACGGTCACGTCCGGCGGCATGTACACCCAGCGGTTTGCGCTCGAGGACCCACAGTCCGAGCGCTCGTACTCGGGCCTGCGCGCCTACGCCCAGAGCAAACGTGCGCAGGTGCTGCTGAACGGCGAGTTCGCGGCGCGGCTTGGGCCTTGCGGGATCGTGAGCTCCGCGATGCACCCCGGCTGGGCCGCCACGCCCGGAGTCGCGGGAGCGCTCCCTCGCTTCGAGAGCCTCTTCGGCTGGCTGTTGCGCACGCCGGAGCAGGGCGCTGACACGGCGCTGTGGCTGTCGGTCTCAGAGGCAGCGAAGGAGGCGAACGGCCGGCTCTACCTCGACCGACGGCAGCGGCGGGAGCACGTGCTCCCCTGGACCCGGAGCCCCGAAGGGACCGGCGCCCGGCTGTATGACTACTGCGCGGAGCTCCTACGAGCGCGCGGGGATGCGGCGGACTTCGGTCTGTGACCGCCGTCGCGGCGAGGCCCCTCGTCTTGCGGCCAGAGGGCGCCGGAGCGATGGTCGCCCGCAGCTCGTGGCCTCGACGCTCAGTCGATCTCCACGCGCAGCAGCTGCTTGCCGAGGAAGAGCGTGTCGCCGTCTTGCAGGCCGACCGCGTCGCGGATCCTGTAGTAGGTGCCGTTCTTCGATCCTGCGTCCTCGAGGACCCAGTGCTCGCCGCTGCGCCGCACGCGCGAGTGCTCGTGGCTCATGAAGCGATCCGTGGGGAACGATAGCGTGCAGCCTTCGCGGCCCAGCGTGGTGCTGACGCCCGCGAAGGTGCGGAGCAGGCCAGGCCGATTGCCCGCGAGCACCTGGACCAGCTGGTACTCGCCGCCCTCGGGCGCCGGTGAGCCGGCCATGCACGTGTCCTCCACCCACTGGTTCACGACCTCGGGGACCCGGCGGAACTCGAACATCTGCTCGCCGCAGACGAATCGGTCGCCGTGCTCGAGCGGGACCTCGCCGCGAAGCCGGATGTAGGTGCCGTTCGCGGAGTCGAGGTCCATGACGTAGAGGCGCCCGTTCGTGTAGTGGAAGTTGGCGTGCTCGGGGGACACCGTGGGGTCGTCCGGGAAGAGGATGGCTCCCGCGTCCCGCCCGGCGACGTGCTCGGTGGCGTTCAGGTAGTAGGTGGAGCCGTCTCCACCTGCGCCGCGGAGAAGGACGAGTCGCGCGCGCCCGGCGACGCGGGCGGCTTGGAAGGGCTCAGCAGGCACGGGGGCCTCCCAGGGGTGCGACCAGGTGGGCGCATGGGGGTTTCTAGGTCGGCGCGTGGCGGCCGGCCGCGTGGGCCTTATCGGCCGCTCACGCACCGAAATTGAACGGCAAGTTCGCCGCGGCGCAAGAACACGCTCCGTGGGCGCGTCGCCGCCGGTCGTGAGCGCTCGCTCGTCTACGCAAACGGTGCCTCATGGGCCACCCGGTACTGGTCACCGATGGTGTCCACGACCAGGAGCGCTGTGGGCCGAAAGCCCAGCGGCGCGGGCTCTCTGGCGGCGAGGATAGCGTCGAATGCGACGGCGTCCTGAGATCGGGCCAGAGTCACATGGGCTACGGAGGACCGCGCGAAGGGCCGCTCCGCCGGGAGCTCGCCCGTCAGCGCCGCGTGCGCGGAAGCCGTGAGACGCGCCAGCCCTGCCGTGGGATCGTGGATCGCCAGCCACAGGACGGCCGCCGCGCGCTGGGTGGCGAAGCGGCCATAACCGCCGAGGACGAGGTGCGGGGCTTCCGACGCCAACTGCTGCGCGGTCTCTGCGGCCACGTCGAGCGAGGCGTCCTTACGCAGGAATGCGACGGTTACATGGTATCGCTCTGGCCGAACCCACCGCGCCGAGGCGGTTGCGCTCCGGCGGCTCTCCTCGGCGCGCCCAGCCAGCACGTCCACGACCTCCTTCGGCAGCCCTAGCGCCAGGAAGCGGCTCATTACGGCGCGAGCAGAGGGGGCACGGCCGGCTCAGGACGCGAGGATGGGCTCGACCTCGCGGAGCAGCTTCACCCGCCAGCGGGTGACCTCCGCGGTGCCGTCCTTGATTCGCAGCGTCTCCTGAAGCACGCGATCGAGCGACCAGAAGGTGATGAACGGATCGAGGTCGAAGACCGCGTCCGGCAGCTCGCCCCCAGGTCGGTGCAGCACGTGCCACCCGGCCATCTCGTCCGTGCGACCGCGCTGGATGGCGCGGACTGCCGCGTGCGCCAGGCGCCCGGCGAGCAGGCGGTCGAAAGCGGACGGCGCGCCGCCGCGGACGACGTGGCCGAGCACGCTGACGCGGGTCTCGACGCGCAGGCCGTGGCCATCGAGGGCCGCGTCGACGCGGCGCTTGAGCTCGGAGGACGAGAGCGAGACGCCCTCGCTCTTCACGATCAGGACGCTGTGTTTGCCTGTGGCTGGGCTGTAGGCGCTGCGCACGATGTGAACGAGCCGGTCCACGACCTCTTCATCCGAGAGCCCGGTCTCGCGCATGAGCACGCCGTCGGCCTCTGACGCGACGGCCGCCGTGAGCGCCAGGTAGCCGCAGTCGCGCCCCATCACCTCCACGACGAAGGTGCGCTCGTGCGCGCTCGCGGTGTCGGCGATGCGGTCGATGGCCTCGACGATCGTGTTCTGGGCCGTGTCGGTGCCGATGGCCATGGTGGTGTAGGCGAGATCGTTGTCGATCGAGGCAGGGAGCCCGATGACACGAAAGCGCTGCCCGGTGTGGTCGAGCTCTTCGGAGAAGAGGTGCCCGCCGGTGAGCGAGCCGTTGCCGCCGATCACGATGAGCCCCGTGATCTCCTTTGCGCGGAGCACCTCGGCCGCGGCCTCTCGCACCCCCTTCTCGTGGAACGCGAGGCACCGCGCGGTGCCGAGCACGGTGCCGCCGCGGCGCGCGATCCCCGCCACGTCCGCGCGCGTGAGGGGCGCCACCTGCCCGTCGATGAGGCCTTGGAAGCCCCGGCGTACCCCGTAGACCTCGTACCCGATCGCCGCACCCACTTGCACCACCGCGCGGACCGCGGCGTTCATGCCCGGCGAGTCCCCGCCGCTGGTGAGCACGGCCAGCCGACTCACGGCGCCCTCGCGGAGCGGAACAGCGTGGCGTCGCGGTCGGCCCCCACCCCGACGATGGTCACCCGGGCTTGCGTCACATCCGCGACCAGCTCGAGGTAGTCGAGCGTGGCCCGAGGCAGATCTTCGAAGCGCCGGATGTGACCGATCGGCTCGAGCCAGCCCGGGACGGTTCGGAAGATCGGCGTGCAGCGCTGGAGCTCCTCGGGGAAGACCGGCAGCTCCTCGAGCTCCTGACCGTTGGGCAGGCGGTAGGCGACGCAGACCTGCAGCGTCTCGAGCCCCGACAGGATGTCGAGCTTCGTGAGCGCGAGCTCGGAGATGCTGTTGAGTCGCACCGCGTAGCGGAGCGCGGCGAGATCGAGCCAGCCGCAGCGGCGCGGCCGCCCGGTCGTGGCACCGTACTCCTGACCGACCGCGCGGATTCGCTCCTCGAGCTCGCCCCCGATCGCTGTGGGCAGCGGCCCTCCGCCGACGCGGGTCACGTACGCCTTGGCGATGCCGATGACGCGGTCGATGCGGCCCGGCCCAACCCCCGTTCCGACGCACGCGGCCCCAGCGACCGTGTAGCTCGAGGTCACGAACGGGACGGTGCCGTGAAGCACGTCGAGCAGCGTCCCCTGGGCGCCCTCGAAGAGCACGGTGGAGCCCGCGTCCAGGGCGGCGTCCACCACGGGACCGACGCGGCCGAGGAAGGGGACCAGCGTCGGGGCGGCCCCGAGGACGGGCTCGACGACCTCCTCCACGGTGACCGGCGGGAGGCCGTAGAACGCGAGGAGCGCGTTCTTCTCCGGGAGAATCGCCGCGACGCGGGCGCGGAGGTCGTCTGGGTTGGCCAGCGCGCGAGCGGGGACCGCGCGACGGCCGGCGAGGTCCTCGTAGGTTGGGCCGATGCCGCGGCCGGTGGTGCCGCTCGTCCCGGCGCCGCTGCTGTCGGCGGCCGCCTCGCGGGCCTGGTCGAGGAGTCGGTGCACGCTCAGGATCAGGCTGGCGTGCTGGCTGATCATGAAACGGGGGTCGCCCCCCTCGCGCAACAAGCCGCGGGCGGTGAGGGCCGTGAGCTCCCTGGCCAAGACCACGGGATCCATGACCACGCCCGGTCCGATCAGGCAGCGCGTGCGCTGGTGCAGGATCCCCGAGGGCACGAGGTGCAGCACCGTCTTCTGGTCGCCCGTGACCAGCGTGTGCCCCGCGTTGTTGCCGCCCTGGTAACGCACGACGATGTCCGCGTCTTGCGCCAGGCGGTCGACGATCTTGCCCTTGCCTTCGTC
>SXOO01000047.1 GCA_005776725.1 Pseudomonadota bacterium | reverse complement strand
GGCTACGGACACTTCACCACCCGGCAGAACCTTCAGTACAACTGGCTGAAGCTGGAGGACGTGCCCGACCTCCTGGACCTGCTGGCCGACGTGGAGATGAACGGCATCCAGACCAGCGGCAACTGCGTCCGGAACATCACGACAGACCCGTACGCGGGCACGGCCGCCGACGAGATCCTGGACTGTCGGCCCTACTGCGAGCACCTCCGCCAGTACGTGGCGCTCCACCCGGAGTTCATGTACCTGCCGCGCAAGTTCAAGATCGCGTTCTCAGGCGCCGCCGAGGACCGCGCGGCCACCGCGGTACACGACATCGGGATCCGCGCCGTGCGCGAGCCCAACTCGGGAGAGCTCACGTGGCGCGTCTTCGTGGGCGGCGGTCTCGGGCGGACTCCGCGCATCGCGCCGGTCATTCGCGACTACCTGCCGCTGGATCAGCTGCAGAGCTACGTCGAGGCCATCCTGCGGGTCTACAACCTCCACGGTCGCCGCGACAACAAGTTCAAGGCGCGCATCAAGATCCTGGTGGGAGCCCTTGGGGTGCCGGAGTTCCAACGGCAGGTCGAGGCGGAGTGGGAGACACTTCGGGCCTCGGAGGAGACCCAGCCGGACGCGCACGCTCAGCGGATGGCCGCGCTGACCGAGGCCTTCGCCGACATCCGCTACGACAGCACGGCGGGCCAGGGCCCCGAGGACTCGAGCTGGCGCGCTCGCGCCGCCACCGACACCACCTTCCGGAACTGGCTGGAACGCAACGTGAAGCCCCACCGCGTCCCGGGGTATCACTCCGTGCTGGTGTCGCTGAAGCGGCCGGACATCGCGCCCGGAGACGTCTTCACGGCCGAGTTCCATGCGCTGGCCGACCTCATGGACCGCTTCAATCAGGGGCAGATCACCGCGGTCTACAACCAGAACCTGTGCCTGCAGAATATCCGCGGCCGGGACCTCGAAGCGGTCTACGCGGCGCTGCAGGCGCTGGGCATGGCGCGCGCCAACATGGGCACGATCCAGGACATGATCTGCTGTCCTGGCCTCGACTTCTGCTCGCTCGCCAACGCCTCCTCGATCCCGGTGGCGAAGGCGCTCTTCGAGCGGTTCGCGGACCTCGACGAGGCCTACGACTACGGGCCCGTCGACATCAAGATGAGCGGCTGCATCAACGCCTGCGGCCACCACCACGTTGGCGACATCGGCGTCCTCGGGATCGACAAACACGGCGCCGAGTTCTTCCAGGTCGCCATCGGGGGCTCACCCGGCACCAGCGACGACGATCCGGCCTCGCTCGCCGAGGTGATCGGGCCTTCGGTCCCGATCGACGCGGTGGTCGACCTCGTGGAGCGCATCATGGACTGCTACGTCGACGCGCGGACCGGCCGGGAGATCTTCCGCGACACCGTCCGGCGCGTCGGCGTGGACCACTTCAGGGACTACCTCGCGGGAGTCGCGACATGACCGACGAGAGCAAGACCAACAAGTCCGGGACGGGCGTGGCGAAGGGCGAGAGCGCCGAGGTGCTCCACCCGGATCGGATGCTCCTCGACCATGCCGTGGCGGCGGCCCCGTTCACCGTCCGCCTCACGCTCCCGGAAGGGGCCGCGGTGGGGTCCGGCGATGTGATCCCGCTGGCCGACTTCCTCGCCCGCGGGAAACCCGCCGGGGTGGGCGTGCTCCTCCGCGGATCCGACGACCCCGCGCTAATCCGAGACGTGCTCTCCACCGTGCCGGTGGTGGCCCTGCACTTCCCGATCTTCAGCGACGGCCGCGGCTACAGCCACGCCTGGCGCCTCCGAAAGGCCTGGCGTTATGGCGGCGTGATCCTCGCGTGTGGTGATGTGCTGCGGGATCAGCTCCTCTACATGAGCCGCGTCGGCATCAACGCGTTCTACATGCGGGCCGACCAGAAGCTCGAGGAGTCACTCGCCGCGTTCTCGCTCTACAGCGCATTCTATCAGTATCACGACGTAGCTCGCTGACCGCGGCCCGCGGCCTCCCGGCCCGGAACCTCTGGTCGAGGCGCCCCGGAGCCGCGGCGCTCAGCCGCGCTTCAACACGAGCACGGGCCGGTCGCTGCGCGATACGACGGACTCCGTAACGGAGCCCAGGAGAAGGCGTCGGATCCCCGTCCGCCCGTGACCCGCCATCATGATGAGGTCGGCGCCGAGATTGGCGGCTCGATCCGTGATGACCCGAGCAGGCAGAGGCCCCTCACCCAGCGACCAGGTGGCCTTCGCTCCCAGGGACTGCGCGTGCGTCGCGAGCTCGACCAGCTGATCGCTCAGCGCTTGCATGACCGTCTCGTTTGCAGCGCCTGAGACGTTGACCACCCCGCCCCAGCCCGTCTCGATTGGCACCATGGCGTGGAACAGCTCGATGCGAGCGTCGAAGAGCTTGGCGAAGTCCACCGCCGCGCCGAAATAGCCCGACGTGAGCTCCGAGAAGTCGACAGGCAGGAGCGCCTGGCGGATCGGGCCGTCCACGGCGCCGTGCGGCACGCAGAGGGTGGGCACCTCAGAGGCCTGGACGAAGCGCGCCGCGACGGAGCCGAGGATGGCCCGCATGATGCCGCCATGTCCGCGGGTAGCGAGCACCGCCAGCGAGACGCCCTGCCGCGCCTCCTCGAGCAGCTCGTAGGCCGCTACGCCCGTACGGACCCGCGTCTCGACCTCGACACCCTGCGCTCGCAACGTCTGTGCGGCGGCCTCGAGGCGCTCGTTGATGTAGCGGAGGAGCTCGTCCTCCCAGAGTCGGCGGGCGCCGGCGCTGCCCTGGGCGTGAAACACGTCCACGTCCGAGACATGAACGAGGCGGACTCCCACGCCGAGCGCCCGCGCGAAACGGACCGCGAACGGAAACGCGGTCTCGGCGTGAGGGCTGAAGTCGGTGCAGAGGAGGACGGGTGCGGTCATTGGGCCCTCGCTGGTGTTTGGCTTGACGATCCCCGCGTCGCCCGCGGTGCTCCTCAACACTTAGCCCGCGGCGCGCCGTTGTCCACCGGCGGGCGGCTGACCGAAGTCAGTCGGCCGTGCGGTGTCAGGGCGTGGCGGCGGCCTTGGTGCACTCGGCGCGCGCCCAGGCGAGCGACTTCTCGAGCGCCGCGTCGCCGCGGGCGTCGGTGGTGACGAGGTAGTCCAGGGCCGACGCGTGGGCGATCCGGCCTAGGGCCTCGGCGGCGGCGCGCGCGATCGAGAGGTCCGTGTCGGCGAGGCGCTTCCCGAGCGCGGGGACCGCCGCCGGATCGTCCAGCTCTCCCAGGGTCCAGAGGATCGCCGAGACGCGCGAGCCCGGGGTCTCGGCGGCGCCGAGCAGATCGGTGAGCGCGGCCGTGCTCCTTGGGTCCCTCAAGGCCCCGAGCGCGCGAACGACGGCATCCGCCGTCTCGGGGCCTCGGAGCAGAGGCAACAGCGCTGGGACGGCGACCTTCGCGTTCAGCGCGCCCAGCGCCTCGATGGCCGCGACTTGGGTGGGCACCTGCGGGACGCCGAGCAGGAGGACCAGCGCGGGCACGACGCTGCCGTCCTTGCTGGCAGCCATCGCGCGTGCGGCAGCCACACGCACGAAACCTGGGACCATCTCGCCGAGTGCGACGTTGACGAGCGCGGGCAAGGCGGCGGGGAGGTGCTTCCTGCCGAGCGAGGTCACGGCCGCTTCTTGTAGTCGCGGGATTGGGGCGCCCAGAACGCTCTCGAGCGCTGCTCGGGCCACATCGCCCGTGAGCTCGCCGAGCCCAGCCGCCGCGTAGATCCGCGTGCGGCCGTCGGCGGCGTCGTCCTTCACAACCGCCGCCAGGAGCTCCGCGGCCTCGGGATGACCCAGCTCGGCGAGCAGGAGCAGCGCCTCCCCACGACGCTCGGCCTGAACGTCGGCGAGCGCGGCCTTCACTGCGGCGGCCCGTTGGGTGGCCTCGCCAAGCGCCGGATGCGCGAGGAAGCGCCGGGCGCGCGTGCGGGCCGCGACGTCCTCGGCCCCGAGCCCGGCGACCCCGACCGCCACGCCGGCCTGCCCGGCCTCTACGAGCTCAGCGAGCGGAGCGCACTGTTCCACTGTGAGGCGATCGCAGGACGCGGTCCGGTCGAGCGTACCGGCGTCAACCGCGAGCATCTGGCCAGCGAGTGCAAAAACGAAAGGGGTCACGAGGTTCTCCGAAGCGAGGGGATGCGGGATCCCGCGGAGCGACCGCCAGCCTGGGTCCGGGGGCGGCTCAGAGGATGCGACGGATCAGCAGCAGGGCCTGTTTGGTGCTGGAGCCCTTCGGGACCTGCCAGCCCACGACCACGATGGTCTCGCCATCCGACCACACGTCCTCGAGGCGCGCGCTCACCGTGCCGAACGGAGAGCAGATGCTCCCGATGCATGGCGCGTCGATCGGGGCGGCGACCCCGAACGACAGCCGGCGCCAGTTCCCGGCGACCGACGCGGAGGTGGCGGAGGGGTGGGTGACCAACACCAGATCGACCGTGCTGCTAAGGACGGTGGCAGTGTCGGTGGCCAACGTGATCTCCGCGTCCGTCCAAGCACCCGTGAGCGTGGACTGCGTCTGCAAGAGCCACAGGCTGGGGAGCTTGGACCAGGTCGCCTTGCCGGCCGAGTCGACCGCCCTCGACCGCACGAAGCCCGCAGAACCGACCCAGAGCGCGTTCGTTGCGGAGTGAGCGTGGATGTCGTTCCCGCGACCGTCGGCGGCGGTGGTGTCGAAGTTCTCCACGTCCCACTTCGTGCCGGCGGCCTGACCCACGCGACGGAAGGCGTCGCAGAAGAACTTGGTGCCGCCAGCCGAGGCGTAGTCAGTGGCCAGGATGGCTAGCGGGCTGTTCCCGCCAAGCCCCGTGAGCGCGCGGGGGGTCTCGACCTCCGAGAACTTCTGGTAGGCGAACGTCTCCAGCGCGCAGGTGTTGGACGCGCACCGGGCCGTCCACGAGCGGTCCTTGGAGTCGGCGTTCTTACCCTTGCCCGCGACAAAGGCGATGCCCGACGAAGGGTCCCGCCAGACGGCGTCGAGCGAGGCCGAGGTGACCTCGGGCACCGCCAACGCTTCCAGTGCCGCGTGGAGCCAGCCGCTCGTGCCCCAAACGTCCGCGGTAAGCTCTGCCGTGGCGAGCGACGACCCGACCGCGAGCCCGTCGGTGAGCGCCTTGTACGTGGCCGAGGTCTGCGTGGTGTCGTGGACTACCTCGAGATCCCCGTCGAGCGAGATGGTGGCGACTGAGCTCTTGGTCACCGTGGCGTTGTTGGCTGTGACGGACTCGCTCACCAGAGCCACGTACTCGCCGTTGGCTTTGGAGACGTCCTCGATCGAGAAAGCGCCGCCCGCCGGACCGGCGATGAGGTGCTTCTCGAAGCCCCGGCACCAGCCGTTGAGGCACATGTCGGCGATCGTGTCGCCGTCGCCGTCGTCGCAGCTCTGGCCTTGGGCCTTTCCGACACACGTGCCGCAGGTGTACTGCGTGGCGGTGCACACGCCTGCCTTGCAGACGTCGCCCGTGGTGCACGCGTCGCCGTCCTCGCACGCCGACGTGTTCGGGGGGTTCAGGCAGTCGTCGAGGCCGCTGCAGGTGTCGGTGGTGCACGGGTTGTCGTCGTCGCAGAGCGCGTCAGTAGCCGTGAACACGCAAGCGCCACCCACGCACGAGTCGGCGGTGCAGTCGACGCCGTCGTCGCACAGCGTCGGGGTGGAGCCGCAGCTGCCATCCGGCAGGCACTCGTCGGTGGTGCAGAGATCGCCATCGTCGCAGTCGACCGGCGGATACACGCACGCGCCGTTTTCGCACGCGTCGTCAGTGCAGGGATCGTCGTCCGTGCAAACGATCGGCGCGTGGACGCATTGGCCCCCGACGCAACTGTCAGCGGTGCAGGCGTCGCCGTCGACGCACGGGAGCGGCGCCGTCTTGCAGCCTGTCGCGGGGTCGCAGCTGTCCGTGGTGCACGCGTCGCCGTCGGCACACACGACCGTGGCGTAGGTACACTCACCGTCGGCGCACGCGTCGTCGGTGCAGTCGTTGTCGTCACCGCAATCCTTGGGGGTGGACACACACTCTCCCGTGCTCGGCGCGCAAGCGGTCGGCGTGCAGCCGGAGCCCCCCTCACAGACCTTGGCCTTGCCGACGCACTTCCCGCTGATGCAACCATCTCCCGTGGTGCAAAGCGTCCCGTCGTCGCAGGCGCCGGCGATCGGGCTGTACTTGCAGCCAGACTTCTTCGAGCAGGTGTCCGCCGTGCAGAGCTCGTTGTCCTCGCAGACGACCCCCGAGCCCCCTATGCAGGCCCCACCAGCGCAAGCCTCCCCGGTGGTACAGGCGTCTCCGTCGTCGCACGCCTGGGTGCCATCGACATACACGCAGCCGGAGGCCGGGTCGCAGCTGTCGTTCGTGCAAGCGTTGGCATCGTCGCAGACCACGAGGGCGCCCACACACCCGTCGGGTCCGCAGATGTCGCCCGTGGTGCACGGCGCGCCATCGGTGCACGCAGTCCCCGCCGGGAGCGGCCCGACGCTGCAGTGGCCCGTGGACGGATCGCAGATGAGCGCCTCGCAGTCGCCGACGGCGACGTCGTCCGGACACGCGACGACCGTCGCGGGGTCGATCGTGCACTTGCCGTCGCTGCCGCAAACGGAGACGCCGTTGCAGAGATCGCCGTCGTCGGGGCACTCGGCGTCCGTGTCGCAGCCGCAGAAGATCGCCGTGCCCGCGCAAGCGCCCGCGCTGCACGTGTCTTCGGTGGTGCACGGATCGCCGTCGTCACAGCTGGCGCTCCCGCCCGCCTCGTAGACGCACCCTGTCGCTGAGTCACAGATGTCTACCGTGCAGGGATCGGCGTCGTCGCACGCGAGCTTCGGGCCCGTGCAGACGCCCCCGGCGCAGGCGCTGTCCGTGATGCAGGCGTCTCCGTCTTCGCAGGTGCCGCCGGAGAGGGGCGCCGCGACGCAACCATCGGCCGGGGTGCAGCTGTCGGCAGTGCAGGCGTTCTTGTCGTCACAATCCAAGGGCACACCGACGCACGTCGAGGAGTTGCACACATCCCCCCCGGTGCAATCGTCTCCGTCATCACAAGCAGCGCCCTCGTCGGCCGGGACGGCGTCGCAGGCGCCGGTCTCCTCGTTGCAAGTGAGCGTCTGACACGGCGGCGCAGCGAGCAGCGCGCACGCCCCGGAGTCAGGGATCAGCTGGCATGTGCCTTCTGCGCAGGTGAGCTTTCCGACGCAAGGGGACGTTTCGGGGCAGTCGGCGTCCGTGGTGCACTCGGTGCACGTGCTGGGCCCCGAGACGCAGCCCTTGGCGGGATCGCAGCTATCGGGGGTGCACGGATCGCCGTCCTCACAGCCGAAGGCCTTGCCCGCGCACAGCCCCTCGGCGCCGCACGAGTCGTCGAGCGTGCAGGCATCACCGTCGTTGCACGGGGTGGCCGTCCGCGGGCGAGCTACGCAGCCTCCTGCCTCTGGGTCACACTCGCCGGTCGTGCAGGGGCCGTCGAGGCCCGCACAGTCCACCGGCGTCCCCGGCGGAACCTGGCAAAGCCCCTGGGAGCACGAACCGGCCACACCGCACGCGGCTGCTGTACCGCACGACGTACCCTCTGGCGCGAGGCGTAGGGCGCAGTGGCCCTGGACCAGCTCCACCGAGACACAGGCGCTAGCACCGGCGCCGAGCTGCGACTCGCAGCACTCCACGGTGTCGCATAGCCCTTCCGGGCCAGGCGGAGCGACGGGAGGAGTGAGCCCGCCGCCGGTGGGCGTTGGGGTCTCGCGGACCTTGACCTCGAGCTGCGTGGTGTCGGCGCCGCAGCCGGCGGCGAGGCCCACCACGAGTCCAGCCAAGTGCCGGAGAGCGTGGGATGTCCCCACCGAAGACCCTGAGCGAAAAAGCATCCCGAACTCCCACTGGACCGTCGCCGCGTCGAGGACACACGGCTGACTCCGAGCGGCTGCAACCTACCAACGGCGGGGCCCGGAGGCAACGATCAGGGCGATGTAGCCATCACACCACCCGGACGCCGGCCTCGCTGAGTGCGCCTAACGCGCGCTCGACGTCCCCCGCGGAGAGCTCCACCCCACGGCACGCTGCCCGTACGAGGCGAACTTCGTAGCCGAGCGCGCTCGCATCGAGCGCTGTGAACTTGACGCAGTAGTCCGTGGCCAGCCCCACCAACGTGACCTCCTGCACGCCGCGGCTCCGGAGCCACGAGTCCAGCCCGGTGTCGCGGCGGCGCGCGTTGTCGAAGAAGCCCGAATATGAGTCGACGGTGGCGTCCTGCCCCTTGCGGAACACTGCGTCGAAGGCCTCGCTTCGGAGCCCGGGCGCGAACTGGGCCCCCGCGGAGCCCTGGACGCAGTGGGTGGGCCACAAGATCTGCGGCAACCCCGCCAGCTCGCCGAGCTCACCGGGCGCCCGGCCGTGGTGCACCGCGAAGCTCCCGTGGTCTTCCGGGTGCCAGTCCTGGGTGGCGACGACCACGTCGAAGCCGGGGATGAGCGCGTTGATGACTTCAACCACCTCGTGCCCGCGCGGCACCGGGAGCGCGCCGCCAGGGAGGAAGTCGTTCTGCACGTCGACGACGATGAGCGCTCGCATAGAGATACCTCGCTTTCACAGGTCGAAGCCACGGCCCTCGAGGGCGTCGTAGCGGGCGCGGTCAAAGGAGAAGAGCCGCGCTGGACGCTGCGGGCCGCGCCGGTGGAGACCGGTGTCGACGAGCACTCCGCTCGCCTCCACCTTCCGTCGAAAGTTGCGCTTGTCGGCGGGTGCCCCGTCGATGAGCTCGACCAGCGCCTGGAGCTCGCCCAGCGTGAACTGGGGCGGGAGCAGCTCGAAGCCGATGGGGCTGTACCGCAGGCGCCGCCGGAGTCGCTCCCGCCCGGCCGCGAGGATCTCGCCGTGGTCGAACGCGAGCGGTGGCAGCGCCTCGACCGGGAACCATGCGGCCTCCCGGGCATCCGTCCCGCCGACGGGGACATGGTCGAGGCGGCGAACCAGGGCGAGCCAGGCCACCGAGACGGTGTGACCTCGCGGGTCGCGCCCCGGTCTCCCATAGGTGGCGAGCTGCTCGAGGTAGAAGCCGGAGAGCCCCGTCTCCTCCGCCAGCTCGCGACGCGCGGCCACCTCCAGGTCTTCGTCCTCACCCACGAACCCGCCGGGCAAGGCCCACCTCCCGGCGAACGGCGCCAGGCCCCGACGGATCAGGAGCACCTCGAGGCTGGGCGAGGGGCCGAGCAAGACGCCAAACACGACCGCGTCGACCGCTACCGCCGGTCGGGGCCAGGCATAGACGAAGCGGCCCGCCATCAGGCGCCCACGGCGCGGCTCAGCGCGGCGAGCTCGGCGTGGAACGCCCCCGAGAGGATTGGGAAGCGACACCACGTCTTCGGGTCCAGGTTCTCGTCATCGACGTGAAACGACGGCGCGTAGCGCTCGCGCTTCCACTGGTTCTGGGCGAAGAGGCGAAAGAAGCGCTCGACGTAGACTGCGAGGGTGGCGCGCGGCACCTCGGGGAAGCGCGGGCCGAGCAGCTCGAGGACGGCGACGGGGTGGAGCAGGTCACCGATCGCGGCGCGCTCGATCGCGTCGAGCACCGGATAGGGCATGAGGTCCTTCTCGTCGGTCTGGCCCTCGCCAGCCGGCCGTAGCTCCGCGGTGGGCTCCTGGGTGTTGACCAGCGCCAGCGCGGGGAGCGGCCCGAGCTCGGCAGGGCCCTGCACCTCCATGAAGCGCAACCAGCGCCGCAGGAAGGCCTTGTCGATCCCCGCGATTGGTGACAGCCCGCCGCAGGTGTCGCCGTCCATGGTCGCGTAGCCCACGGCCGCCTCTGACCGGTTCGAGGTGGCGAGGAGGAGCTTCCCGAGCACGTTCGCGACCATCCAGATCCCCGGGGCGCGCACGCGGGCCTGGATGTTCTGCAGCGCGATGTCGTCGGTCTCCCAGCTGAGGCTGCGCCCCACCACCGCCTCGGCCTTCTCGGTGTAGGCGCCGACCAGCGCGTCCACATCGATGACGGCGAAGTGGGCGCCGAGGGCCTCGGCCACGCCCCGGGCCGCGTCGAGCGTGCGCGTGCTGGAGTTCCGGGTGGCCTGATAGACCGTGGTCAACGTCCGGGCCACCAGGTCCAGCGGGAGAGTCGGCAGACCCAGGCGCCGAGCGAGCGCGTCGTCGCCGAGCTCATGCCGCGCGAGGCGCAGCGCGGCGGCAACCAGCACGGACACCGCCGCCGAGTCGGCGCCCCCCGAGAGGGAGACGACGAAGCCCCGCGAGCGCGACTTCACGAGGTAGTCGAGCAGCGCCAGCCCGATCGCTCGCGTGAAGCTCTCCAGCCGCCGCTCGCTCTTCGGGAGCCCCTCGAGCGGTAGGGGCCCGCCCTCCCCCTGCGGGAGCCCGTCGGTTCGAGGCGGGGCGACCGTAGCCCCCACGCGCACCTCGGCGTGTGGCCAGGCGAACGGCACCGTGACGCGATCGAGCCCGCTGTCGAGCCCGCCGAGGCCCTCGTCGTCGGGCAAGTGGAGCGGCCTGAAGCTCGCGGTCCGAGCCCGGCGAGTGCGCGCGATGTCGAGGTCGACGGTGGCGTGCGTGAGCAGCCAGGGTTGGAACGAGAAGCGGCGGCCCTCGGCCACCAGCTCACCACACGACGCGATCAAGGTGCCGCCGTCGTAGATCGCGCGCCCGGCCTCGTTCCCGAGGAGGTTCGAGTAGACGTAGGTGCACCCGAAGGCGCGCGAGCCCTCCAAGACGAGGCGACGGCGGACGTCGATCTTGTCGAATGCGAAGTGGCTGGCGCTGGGGTTCAGGACCAGCTGGACCCCGCGGCGGCCCAGCCGGGCACCGGGACGGTCGGCGACCCAGGCGTCTTCGCAGATCTCGAAGCCGAGCCGAACCCCGCCGACGTCGAGGTGGAGGTCGCCCAGCGGGATCTCACGGCCGAGCACATTGGCGACGGCGCGATGGCCGTAGGGCCACGCCTTGAACCAGCGCGGCTCGTAGTGCAGGCCGTCGCCCGCGAGGTGCTGCTTCGCCACGGCCGCCACGATCACGCCGTCGACTACGACGAGCTGCGTGTTGTAGAGCGCCCCAGACCACGACAGGGGCACACCGAAAGAGGTGACCAGGCCACGTGTCTCGGGCAGCAGCGACTCGACCACGCCTAGCGCGGTCTCGGGCACCCAGCCCGCGTAGAACGCGTCTTCGCACCCGTAGCCGGTGACAGCCAGCTCGGGGAGGCACACGACGCTGGCCCCGACGTCGCGGGCTGCTCGTAGGGCGTCCTGCAGGTTCTGGCGGTTTCGCGCCCAGTCGAGGGGCGTCTGATTGACCACGGCCCCGGCCACGGTGATTCGCATCTCTCAGGCCTCCTTCTGGCGGTAACCCGCGATGAGCGCTGCCTTCTGCCTCGCCAGGGACGGCTCGAGCGTCACTGGATAGCCGCTCATCCCGCCGAGCTGGCGCGAATGGACGCCGAACGCCCGCGTGGACGCCTGCGCCCGCTCCCGGGCGACCGCGAGCGGCTCCGGCGCGCGAACACGGTGTCCGTGGCGAAACACGGGGACCAACAGGTCGCCGGGGAGCCCGTCGGACGCGTCTCCGATCACGTCGCCCATGGGCTTCCCGCCCTCCCAGCGGCGCGTGACGCCTTGGATCCCCGGGTTCGACACCTTGGCCGCGTTCTCCGAGAGCTTGAGCCGCGGCTCGAAGGGACCCAGCGTCCCGTCTTCCCGCGGACGGGCGATCGCGGCCAGCTTGTAGACGCCGCCCAGCGCGGGCTGGTCGTAGGCGGTGACGAGCCGAGTACCGACGCCGAACACCGAGACGGCCGCCCCGCCCTGGCGGAGAGCGGCCACGCCGGCCTCGTCGAGGTCGTTGGAGGCTACGATCGCGGCGTCCTGGAACCCCGCGGCGTCCAGCATCCTACGAGCCTCCAGCGAGAGGGCGTGCAGGTCGCCAGAGTCGAGCCGCACCCCCGCCAGCCGATGACCGCGGGCGCGGAGCTCGTGGCCCACGGCGATGGCCCTTTGAATCCCGGTGAGGGTGTCGTAGGTGTCGACGAGGAGGGTGCAGTTGTTGGGGAGCACCTCGGCGTACGCACGGAAGGCCTCGAGCTCGTCGCCGTGCACCATCACCCAAGCGTGCGCGTGCGTCCCACGGACGGGCACGCCGAAGCGGCGGCCGGCCAAGACGTTGGACGTGGCTGCCACGCCGCCAATCCAGGCGGCGCGAGAGGCTGCGAGCGCGCCGTCCACCCCCTGGGCGCGCCGCAGGCCGAACTCGAGCACGGGGCAACCATCGGCCGCGGCCACCACGCGCGAGGCCTTGGTGGCCACGAGCGTCTGGAAGTTCACGAGGTTGAGCAGCGCGGTCTCGACCAGCTGACCGACGGCCAGGTTGCCGACGTAACGCAGCAGCGGCTCGTGCGGGAAGACCACCTCTCCCTCGGGGATCATGTCGAGATCCCCGTCGAACCGGAGCGCTCCGAGCCACTCGAGGAAGTCCTGGTGAAACAGCGGGGCCCCGTCGTTACCTGTGAGCGTCTCCAGATAGGCGAGGTCGTCGCCGTCGAAGTGAAGGCCCTCGAGGTACTCGGCTACCGGCTCGAGGCCTGCCGCCACCGCCACCTCACCGCCGAACGGGGGCGTCCGGAAGAACAGGTGAAATGCCGCGCGAGTACCGTCCGTGGCCAGGCCGCGGCGCCAATAACCGTAGGCCATCGTGAGCTGATAGAGGTCTGTGAGGAGCGCGAGTGACATGGGGGCCTCGTTGCAAGCTGGCGCCTGCCAACCAGTTCGTGTCAACTCTACACTAAGACTTCAGATGCGCAAGGACCGCCGCGAGGCTCAGCGGGCGCGCTTGCGCTTGCGTGTCACGGTTTCTGCCTTGTTGCGGGCCTTCTTGGGGCCCTTCTTGGGGCTCGTCTCGGGGCGCCGCTGGACCTCCTCCTCTTGGGAAGAGCTCGCCTTGGCCCTCGGGCGTCGCTTCGCGGGGCGCACCTTCGACGGCTTCTCCTCTTGGGGAGGGCCGGTCCGTGAGGCTGCCCCTGCGGCGTCCCGAAGATGAAGGAAAGCGGTCTCCCGCGCGGCGTCGAACCGGAGCTCGTCCCAAACGGTGGGGATCCCATCGCGGTCGGCTTTGCCGGCGAGCCGTTGAAAGAGCGCACCTCTGGGGAGCCCGGGCCAGCCGGGGTGCCACTCGAAGTGGAAGATCTCCCCAGGGTCGTTCCGTCCGATCCAGATGAGGCCGAAGCTCTCACCTTGCGCCCCTAGCTCGAGCCAGGCCGTCCGCTCGGGGCCACCGCGCAGGTAGGCGCTGGTGGCACTTCCGAGGTCCTTCCTATGCGAGAGGTTCACGTCCACCGCGAGGCCGAAGGCGTGCCAGCCCCCGCCCTTGTACCGAGTGGAGGTCTCCTCGACCGTCTTCCAGCGGTTTCCCACCTTCACGCGCTCAGACCGGGTCCGAGACGTCCACTTCGCCGCGCGCACGGTGCTGATTACCTTGAATTCGGCGCCCCGCGCAGCAGCGTGTCGGATGAGCTGCTCCACCGCGAAGCGCAGGTAAGGGTGGAGGCTCTGGAGCGAGCCGAGGTGGGCCGCGTGGCTCAGCGGCGTATCGGGCGTCTCGGGGCGAAGGAGATAACAACGCCCCACGTCGGGATCCTCGTAGGGCGCGAGGCGCGCCTCGAGCGCGGCGTCCTCCGAGAAGGGGCAATACCGCCACTGAGGGACCAGCTCGAGGGGATACGGGTTACGCGCCGGCCCCGTGGCCCCACGGCGCACGTCGAGGCGGCCGCCCGCACCGATAGACACCACGCGGGTCTCCTCGCGTTGGCACTTGTAGGTCTTTCTCCCTGGCGTTCGCCGCTGGAGCTCGCAACCAACGGGCCGTCGGAAGACCAGCTCGCGACAATCGTCACACCCGGTCTCGAGGCGCGGCGCCGACGCGGTCAGGCCGAAACGCGGCAGCCGGTCCTCCGCCTCGACCGCGCGCCGAGCGGGCCGCGGACGCGCCGCGGCGAGCGGGACGAGCAGCACGAGCACGACGAGCAGGATCGGGGCGGTCCTCGACACGGTGGGGCAGCGTAGTGCACCGACCGCGCAGCGCAACTCGACGGGAGCTTCGACATCGGCGGCCCGACGCGCCCTCACGTCCCGCCAAGCCGCTCCGCATAGTGCGCGAGCTCGCGCACGGCCGCCTTGGCCGCGGCCAGCCCCTGAGCCCACTCCACCGGGGTGACGTCCCGCACCAGCTCTTTCGGCGTGAGCCGCCAGCGGGTGCGCGGCTGCCCACAGAGGCGCGCCGCGAGCGGTCCGGCCAGCGGCGAGCTGGGCTCGAAGGCGAACGCGATCGCCTCGGGCGAGTAGCTGAAGGTCCGTGCCCGAAGCGCCTCGAGCTCCAGCTTGAGCGCGGTGACCTCCCGGAGTCGCTGCGCCGCCGGCGGCGGCCGCCCGGCGCGGTCCGAGAGGTCGGCGAACACGTCCTCGAGCTCCTCCAGGGTCCGCGCGCTCGCAAGCCGCTTGTAGAAGAAGAGGCGGAGGTGGACATCGGGCAGGTAGTCCTCGGGGAGCAGCGCCTCCAGCTGGACCTTCATCTCGCACGATGCGGGGCGCGCCTCCTCCTCGCCCTGAAGCTCGGCCACGGCCTCGGCCAGGAGCTCCGTGAACAGCTCCAGGCCGACGTCTTTGACGTGCCCGTGCTGCTCCTTGCCGATGAGGTTGCCCGCCCCGCGGATCTCCATGTCGAGCGTGGCGATGGAGAAGCCGGCGCCGAGCTCCGAGAAGCGCTGCATGGCCTCGATCCGCTTCTTGGCGGTCTCGTCCAGCGCCTCGGGCTCGGGCACGAGCAGGTAGCAGTAGGCGCGTCGGTCGGAGCGCCCCACGCGCCCCCGCAGCTGATACAGCTGGGCCAGGCCGAGCTGGTCGGCCCGGTTGATGACCATTGTGTTGGCGTTGGGGATGTCGAGCCCGCTCTCGATGATCGTGGTGGCCACGAGCACGTCGGCCTCGCCCGCCACGAAGGCGAGCATGACCCGCTCCAGCATGGCCTCGGTCATCTGCCCGTGGCCCACCAACACCCGCGCGCGCGGCGCGACTCGCTGCACACGGTCAGCGACCACGCCGATGGACTCGACCTTGTTGTGGACAATGTAGACCTGGCCACCGCGCGCCAGCTCTTGTCCGATCGCCTGCTCGAGGACGTCGTCGCTGGGTCGGGCCACGAGGGTGCGCACCGCGAGGCGCTCCGTTGGTGGCGTGGCGATCACGCTCATGTCGCGGAGGCCGGAGATCGCCATGTTGAGCGTGCGCG
>SXOO01000046.1 GCA_005776725.1 Pseudomonadota bacterium | reverse complement strand
GGGCGTCGACGGCCACGAGCTCAACTTCGGCTGTCCGCACGGCAAGTGCGAGCGCGGCATGGGCTCGGCGGTGGGCCAGGAGCCTGACGTGCTCTGCGAGATCGCCAACTGGGCGGTCCAGTTCGCCTCGAAGCCCGTGCTCGTGAAGCTCACGCCCAACGTGGGCGACATCCTCGAGCCCGGCATGGCCGCGCGGCGCTCAGGCGCGCACGGCGTCTCTCTGATCAACACGATCAAGAGCATCATCGGGGTCGACCTCGACACCTGGGTGCCGAACCCTGCAGTGGGTCAGGCCAGCACCAACGGCGGCTATTGCGGGCCTGCCGTGAAGCCCATCGCCCAGCACATGGTGGCGCAGTTGGCCCGCGAGCCCGCTTTCGGGCTGCCTATCTCGGGCATTGGCGGCATCTCCAACTGGCGAGACGCGGCCGAGTTCATGCTGCTCGGGTGCGCCAGCGTGCAGGTGTGCACGGCGGTGATGCACCACGGGTATCGCATCGTCGGCGACATGATCGAGGGGCTCTCCGACTACCTCGACAGCCGCGGCATGACGAGCGCGATGCAGCTCGTGGGCAAAGCGGTGCCCGGCTATCGCGAGTGGGGCGAGCTCGACCTCAACTACAAGCGCCTCGCGTCCATCGATCCGGACCAGTGCATCGGCTGCCAGGTGTGCGTCACCGCCTGCATGGACGGCGCCCACCAGTGCATCTTCGTCCCCGGCCAGACCGACGCCGAGATGACCCGCGCGGGTTATACCCACCTCCCGTCCCAGCCCGGGCCCATGGTCTCGGTAAAGCCCGGGCGGGGCACGCCAGGCGCGCGAGTCCCGTGGGTGTTCGAGGACGAGTGCGTGGGCTGCAACCTCTGTCAGCTCGTTTGCCCCGTGCCGGGCTGCATCACGATGGTGGAGACGCGTCAGGCGCCCGAGTTCCTGTGCTGGAACGACAAGGTAGCGGCCGGCACGGACTTCGTGCCCGGTGGCCTCAACGCGCAAGTGCGGCGCTGAGCGGGTCCGCCGCTCGCCCGCGCGCTCAGGGCGGGTGCGCTCAGGTCGGCTCGGCCGGAAGGCCGGGCCCTCTGGGTTCGAGACCCTCCCGGATTCAGCCGCTCAGCTGGGGCTGATGAAGCGCCAGACGCCGCCCTCTTGCACGGCGCCGAGCGTCACGTGTTTCCCGTTCGCCAGCGTCAGCTTCACCGGCACCACGGCCACCCGCTGAGCTCCGAAGGGGACCTCTACGGGCGACTTCGCCGAGAGCTCCGCCACCCCCGCGAGCTCCGGGAGCGTGCCCGCGGCGCGTAGGCCCGCGCGGCTGCCGGTGAACCAGGCTTCGTCGCTGAGCGCCTTCACGCTTGCCGCGGACGCGAAGCCCTGGGTACGCGCGGTGGCTTCGTGACGCTCCGCGATTCGGCGCCCCACCGCGACCAGCTCGGCCCGGTCTACGGCCGCTGTGAGCCCCCACACCGTGGACCAATCGCCGGCCGTCCAGGCGGCGCAATACGCCGTGACGGCCTCGTCGAGGCCGCTCGGAAGGCCCTCGGAGGTGATCGGGACCGCGCGGGTGGAGGCGAGCTCGGGGCCTCCCGCAACCAGCGGCTCGGCGCCGTTCGTGGGCTGGGTGGTGGCGCAGCCGAGGCCGAGCAGAAGACAGAGCGCTGCGGGGCGATGGACGACGAGGGTTCGCACGGTCTAACCTCCGTGTCGCCGTGGTGTTTCGCGTGGGGGCGACTCCCACACCCCGGGCGGTACGCCCGAGCACGTCAACGCCTGGACTTGAACCCGGCCCCCTAACAACGCACGACGGGCCGGGTCGATTTCTCAAGGGTTGGGGGGCGCGCTCCCCGGCAGTGACTTCCCGCATTCCGAGCGGGCGTTCAGAATACCGCAGGCACCCCGCTACCACCAGAGGGACGCATGACCGACCTGAAGCTGAAACGATTCGATCTGCTGCTCGTACCCGACAACCCGCAGCATCGAGTGGCGCCGCGCGCGGGCGAGGCGTGGCTCAAGCACCTGGGGGTCAACCGCATGTTGCGGCCCGTGCGCGAGGCGGTGGCCGAGGAGTGGGTCGAGCTGGCGTGTGAGCCCGACGCCTCCAGCCACGAGCTGTTCACCTCAGGCGCGGCGCCAGACCTCGGAGAGCCGCTGTTCCTCCAGGCGGTCATCCGCTTCGGCACCAAGCCCGCGCCGCTTCGCTTCGGCGAAGAGCGCGAGTCCACCTTCTCGCTCGAGATCCAGGGGGCCGTGTACGACGACCTCACGGGGCGCCTCAAGGCGCGCTTCAAGGAGATCGTCGCGGCCCGGCCGCAGCTCTTCGTCCGCGAGCACGCCGGGGTCTCCGAGCTGACCGTGGTGGGCGAAGACGAGCAGCCCCGCGCGAAGCGCCGCCGCGAGACGGGTACGGCGCTGGCCGGGACACGAGTCGAGGAGTGGTGAGCGCCCCGCGCGTCGCCCTCGAGACGACGCTGCTGGTCCACGGGGTCCCGAAGGATGCGGCGCTGCCGCTCTTCCAGGACCTCTCGATTCGAATCCGCTCCCGAGGGGCCGAACCCGCGCTCTGTGCGGTGATCGACGGCGCCCCCCGCGTGGACGTCTCCCGCGATGAGCTGGAGGCCCTCCTCGCGGCGGGCGTCCCCAAGCTCAACACCTCGAACCTCGGGGTCGCCCTGTTTCAGGGCGGCTCCGGTGCCACCACGGTGAGCACCACGGTGGAGCTGGCGGCGCGCGCGGGGATCGCCGTGTTCGCCACGGGAGGGCTCGGAGGCGTCCATCGCGGTTACGGGGTGGAGCTCGACGTGAGCGCCGATCTCCTGGCGCTTGCCCGCCACCCGGTGGCCGTGGTGACCGCGGGCGTGAAGTCCATCCTGGACGTCGTCGCTACACGGGAGGCGCTCGAGTCGCTCGGAGTGCCCGTGATTGGCTTTCGCACAGACCGCTTCCCAGCGTTCCTCGTCCGCGAGTCCGCGGCGTCGGTGGATGCGCGCTTCGACGACGTCGAGCGCCTCGGCGCTTTCATCCGCGCGGAGCTTGCGCGAACCGGGCGCGGCCTCGTGATCTGCAACCCCATTCCCGAAGCCCACGCGGTCGCGGAGGCCACGTTCGAGGCGTGGCGCGAAGAGGCGGACCGCGCCGCGCGCGAGGCGGGGGCCTCGGGTCGAGCGCTCACCCCAGCGATCCTCGGCGCGCTGAACCGCGTGTCTGGCGGCAAGAGCCTCGCCGCCAACCTGGCGCTGGTGCGGCACAACGCAACCGTGGCTGCCGAGCTCGCCGTACACGCAGCCCGCTGACCCGTGGGAGACCATCGCTCCCAGCGCTGATGTAGCGGCTTTCGTGCCTATATGACGTACGCGCCGTAGCATTTCGTTTTGGGAGCGCCAACGCGCCAAAACGAGACCGGCCGGGGCGCCCATGTGGCCCAGGCCGCCCACGAGAGTGCGCCGAGATCTTCAGTTGCGGAGGGCACATGCGCGGCCTTGGACAAGCGTGGATAGGGGTAATCCTCGGGTGCGCCGGTGGGCGCGCCACACCGGACACGGCGATCGCGGAGGCGGGACGTGCCGTCGAGGTGGCGGCGTTGAAGCCGGGCCCCTCGAGCGCGGCCGCGAAGCCGGGCCCAGCAGGCCAGGTAGCCGGCGAACAGCCCACCCCGGCGGTTGAGGCGCCAACCCTTGCACCTCAGGAGGTCACTGCTCAGCCTGCGCCCGCTGCTCAGCCCGAGCCGGGCGCGGCCGCTGAGCCTGCCGCCGGCGTTGCTCCTGAGGGCGCTCCGGTCGCTGCTCAGCCCGTGCCCGGACTCGCAGCCACGCCGCCGGACGCGGGCGCGGCTGGCGCTCCTCCCGGCGCTCCAGCTGCCGACGCTCCCGTTGCTGGCGCGGCACCCGCGGCCGAGCCCGCCCCTCCCGCTGCGCCCTCCGGCGCGCGAGTGGGTCCGCGGACCGCCGTCGAGGTGGTCGTGGGTAGTGGCGCCGCTTGCGCGCGGATGGACGACGGCACCGTGCGCTGCTGGGGGCGGGGCCACATGGGCGAGCTGGGGCGAGTCCGCACGGCGGCCACCTCGCCTGTCGCCGTGCCCGGTGTCGCGGGCGCGATCGGCCTGGCCATCGGGTTCGACCCGGGAGGGTATGGCGACGGCGTCTGCGCGCGCTCCAGCGATGGGGCTGTGACCTGCTGGGGCTACGCCAACGCTCTGCCTCTGAGCCCGGAGGCCGCCTCGGCGGGCCGGTGGACTGCCCCGTCATACGGGGACGCGATCGCTGACTGGGAGCGGCCGGCCGCGGCGCCCGCCCCGATCCCCGCGCTCCAAGGGGCCACGTCTATCGCCTTTGGCGAGGGCACCGGATACGCCGCGCTGGGGGACGGCAGCGTGATCGGCTGGGGTTCGGGCGCCTACAACGCGTTCGCCAACGATCGCAGCCGCGACCAGCCGGACCCGGTGGTGATCGCCGGCGTAGCCGGGGCCGTCGAGGTCAGCGCCGGATCGGACCACGCCTGTGCGCGCGTCGCCCAGGGGGCGGTCAGCTGCTGGGGTTATCAGGCGGTCCACCGGGGCGTCACCGCGGTGCAGGGCGTGGACGGCGCCACGGCCCTCGCGTCCAGCCGCGATTGGACCTGCGCCGCCACGCAGACCGGGCTCCTCTGCTGGGGGCCCGATCTCGGGGTGACCCGACCGCTCAGCGTCCCGGTCACCGCGATCTCGGGTGGGCACCGCTTCTGCGCGGTGGCCGGCGGGCGCGCGCAGTGCTGGGCGCCGGCGGGCACGCCAGCGGCAGTGGACGTCGCCGGGGGGGCGGTCTCCGTGAGCGTGGGCGCCAGCAGCGCCTGTGCCGTCGCCGGCTCTGGCGCCGTTCAGTGTTGGGGCGGGAACCGCTTCGGGCAGCTGGGCGACACCAGCCTGGCCGATCGCGCGGCTCCGGCCCTGGTGCGCCACCTGGAGCTCGAGGCGCTGCCCGAGCCCGAAGCGCCGCCGGCCCCCACGGGCACCGCGCCGAGCGACGTTCCCCCAGAGGGCTGTAAGCGCGACGCCTCGCTTGCCACCTCCCACCCCCGCTTCCCCGGCGATCAGTTCCCGGTGCTCGGGGCGCTGGCCTACAGCCAGATCCGCGGGACCGCGGTGACGGTGGTCCTCTCCAACGCGACGCTGCCCACGCCTGCGGAGTTCTGGCGCCTCGAGCCCCCGCGCGGCGCGGAGGTCCGCATTCACGTGCGCTTCGCCCGGCTCGGGCAAGCGGAGCGCGTCCCGGTGGCGATCGAGCCGGGCACGTTCCCCACCAACCACGGCCAGCGACAGCTCGCTTTTGCCTCGGTGGTGGACTCGACCACCCGGCCGGGCGGCGAGCTGCTCGGCGACACTCGCGGAAAGGGCAAGGTGGAGCTCACCGTGCTCACGGACGAGTGGGTCTGCGGTACCCTGTCTCTCAAGTCCAAAGACACCTCCGTGAGCGGTGCGTTCGCCGCGCGGAGGGTCCCCGCTCCCCGTGCCACCGCCCCGGAGACCACCCCTTGACCCTCTTCGACAAGATCATCGACGGCGAGATCCCGTGCCACCGGGTCTATGAGGACGACCAGGTCCTGGCCTTCCTCGACATCAACCCGCTCTCACCAGGCCACACCCTTGTGATCCCGAAAGAGCGGCGTGCTTACCTCCACGAGCTCTCGGACGCCTCAGGCGCCGCCCTCGGGCGCGTGCTGCCGCGGATAGCGCGCGCGGTGCTCGCCGCCACGGGCGCCACCGCCTACAACGTGCTCCAGAACAACGGCCCCACAGCTCACCAGGCGATCTTCCACGTCCACTTCCACATCATCCCGAAGGTGGATGGTCGGGGTTTGGGTGTGGGCTGGGTCCCGGGCCGCCTCGAGGACGGTCCCGGCCTGGCAGCCTCGATCCGCGCTGCCCTCGGCTGATGCGCTGGGCTGTCGCAGCCGGGCTGGCGCTCTTCGGGTGCCTCCCCGAGATCACGCTGCCCACGTGCTCTGTCGACGGTGACTGCGACCTCCAGCAGGGCTATTGCACCTGCAGCGCCGGCTATTGCTTCAAGGAAGGCTGCGCCGCGGCGCCCTCTATCGCCAAGGCCCCATGCGTCGGCACCGAGGACCTCGCGTGCTGCCAGTTCGAGTCCCAGGACATCGACTGTTGGCCCACCGGCGGGGTGCGCCTCACCAGCACACCCTCACCGCCTTCGGTCGCGGCTTTCGGGGGCGCCGTGGGGCCCGTGGCGGTCACCGCGGGTGAAGAGCTGGTGGTCGTGGACCCCACCTCCCTCCGGCTCCTCGGGAAGACGCCTGTCCCGGGCCTTCGACCGGGAGCCCACGGCTGGCCGGTCGCGACAGGCCCCGACGAGTGGGTGGTCCTGGCGCCCGAGCCGGTGCGCGTGGGGCTCTCTGGCGCGGTGGCCCTCGAGCTCCCCGAGACCGGCAGCCTCGTCTCTCCGCTGGCAGCGACCTGCGAGGGGGTCGTCATGGGTCTCGGCTCGACCGGGCGCCTCTGGCGCTTCCCGAGCAGCGGCGCCGCGGAGGCCTTCGGACCCGTCTTCGACGGCAAGCTCGAGGGTGCGCAGGTCTACACGTTGGGTACGGCTCAGGTTGTCGTGGTCGCGGATGGCCGCTTCGTCGTGGTGGACAGCGCAGGTGAGGAGGAGTTCAGCCTGGACGACGTCACGTCCACGGTGGCCGGTGCGCAGAACTTCAAGCCCGGGGGCGCGGCGCTGCTCGTGATGGGCGCCACCGGGAGCCTGCGCGTGATCCGTCCCGACACCTGGGAGGTCACCGAGCTCCAGCTGCCCGAGGCCCTCTTCGAGCTCCTCTTCGACGGAGAGAACACGCTCATCGGCCCCACCACGGGCGACGACTCCGAGATCGTGGCCGTCACACTGGACTCCGTCCCCCCGAAGGCGGTCTGGCGCCTCCCCGGGGGTGAGGGGGCCGCCCCCGTGCTGGTCGGTGATCAAGCCGTCGCGCTGTTCCGCCCTGTCGGTGGGGTCTCGGTCTACAGGCTGCCGGAAGACTCGCCCTCCGCCAGCCTCGCCGCGAAGGGCGCACTCGGGTCGCCTCCTGTCCCACTGTCCGACGGGACCTTGTTCTGGTTCGGCAACGATGGTCGGCCCCGCCGGCTGCGGGGCGACCTCTCCGGTGCGTCCCAGGACTGGCCGCGGAGCGCTGGCGGCCAGGGCCTCAACCGATGGCTCGGTGGTCGTTGCCCCTGAAGAACAGCGGTAGCCGCCGTCCACGGGCCGCCCCAGGAGCCTCGTTGGCCGCGTGCCGGAACTTCTGATACCCAGACCGTCGACACCCGCCGCCTATACCGAGGAACTCCATGCCGTTCACCCACACGATCACCGCGCGCTTCTTCGAGATCGACCGCGCCGGAATCGTCTTTTTCGGGCGCTTCTACGAGTGGGCGCACGAGTGCCTGGAGGAGCTCCTTCGTGAGCTGTTCGGGCACCCGGAGGCGATCTTCGGTGAGCTGGGCTTCGGCATGCCGCTCGTCCACTCCGAGGCGGACTACCGCGCCCCGGTGCGCTTCGGAGACCGCCTGGTGATCTCGGCGTCGATCACGCGCCTCTCTGAGCGGTCCGCGACCTTCGTGTACACCTTCGCGGGGGCCGAGGACGGGGTGCACCGGGCCACCGTGACGCTGGTCCACGCCTTCGTGGACCTCGCCACCTTCAAGGGCATCGCCATGCCCCCTCGCTTCAGGGAGGCGGCCCTGGCCGCCGGGGTCGTGGCTCTTCCGGTGCCGTGAGCGCGTGAGCCGGCGGTGGCCACGCCGACGCGCTGTGCGGCGGTTCGAGCCCATCGAGCGGACGGGGAGGGGGGCCCGAGCCGGGCGCTCAGGGGACCAGCTCCGAGGCCTTGAGGGTGGTATTGTACAAGAGGGTGCCGGTGGCGTTGCGGACCTCGTAGCGGAGCGTGGGGTCGAGCGGCGTGTCGTCCGCGCGGAGCACTGCGAACACCCCACCGCTGGTCCCGCCGGAGCAGTAATGCAGCGTGTCGGTCCCCTTGGCGCTGCACCCCGAGCCGTGGTCGTTGTTCAGCGGCGAGGACACGAACTCCCAGAACGGGTAGGGCGTGTCAGCCACATCCAGCTCGCGGATCTCGACGCGGTGGATGTCGCCCGACAAGAAGGCCACGCCCGGGATCCCGCCGGCCGCGATGGCGTTGAACAGCGCAGCGCGCTCCGTCGGGTGCTCGGCCCAGGAGTCGCTCGAGCCCTGGAGGGTGAAGCGGCTGCCGGAGGCGATGAGCTTGAACGGCGCGGTCGAGGCGGCGAGACCGTCGAGGAGCCAGGCGAGCTGGGTCGCGCCGAGCATCGTGCCGTCCGTGCCCGGCTCGTCGCGGTGGTACCGGGTGTCGAGCAGGAAGAGCTCGACCGGGCCGTAACGCACTCTGGAGTACACGCCCGGGCTCCCGGGGGTGCCGTAGCTGCCATTGGCCCAATACCGCGAGAAGGCTGACAGCGCCGTGGCTCGGTCCGGGACCGTGGCCCCGTAGGTGTTGTTCCCGGCGAAGTCGTGGTCGTCCCAGATCGCCAGCGTCGACGCCCGAGCGAGCACGGCGGCCTGCGACGGGACGGCGCGCTCTCGGAGCATGTGGAAGACCTGGTTGTCGTAGTCCGCGCGGTTGCCGTAGTGGTTGTCACCCACGAACAGGAAGACGTCCGGCTCCTGTGCCAGCACCGCGTCGAACACGGGCTCGGCCGGGGCAACCGAGTTCTTGATGCACGAGCCGAACGCCACCACGACGGGGCCGGACACGGGCGCGGCGCGGAATTCGAGCTGCGCGCTGGCGGGCACGCCGTCCACGAAGACCTGGTAGGGGACCACCGCCCCCGGAGTCAGCCCATCGAGGGTGAGCTCGACGACGAAGTCGTCGTCGGGCGAGGAGTAGACGGGCGCGGTCTCGAGCCCGGCGCCGTAGCGCACCCGCACCTCGCGGCGATACTCCGTGCGCGCCCAGATCCGCGCCGTGGTGCCCTCGACGCGCCCCACCATCGGGCCGTGGCTGAGCGCCGCCGGATAACATCCCCCGCAGCCGAGGGAGCCGGGGTTGTCGAGGTGACGCGGCGTCTCGTTCGGGCCGGACTCCGCCCCGATGAGCATCGTGGCCAGCCCCTCGTTGCAGTACACGAGCGCCCCATCGAGCACCGCCGAGACGCACGCCGGGCGCCAGGCGTCCGCGCCGTTCGTCGTCACGGACGCGTCGGCCACCGCGCTGGCTACTTCCAGCGACAGGCCGTCGAGGCCGATCACGGGCAAGGACACGGGGCGGCGGTAGAGGTCTGTCTGGCCCAGCGACTCGAGATCGTCCGGGTGGTAGTTGTTCTCGTTCCAGTAGGCCCAGGGGAAGGTGTCGAAGAGCGCGCACTGGTCGGCGCCGGCGCATCCGCGGATGAGGTCGTGGGTGCCGCTGTTCGCGGAGGTCGCTGTGCGGACGGTGAGGCGCAGCTCCCCGGTGCGCGGCGCCCCGGCGCACCAGGGTGCGAGCGGGTCGGTCTGCTCGCGACGGGCCCACGACAGCGGCGCCACCGGATCGCACACGGCGCACAGATCACCCGGCGCGGCTTCTCCGGCCGTTAGACAGGCGCCACCGAACGCGCACTTACCGCTGGGGGGTGTGGTACGGCACTGCCCGGTGGCTACGTCGCACTGCGCGGCGCCGCAGGTGGGCGCTGGGCATTGCGCGTCCGCCGTGCAGCCGAGAGGACCGGGAGTCGCTACCACGACACGCTGGATCTTCCCGTCGAAGTGGAATCGGGTCTCCGTGTCTTCGGGATCCGCGCCCACGAGGACCGGCTTTGTGCTCGCGGTCACGTCCGCGGCGGCGCCTGTGGTGGAGGCGGCCTCAACGCCGTCGATCAGGAGTCGAACGGTGCCCGTGGAGCGCTCGTAGACTCCCACGAGGTGATAGGACCGGCTGGCGTCGAGTGACGCGAGGGTTGCAGCAGCTGAGCGGTAGGCGCTGCCGAGTCGCACCCCGAAGGTCAGCTGGTAGGACGCCGAGGGACGCTCGAGCTTCAAGAACCACCCGCCGAGCTGGCTATCCCCTGCCAGCTGACGGTCCTGGCCCTGCGGCAGATCCGCGCCCAGCGCGTCGAAGTTCACCGCCACGGCGACCACGAGGCCCCGACGCGCGGGAATGTTCACGGTCCCCAGCGACAACGACTGCCCCGTGTCTGCCGTGGCGCTGCGGTCGAAAGCCAGCACCCCGCCCAGGAGATCTTGGCCCACGGCGAAGGTGGAGAACGCCGGGGCGCTGCCCCCGAGCGCCGCGCGCTCCTTGGCCCCGCCACGACGCTGGAACGCCACCATGCCGCCCACCGCCTCCTGGTCAGCGAGATCCAGGCGGAGCTGCGCGTCGTCGGCTTCGAGCGTGGCTCGCGCGGCCGACATCGGTAGCGCGGGCACCACGAAGTCCACCCGGTCGCGCAGCGCCGTGAGGAGCGCGAGCCCGTTCGCCGCGGGAATGGGGTCCAGGCCCGTGGCGAGGCCCAGCCGACGCGCGAACGCGAGCTTGCCGAAGAGGTCCAGGTCGGTCGCGTCGAAGGTCACCGCGTGGAAGCCGTCGTCGGCGGCGGCCTGGATGAGCGTTGACTGGAACGCCGCCACAGTCGAGGCCTGGCCCTTCGTGAAGCGCTCCACCAGGCGGACGTGGGGCGCGAGATCGGCGTCGGGCCCGGCGAGGCGCGCGGCGGCGGCCACCAGGACCGTGCGCGCGTTTGCGGCGGCGACCAGCGCTGCCGGTCGCCCCGGGGCTGCCAGGCCCTCGCTTCGGAGTGTGCCGAGGACCGCCGTCGCGGTGTCCGTGGGCGCCAGCTCAACGAAGACGAGCGCGTTTGCCGCGAGCTGCGGCAGGAGCGTCGAGGGCACGAGCACCGCGTCTGCGGAGGCCGTGTTGGTGAGAGCAGCGGCGTTCGCGGCGCGCGCGACCAGGACGACGGTATTGCGGTACGGCGTGGACGCGAAGGGGCCCGCCGCGTCGCCGAAGGGGCCGGCGCACACCGTGGGCGTGGCGGTGCAGGCGCCGGCGACACAGCGGTCAGCGACGGTGCAGGGATCGCCGTCGTCGCAGATCTTGGGGGTGGTGACGCAGTCGCCGTTCTCACAACGATCGTTGGTGGTACACGCGTCGCCGTCGTCGCAGGGTTTCGGGGTGGTGACGCACTCGCCGTTTGCGCAGTGATCGTTGGTGGTGCACGCGTCGCCGTCGTCGCAGAGCACGGGGGTGGAGACGCAGCCGCCGTCTTCGCAGCGGTCGTTGGTGGTACACGCGTCGTCGTCGTCGCAGGTCATGGGGGTGGTGACGCACTCGCCGCCTTCGCAGCGGTCGTTGGTGGTACACGCGTCGCCGTCGTCGCAGGTCATGGGGGTGGTGACGCACTCGCCGTCTTTGCAGTGGTCGCCGACGGTGCAGGGATCCCCGTCGTCGCAGCTCAGAGGCGAGGTGACGCAGGCGCCATCGACGCAGGCGGCGACGCTGCAGGCGGGCGCCGCGCAGTCCCCGTCGACGGCGCACTCCGGCGTCGCGTCCGGACTGGATCCAGTGTCTCCGGCCAGGTCGTCGGACGGGGCCGCCGTGTCCTCCGCAACGTCCTCGTCACTGCCGCCTGCTACGTCCTCGTCGCCTCCGCCCACGACGTCCTCGTCACCGCCGCCCGCGGAGTCCTCGTCGCCTCCGCCCGTGACGTCCTCGTCACCGCCGTCCGTGACGTCCTCGTCGGTGGGCTCGACGGCGTCCGCAGCGTCGTCGGTGAGCGCGATGTCGCCACCACCGCCCGCGTCGGGATCCACGACGGGTGCGTCGCTCTCTTCGTGGGTGTCTGCGGTGGTGCCGTCAGCGCCAGCGTCAGCGGCGGAGTCGGGGGAAGGCGCCGCCACGTCGAGCGTCGCGTCACCCGCTGGAGCTTCGGTGTCTGACACCTCGCCTCCGGGAACGACCTGCGAGGCGTCGGTGGGCTCTGCCACGGTGCCATCGGAGGTGGTCTGGCACGCGAGCGTGACGAAGAGGAGGAGGCACCCGGTGTGTCGCATGCGGAGACCCTAGCTGAGCGCCTCGTAGGCCACCAGCGCTGGCGCGAGCGATTGACGCGCCGGGCCGCGCGGTGTTCCGCTCGCACGATGACGACTCCCCAAGAGCTCCGGCTGTTCTCCGTGGCGTCAACGCTGGCCGTTCTGCTCACCGTGCCGACTCTCGCCGGCGCCGGGGTCATCCCGCCCGAGCGCACCGTCGACTGGTCGGTCGCGGGCCACCCCGGGCCCATCCCGGCGCCGGCGACGGTCGTGGACGTGACGGACTTCGGCGGAGTGGGCGACGGCGTGACGCCGGCCCAGGCGGCGATCGCGGGGGCGGTGAGCGCCCTCGGTGGCGCGCCCGGGGTCGTCTGGCTCCCGGCGGGCGACTATCTCCTCACCAGCAGTGTGTCGCTCCCCAGCGGCGTGGTCCTGCGGGGCGAGTCAGCGACGTCAACGACGCTCCGCTGCGCTCCCCCGAACTCGGGGACCTCCTGCCTCGTCGTGTACGGGGCCCCGTCCGGCGCGGCGGTGGCCGCCCTCGGAGGTCTGGAGCGCGGGAGCACGGCGATCACCGTCGCCGACGCGGCGGGCTTCACGGCCGGTGGATGGGCCGAGCTCACCCAAGACAACGGCGCGTGGGACACCGACCCTGCGGACTGGGCGAAGCGCGTGGTGGGGCAGGTCGTGCGCGTGGTCGCCGTGGACGGCGCCATCGTGAGCGTAGAACACCCGCTGCGGCTCGGCTACGACGTGGCCCTCGCTCCGACGCTGCGGCCCGTGAAGCCAGCCACGGACGTGGGCATCGAGACGCTGCGTATCGTCCGGACCAGCGACCCCACCGGGTCCGGCGGCGGCAACAACATCGAGTTCTCCTACGCCGTACGGAGCTGGGTGCACGGCGTGGCGTCCGAGAAGAGCATCGGCTCACACGTCGGCGTCTTCCGCTCGAGTCAGATCGAGGTGAGAGGGAGCGTGTTCCAGGATGCGTGGACCTTCACCGGCAGCGCTACCCGCGGCTACGGGGTGACGCTGAACGACCACTCGGGGGAGTGCCTCATCGAGGGGAACATCTTCCGTTTCCTACGCCACGCCATGATGGTGAAGACGGGCGCCAACGGGAACGTCTTTGCCTACAACTACTCTCGCGAGCCCAACCGCAGCGAAGCGTTCTCGGACTTCGCCGGCGATATCTCGGTACACGGTCACTACCCGTTCGCGAACCTCTTCGAGGGCAACGTGGTGGCGAGCATCATCGTGGACCAGTACTGGGGCCGCGGCGGACCCTACAACACCTTCTTCCGAAACCAGCTGCAGTGGTACGGCTTCATCATCACGCCGGACAACCCCACGAACGACCAGAACGTTGTGGGCAACGCGATCGAGAAGGGTAAGAGCAACCCGCTGCTCGCCTTCTACTACACGCTGTACTACGGGGTGCTCGGCACCGGGCACTTCACCTGGGGAAACGACGTCGCGGGCAAGATCGAGCCGCCCGGGACCGCAACGCTCACAGACCTCTCGTACTACCTCCAGGACGGGGAGGTGCCGTGCGCCTTGGCGGCCACCACGCCGCCGATCGGGCCGCCTGTGTCCGTCGCGGCCGGCACCAACCAGGCGGAGGGGCGCTGGGGTGCGCCGGATATGACGCTCATGCCGTTGCGCGTGGACGTAGGGGCCGGCGCGACGCTCGAGGTGGGGCAGTCCGCCACGCTCACCGGCTCGGCATGGGGTGGTCGGGCGCCCGTGAGCCTCTCCTGGTCCCCGACCGCCGGCCTCTCGGACCCGAGCGCGGCCACCACGACGGCGAGCCCGGTCACGACCACGACCTATGTGTTCACCGCGGCCGACGCGGCGGGGTGCAGCCAGAGCGCCCCCGTCACGATCACAGTGACCGGGAAAGCCGCCGCTCCGACGTTCTCGCCACCGCCGGGCGAGGTGGACGAAGGGACGCCGTTGACGCTCTCGACCACCACCCCGGACGCCGTGCTCCGCTACACCCTGGATGGCGCCGAGGTCACAGAGGCCGCGACGGTCTACACGGCGCCGATCCCGCTGGCGGAGGACGTCACGATCCGGGCGCGCGCGTTCAAGGTCGACTTCGAGCCGAGCGACGAGACCGAGGGGACTTACGCGGTGATCCCGGCGGCGCCCGTGCCTGACCCAGCGCCCACCGACGATCTGGGCGGCCCCTTCGAGCCAGACGTCGGGGAGCCCACGGACGATGTGGTCGAGGTGGGCCCCGCGGATGTGGTCGCGCCGGAGGACACGGTGCTCGATCCCGAGGACGCGGAGCCCGTCGCGGCGCAAGACACTGTGCTCGACCCAGAGGACGCGACGCCGGACGCCGGTGCCACCGAGGTAGGCGGCACGTCACCCTCGACCGACGACGACGCTGCCCAGGGTGACATGGCGTCGAGCGGCGATACCCCTGAAGCGCCCGCCACGGACGTCATCACAGGCAGCTCGGAGCCGGGCGAAGATCTCGGTGCGTCGACGCAGGACGGCGGGCCGACTGGCGACGCTGGCGTCGGGAGCGGCGACGCGGACACGCATGACCCGGGCGTGTCTCCAACCGACGCTGGCGGCTGCAGCGCAGCTGGTCCGAGCGGCGGGCCGCCGTTGACGCTGACGCTGCTGCTCGCGTTCTTGGTCGGCCGAACCCTGCGCGCCCCACGACGGGCACGGGACGCGGCTCGTGGCGACCGGCTGGCGGCGGCGACACGCCCACTCGCCGGCGGAGCTCTGGCTCGACGCGTACCGCACTAGCTCAGGGCGCCACCAAGGGCGCCCTGAGCGCCCTGAGCGTCTCTCAGCGCCGCGCCGCAGCGCTAGCGGCTCGTCGACTTGTCGTGAGTCAAGGTAGGCTGCGGGCATGCTGCCCGTCGCCGTTGCGTACGACCCCGTCTGCCTCGAACACGACCCGAACGCGCGCGGGGGAGCGCACCCCGAGCGGGTCGAGCGGCTGCACGCCGTCATGCGAGTACTCAGCGAGGCGGTCACGGCCGGCCGCGCGCAGTTGCTGCCGTCTGCCGATTGCCCGCCTGACCTCGTGGCCGAGGTCCACGCCCCGGCTTACCTCGCGGAGGTCGAGGGCGCCTGTCGAGACGGGCACGCGCTGGACGCAGACACCCGAGTCTGCGCCGAGACCCCCCGCGTGGCGCGCCGCGCCGCAGGGCTGGGCGTGGCCGCGGTGGAGGCCGTGCTCGACGGACGGGCTGCGTCGGCCTTCGTCGCGCCGCGGCCTCCCGGCCACCACGCACGCGCCGACCGCTCCAGCGGGTTCTGCGTCCTCAACAACGTCGCGATCGCTGCAGCGGCGGCGCGGCGGCGCGGAGTCGGGCGGATCGCGATCATCGACTTCGACGTCCACCACGGCGACGGCACGCAGTCGTTCTTCGAGGGGGATCCGGACACCCTGTTCGTCTCGAGTCACCAGCTCCCCGGGTGGCCGGGCTCGGGGCGCGCGGCGGAGCTCGGCCGCGGCGCGGGGTATGGAACCACCCTCAACTGCCCCGTCCCGCCCGGGACCGGAGACGGCGCGCTCGAAGCGTTCTACGGCGCCGTGGTGCGTCGGGTGGTTGACGGCTTCGCCCCTGAGCTGGTCCTGGTGTCTGCGGGCTTCGACCTGCTTCGCGGCGACCCCCTGGGCGAGCTAGATGTGAGCAGCGACGGCCTCCGCGCGATCCTGGCGCACGTGGTAGCTGCCGCGCAGGGCAGCGCATCAGGCCGCCTCGTCGCGTTCCTGGAGGGCGGCTACGACCTGTCCAATCTGGCCGAGGGGACGTCACTCACGCTCGAGGCCTTGGCCGCGCCCGCGACGCTGGCCGAGGCACCGCTCGAGCGGCTGGGCGCTGCCGACCACCTCCGGACGTGGCGCGCCGCCTTCCGGCTCTGAGCTCCCGTTTCCTGGAAATGAGCGGCCGCAAGTCGCGGGCGCTCGTTGGGCGCTCCTTGGGCGCTACTCAGTGGGCGGCGGGACGTTCGCGGCGGGGGCAGGGGGACCCTCGACCAGCCGGAGCGTGTAGCCGCGCTCTGCGTCGGCGCCCTGCCCGGACTCCTCGCGCACGCGCACGAAGTACCGGCCCGGCGGGAAGTCGTGGGTGATGGACTTGGGCTCCTGCGCCGTGACGCCGGCCTGCTTCGTGATCAGCGTTCGCGCGGCGTCGAGGAGCTCGAGTCGCAGGGTGAGCTCTTCCACGCCCTCCACCTCGATCGTGAGCGAACGGAGGGCCGGGGGTGTGCCCTCAACGCCCTCGCTGCGGACCTCGAACGCGTACAGGTCCACGTCGCCCCGCGGGAACACGTTCCCTCCGAGCTGCTGCCCAACGGCGATGGTGCTGCCCTGTACGTCGCTGAAGTCGTTGTTGGGCTCGAGCTCGCCGGTGCCCACCACGGAGTACTCCGCCGCGATGGTGTAGCTCTGCTCACTGGACCAGCCCTCGTCTTTGCTGGAGACCCGGACGTACGCGGCCTCGGGCCCCACGCGGATGAGCGGCAGCGTCTCCGGCGCGCCGGCGGCGCCCTCGTTGATGGTGCTGATCACGCGACCGTCGTGGATGAGCTCGAGGACCACGTCGACGCCCGGCACACCAGTGACCGTGGTGGTGGCGGTGACCGCCTCCGGCGAGTCCAGCCGGTAGACGTCCCAGTCGAACGCGTGGCTCAGGTGACCGCGGGTGGGCCGGTCCTGCGGGAGACGTGTTGCCATGCCCGTCTTCCAGTTGGGCTCCACCTCACGGTCGTCTGCCGGGGGCTCCACGGTCAGGGTGAGCTGGTACCGTTCTGCTGGGCTCGCGCCCTTCAGCGCGTCGACCGCGACGTAATAGGGCTGAGCGCCCGGCACGACGCCGAAGTCCGTGATCGCTACGGCCGCCCCGGCGTCTGCTCGGGCACGCGCCTCGGGGACTTTCGTGAGCGTGGCCTTGTTCTTGTCGGCGAGCAGCAGCCGCAATTTGACGTCTGGAACGCCCGTGGCGGCCACCTTCAGGAACGAGCCGGGGGCGACGTTGGCGAGGTCGAGCTTGTACCAGTCGAGGTCCTTCGCCCAGCCCACGTAGCCTTGCCGGGTCTCACCGGGCCGCAATAGGCCCGCCACCTGGGCCTTGTCGTTGGGCTCTTGCTCCATGGACGGCTCGAGGTCCACCACGGTGCTCGAGAGGCGGTACGGCCTGTCGCGCAGCGGGACGGCCTGCAGCGGCTTGCCCCGCGTGACCTTCGCGGCCCGCGCGCGGACTCGGAAGAGGTGCCGCCCCGGCTGCAACGCCACGGGCGACAAGATCTCGACTGCCCCGGGGCCCGCGTTGTCGATGGACCCCAGCACGTCGGCGGGCGCAGGCGGCGGCCTGGGCCGCTTCCGCTTGCCCTTCTGGGGCTCCTCTGGCGCGGGGGGCGGGGGCGGCGCGGTGGGGCTGACCCACTCCAGGATGAGGTCGCTGTGGTCCTCTGGGGTGAGCTGAACCCGCACTGCTTGGGCGCCCGGGGTCTCCAGGATGAGCGCGTAGGTGTCGACATCGTCGACGCCCACGGCGCCCTCCACGGTGGTGGGCGCGGCCAGCGTGCCGAGGACCGCGCCGTTCACTGGCAGCGGCGACGCGGTGTCGCGCCTGTCGTTCGGCTCGACCTCGCGCGGGGGCCCTACGGGCACCTCGACCTGGGAGGCCGTGGTGGTGCCCGCGTCCAGCGCCGCTTGTATGGGCTCGACCGGGACCTCCGGTACGGGCTCGGGCTCCCGCCGACAACCGCCGGCCGCCAGCAGAAGGGCGCTGAGGACGGCCGCGCGCATGGGCTACTTGTAGCGGCTGACGACGGTGTCGGTGATGTCGATCGCGGGGATCGAGAAGAGCGTGGCGCCCTTCTCGATGACCAGGGTGTAACCCTGCTCCTTGGCAACGGCCTCGACCGTCTTGCCCAGCTTCTCCATGATCGGCTTCAGGAGCTTGTTCTCCTCGTCCTTCAGCGTCTGCTGGTTCTTGACGAAGGCCTCCTGCAGGGCGAGCAGCTTGGTCTGGTAGGACTTGAGCTTCTCGCGCTTGACGGAGTCCTGGAGCAGGGCCGCCTGCTTCTCGAGCTCGTCCTTGAGCTGCTTCAGCTCGTTCTGCTGGCGGTCCAGATCCGACTGGACCTTCTTGGCCTTGGCCTCGAGCGAGCCCTTGGCGGCCTTGCCGGCGGGGACCGCCTGGATGGCCTTCTGGAGGTCGACCACCGCGATCTTGAGCGCCTGGGCGGACGCCGTGGTGCTGAGCAGCAGGGCGAAGAGGAGGGAGAGCAGGGAAGGGCGTGACATCATCGATAGCTCCGGCCCGCGGAGAGCCGCGGCGTTCGTCCGATCCGGGGCCGCTGGTGCGGCGCGGTCATGAAACCCCCGGCCAGCCGGGTCTATTCGGTCGGGGACCGCTGGGGCGAGGCTCGGGGCCGCGGGTTATAGAGAGGGGCACACGCCGAGTCAATGATGTGACGGAGCGGAGCCGTCAGGAGGTCATTCGCACGCGGAGACGGCGATGTCGTCCGAGAACAGCCCGCCGCCTCCGGTGTATCGATAACACTCGAGTCCGTCCTTGTTCGCGTGGATCGCGTCCACCTCGAACTTCACGTCCACCTGGTCCAACGCGCCGCAGCCGAAGAGGTCCAACGCCGCCGAGTAGGCGTCGGGCGACGAGAACCACCCCTCCACCGCGCCGGCGCTGTTGTCGCCACAGACCGCGTCGCGGAGGTCATCCAGCGAGAGGTCGGCCGTGAGCTCGAGCGTCTGGAACCCGCCGCAGATCTTGGCCTGCCCGGCGTCGATGCACTCGAGGAAAGCGTTCGCTACGGCGAACGCAGCGGACTCCTTCGGGTCGGAGAGGAAGAGGAGGTCCACGCAGGCGCCCTGGGCGCACGTCTCGGAGAGGTCGCAGGTGGTCACGACGTCCCAGCCCACGAGCGGGTCCGTACACTTCTCGACGTCGTAGACGTTGCACTTGAAGGAGCCCTCCTCGCACTGCGCGCAGGTGGGCGCACCGAACGCCACGATGCAGCCCTCCGGGCACGGCGTCTGGAGCACGAAGCCCGTGAGGTCCGGCTTGCACACGTCCACCCCCTTCTCGCCGCATTGGGTGGCGCCCTTCTCGCAGCCGGCGCCGAGGCACACGCCGCTCCCGCACCCGAACGCGCACTTCTCCTTCAGGACGAACTCCGTCTCTGTTTCGTTGCACACGAGGACGCTCTTCTGGTCTTCGGTGCAGAAGGTCTCGCCTTCCTGGCAGTCGTCGGCGTCCTTGCAGTCCGACGTCTTGACGTTGCAGCCGTGTTGGCAGACCTGGACGAAAGACGCTGAGAGGCCGTCGGCAGCGCACTTCAAGAGGCGCGCCTCCTCCTTGTCGCAGAAGATCGTGTTGGCCTGGCAGATCTTGGGCTCGCCGACGCACGCACCGTTCTTGCACGACGTGGTGCACCCCTTGCCGGCGTACCCGGAACCATCCGCGAGGCAGTAGAAGAGCGTATTACCGTCGCAGAAGCCTGCGCCGGGGGCGCACTGAGCCCCGTCGGGGATCTCGAGGACGTCGACTGGGGCCGGCGGCAGCTCGCGGTCGGGCACGTCGTCCGCGCCGGTGTCCGCGGCAGACGTGTCGCTGGGTGGCGCGACGTCGGAGGGGCTCGCTGCGTCGGGCTCACCCGCCGTGTCGGCGCCGCCCGCGACGCTGTCGTTGACGCTGCTGGTGTCGATCGGGGCTGTGACGACCGTGCCCTTGGTGTCGGAGCACGCGGCGATCGAGGCGCTGAGCGCGAGGGCGATTAAAACGACACCGAGGGGGGAGTGACGAGCAGACGAGATGCGCATGGCACGAGCATGCCGAGCGAGCGGGCCTCTACGCAAGCATTGACTTGGTGACTGTGTCGCTCCGGGTAGGCTCCGGGCAGGGGCGAGACCTCAGGCGCGGCGCCGGCGGAGCAGGCCGAGGAGCGCCAGGAGACCCACTGCGACCGCCGGGCTGGTGGACGAGCGACCCGCCCCAGCGCATCCGGAGGCGGCGCTGCCTTTGCCGTTCCCACCGGTGGTGATCTCGGGGATCGCCACGCACTCGCCGTAGGTCGCCACGGTGCCCTCGGGGCACTCGGGGGGGACGACCTGATCCGAGCCGTCCGTACCGCCGTCGGCGTCGCTCGGCTCGGTGCCGTCGGTGGCGTCGGCGGCGTCGGTGCCGTCCGCGTCGCCGTCCGCTGGCTCGGTGGTGCCGTCGACGATGCCATCGGGGGCGTCGCCGTCGGTGGCGTCAGTGCCATCACCCGGTCCGGGCGCGTCTCCGCAGGTGCCCTGAGCGTTGCACTCGACCCCGGCCGCGCAAGCGCCGCAGGTGCCGCCGCAGTAGTCGGGGCCGCACTGCTTCCCCTCGCACTTGGGCGAGCAGTTGTCCGGGTCGTAGCACTGGCCGACCTCCAGATCGCACTGGAACGGCTTGAAGCAGCTCCCACACGAGCCGCCGCAGCCATCCGGGCCGCAGACGCGTCCCTCGCAAGCCGCCTTGCAGGGGCCCGGGCCCTGGGTCACGCAGGAGCCCTCTGGCCCGCAGATCTCGCCGCCGGGGCAGGTGCCGCACTGGCCGCCGCAGCCGTCCGAGCCGCAGTCCTTGCCAGCGCATGCGGGGACGCAGCCCGCCGCCTCGCACACGCCCGCCGCGCCACACGCTTGCCCGACGCCGCACGATCCACAGGACCCGCCGCAGCCGTTGTCTCCACACTGCTTGCCGAAGCAGCTGGGCGTACACGCGCCGTCGGTGGTGCACTTCCCAGCGCTGCAGACCTCGCCCTCGACGCACGCGCCGCACACGCCGCCACAGCCGTTGTCGCCACACTGCTTGCCGAAGCAGCTTGGCGTGCAGTCGCCCGGAACGCACGCGCCGGCTGCGCTGCAGGTCTCGCCCCCCGGGCAGGACCCGCAGGTGCCGCCGCAGCCGTTGTCGCCGCAAGTCTTGCCCGCGCAGCTCGGGGTGCAGCCCCCATTGGTGCACGAGTTGTCCACGCAAGTGAGCCCGGCGCCGCAAGCGCCGCACTCGCCGCCGCAGCCGTCGTCTCCGCACTGCTTGCCGAGGCAGCTCGGGGTGCAGGTGGTCTCGACGCACGTGCCGAACTCGCAGACCTGGCCAAAGCCACAGGTTCCGCATGAGCCGCCGCAGCCGTCGTTGCCACAGTCCACGAACGAGCAGTCCGGGGTGCAGCCGCCTCCGCACACCATGTCGCCCCAATCGTCAGCAGCGCACGCGAGGCCCACCGGGCACGTCCCGCAGGAGCCGCCGCACCCGTCGCTGCCGCACTCGTCGAAGATCCCGCAGCTCGGGTAGCAGCAGCTTCCGCCGTTGCACACCTCGTCGAACGCGCACGTTCCGCAGGAGCCGCCACAGCCGTCATCGCCGCAGTCCTTCCCGCCACAGGACGGGGAGCAGGCGCTGCACTGGCCGGCGTTGCACGTGGAGCCGAGGCAAGTTCCGCACGAGCCACCGCAGCCGTCGTCGCCGCACACCTTCCCGGCGCAGTTCGGGGTGCACGCCACGCAGCCGAAGCCCGAGTCGGAGCATGTGGAGCCAGGCCCGCAGGTGCCGCAGATCCCCCCGCAGCCGTCGGAGCCGCAGACCTTCCCGAGGCAGTCCGGCTCGCAGCTGCACACCATCGGGAACGTGCCGGACGGGTCTGGCGTGGCCTCACTCGGTGGGCGGCAGTCGTAGAACGCATTGGCCGGGTTCTCGGTGGACCACCCGCAGCTCGTGGAGCCCTCACCGCCGCCGCAGCCGGCGGGGCAGGTGCCACACCCGAACTCGGTGACTTGGGAGGCGCAGAACGAGTCCCAGGTGTTGGTGCAGCAATACGAGTCCAGGTTGCAGACACAGGCCTCTATGGCCGCGTTGCAGCAGCCGGGCGTGAGGTCGGACGAGCTCGCGCAGCAGTCGTTGCCGGCTCCGCCGCCGCCGATGTTGGCCGAGCAGTCGAGCTCGCAGAGCACCCCGGGTGACTCACACCACATAACCTTGGACGTGTCGGAGCAGCAGCCCTGATACACCATGGCCCCGCAGTCGGTCCCGACCTGCACCCCGACGGGACACTGGGCCTCCGCGGCGCCAGCGAGCAACAACGCGAGGAGGAACGAGCGCAACGGAGTACTCATCGAGGCACCTCTGCGCGTGACGGCCTTACGGCCTGCGCAATCGGTCGATGCTAGCGGCAGGCTTTCCAGAAAGGCAAGCGTGACGTAGTCTCCCGCGCGCTCGCGGGCTCCCCCACAAGCCCAGAGACAATCCCGCGGCTCGCGCTCGCGGCTTTCGGTTGAGGTGCCGTGGCTCCCGACGACCGGCAAAACTCATCGGGCCGACCTGCGGCTGGCTGGGGGGC
>SXOO01000006.1 GCA_005776725.1 Pseudomonadota bacterium | reverse complement strand
GGCTATGCCAGCCTCTCCTATCTCCGGCGCTTCCCGGTGCACTCGGTGAAGATCGACCGCGAGTTCGTGCGCGACATCGAAACCGATGCGGGGGACGCGGCCATCGTGCGCGCCATCGTGCATCTCGCGCACTCTCTGGGGCTGCTTGCTGTGGCCGAGGGCGTTGAGAGCGCGGCTCAGTTGGCGTTCCTCACCGCCCTCGGCTGCGAGGAGTACCAGGGCTTCCACTTCTCGGGGGCGGTTCCGCCTCGCGAGGTGGGCGTCATGCTCCGGTGTTGACGCGAGCCAGCGGTATCCCGGGGGGCGCCGTTCAGCCGCCCGCTTCCACCCAGATCGCCGCTTCGAGCTTGTCCATCCCTGGCTCGGAGCGAGCGGGTAGCTCAGTCTGGGTGGGCGGGAGGGCGTAGACCGGACTTCAAGTCCACGACTGGTCGCGGATTGCCGAGGGCACGCAGCGCGAATGACCGAACGAGGTCGTCCTCATGGTCTCTCTCCTGCCAGCCGTCCACGTCCACGAGGAGCGCCGCTAGCCGGTCGTCCGGTGAACGGACAGGGCTGCTTACGCGGACGAAGCTGACGGCGCGGTATTCTTCGCCGAACCGAGTGGCGTCGCCTTCGACGTTATCTCCTTCCCACGCGCACACGAGCGGGCCGGCGAGCGCGCGAGCTGGACCGAAGCCGGCGTCCCGAAGCCATGAATCGGCGTCGTGGCGGCGACTCCGAGTGAACGTCGGGTCGAGAGGTGACGTGCTCGTCGGGCTTGAGAGCCACCCGACGAGGTCGTCCTTTCGGTGGGGGAACCAGCCGAGCGAGATCAGACCGGCCGGCGTGTCGGCGCGGACGTCGTGGATGACGAGGGCGAGCTCGGCGGCCTGCCCGCACCAGTGAATGGCCGTGACGTAGGCGAGCTGCTGGCCGTCGGCGGACCAGCCCACGAGGTGCGGCGCAAGCCGACGGACCCGCGCCGCGCCGCGCCGCCCCTCAGCTGGCCGCGGAAGAGCGGTGGGAGATGTTCGAGGGCCGTTGGCGGCCCCCTCCGGCCAGGGGAGGGGTGTGAGGGCGCTCGAGCCGGACCAGTCGAACGGGGCCCAAAGGACAAGGAGGTCGCCGCCGGGCGTTAGAACGGTGTCGACTGCGGTGACTTCGGGCGTTGCCAGGGGGCAAGGCATCTTCATGAGGACGAGCGGGGGTTCGCCGACCCCCTCCAGACGCGGTCGCATCCAACACTCGCCCTGACGGCCACCGGCACCGCCTCGGTACTCGATTGCCTCCCTTTCCGCCGTCACGGTGCGACCCAGCGGGCGCCCGGCCTCGACAAAACCGCCGGCCTTCAGACGCCGGTTGACCACCGCTGCCTGGCGCCTCGCGTGACGTTCGTCGTCGGAGCGGCTCACGCTCTCGCCGTCGCCGACCGCGACCACCTCTCCGAGTGGCCAAACCTCGAGCACATCAGCGGGGGTCGCGAGCGTGGCCACCACCACCTCGAGTACGAGATCGTAGCCCTCGTACGAGTCACTGCGGGTGCCAGGGCGGGTATCGCGGAGGCGTAGCCAGGCGACGCGTGTCGAAACGGCTCCGACCGCAGGGGCGAAGCCCACGATGCGCGGCGCGAGCTCCCGGTCTCCGACGTGGGCAGGTCCGGCCGCGAGGAGCGGACCCGTGAGAAGGAACGCGGATAGCGCGAGGGCCGTTCCGCCTCCCGGAGTCGTTCGGCGAGGAGTCACCATGCGCCCGATGCTGCCTGCTGGAGGGACGGAATCCAAGGTGCCAGTCCCCATGCTCGGCGCTCCCGGGCCAGGTACGGACGGATGTCACTGAGACATCTCGCGATACTCGCCCCCGGGCCCCGCGTGGTCCGCCACGGAGAGGATGTCGAACGGATCAGACCCAGAACCGGGCACCCCGCCGCAAGACCCAGCGACGCGCACCGCAAGCCGAAGCCCCCTCCTGACGCTCCGCACCACGCGTCATCGCACCGCCTTGCCCGAGACGCTCCATGCGACTCTGCGCCCGCAGCCGCGACGGGCTAGAGCAGCGGAAGGTCCAACAGCGGCGGCCCTTGGCGGCTCGCCAGCGTCTCGAAGCGCAACGCCAGGTCGCGCCAGGTCTTGAGCGCAGGGTCCTGGCTGTGGCGGGCGCGCCGGCCCCAACCCTTGGGCTTCGTCCTCCTGCTTGGCCTCGATGCCCATTCTGGAGCATTGGCGTGCCAGTCGCGCAGGAGCGCGCGCTAACGCCAGCTGTCCTGGTCCATCAGCAGGCAATCCAAGGCCGCGTAGCCGACGCTGCCTCGCCATGCAGCGCCCATGGCAAGAGCTCGGCGAGCGCTTCATGGATCCAGGGTACGAATGCGACCTGCTGGGCCAGCCAGTCCCAGCCTTGGTCGTTGGGTGGCGTCGCCGGTCCGCGAAGCCGTGCGTGCCGAGCGCTCCGGCAGCGCCTGCAGGTCGCCGTGGGTCGTCAGCGGCAGCGGGGGACTCTTCCACAGCACTTCGTGCGGTTGCCGCGTCCAGGCATCGGCGTAGCGCGCCTGGTCGGCCAAGACGTGGTCGAGGCGCGGCGCCGTGGTCGAGCCGCCCCAGCCAGTGCCAGCGCGTGTTCCGACCAGCGCGCCGAACTGCGTGGCCCAGCCCGCGGTCCACGGCAGCAAGCGCACCGTCGCCCTCTCGTTGGCCAGCCCATCGACCAGGGCCTGGCGCTCCAGGTCGGTGCCTTGGACCAGGGCGTCGAGCAACGGCCCACGGAGCGGTTGTCTCCGTTGTTGATCCTGCTGCCCGTCGTCGCGTGGGCATGCGCGAGGTGTCGGCGCTTACGGTCGGCTGCGCGGCTTGGCACCTCAAGGTGAAGCCGGCGCGTCAGAGAGCCCTTCTGCCTGCCAGGGCCCACGACTCCGGCACGACGTGATCGAGGTCATCTTGGCCGCACTCATCGCCTCGGGGGCACCTCGCCCCGCACCGGGCCCCGCGTGGCCCGCATCCGCGGACTGAACCTGCGCTCGCTGGGGCGAGGGGGCTGGGTCCTGAACCGGTTCCGGCGCAGGACAGGTCCAGACAGAGTACCGCCGGCCATCAGGGTCGGTCGGCCATCCACTCCGTCCGCGCCTCGTACATCAGCCGACCCGCGACCCACGTCGACACTACGTTGCGCTCGTCGCCCTGAATGATCCAGGCGAAGACTTTCTCGTGCAGGTCGCTCGCTCGGGCCTGTCGGTGCTCAGCGACCGGCCCGACCGCCCAGCGCCACAGGACGAGGTCGGCCGTGGCTCCGACGTCGAGGGTGCCGACCTCCGACGCGAGCCCGAGCGTGTCGGCGGCGCCCCGCGTGGCGCCGTGGAGCGCCTTCCAGGCGGAGAGGCGCGTCCCGAGCAGGGCCTGGACGCGGTAGGCGTCGGCCAGCGTCTTGAGCATCGAGAGGCTGGTCCCGGCGCCGACGTCCGTGGCCAGGCTGACTCGACCGCCGGCCGCCTCGAGGGCGCGCCAGTCCATGAGCCCCGAGCCGAGGAACAGGTTGGAGCTAGGGCTGTGGGCGATCGACGCGCCGGTGTGGGCGAGGCGCGCGCGGTCGGCGTCGCTGAGCCAGATGCCGTGTGCGAGGACCGAGCGGGGGCCGAGCAGCCCGTGCCGCTCGTAGACGTCGAGGTAGCTCCGCGCCGAGGGGAAGAGGGACTCGACCCAGGCGATCTCCTTCTTGTTCTCGGCGACGTGGGTCTGGAGGTAGGCGCCTGGCGTGGCCGCCAGGAGTCGTCCTGCCATCTCCAGCTGGGCGTCGCTGCTGGTCGGCGCGAAGCGGACGGTCACGGCGTACGCGAGCCGTCCTCGGCCGTGCCAGCGCTCGATGAGGGCCTGCGAGTCGCGCTCGGCGCTCAGGGCGGTGTCCATGAGCGCCGCTGGCGCGTTCCGGTCCATCATCACCTTGCCGGCGACGAGGCGCATGCCACGCGCTTCGGCGGCGGCGAAGATGGCGTCGGCGGACACCGGGTGCACCGTCGGGAAGACCGCGGCGGACGTCGTCCCGTGAGCGTAGAGCGCGTCGAGGAAGCGAGCGGCGCCCTCGTGCGCCACCTCGGGATCGGCGTAACGCGCCTCCGCGGGGAAGGTGTGGGTGTTCAGCCAGTCGAGGAGCCCCGCGCCGTAGGAGCCGATGATGTCGAGCTGCGGGCTGTGCACGTGGGTGTCGATGAACCCTGGGAGGAGCAGCTGACCCCGATGGTCGTGGCGCTCCCAGTCGTCACCGGGGTCATCGACCTGGGCACCTACGATGACGCCGTCTCTCACCAGCAGCCAGTGGTCGGGTCGAAAGCGAACACCCTTCAGGTCGCCGGAGGCGTCGAAGCCGGGATCCGCCGTGAAGTCGAGGAGGTCGGCTCGCAGGGCGAAGGTCGTCGAGGGCGCTGGTTGGTGAGCAGACTGGTTCACGCCGTGTGCTCCAGGGCGATCGGTAACGAGGAGGATGCCCTCGCGGGCGGGGGACGACCCCCGCACCCCCGGGACGCGGCGCCGTGCTCTCTGGCTCGGGTGCGTCGGAGCAAACGGAGGCGCGACCTGCCCTTCTGTTCGAAGCGAGGATGAGTGTCAAACTCTACAGCGACTCGAGCAGGGCACGTAGGCGCTCGCCGACCCGCTGGTGCGCCGCACGCGCCGCCGAAGCGCCACTACGAAAGACACAGCTGGGTCCGCATGGCCTTCGTAGTCCTGCCAGCGCTGGTGGGTCAAGGGCTCACGCGGCTCGTCGTGGGTCCGTTGCGTGCGGCCGCCCTCTGGCCTTCGCCGACCCGTGTACCCGACTACGCGGCGTCGCTGCTGGCGGCGGCCCGTCCAGCGCCCAGCGAGGTGCCCGCCGAGGGGGCGGTGATGCTGTGGCGCGACGCGGACGAGGTGTCGCAAGCGGCGCGCGTACGCCTCTCGCGGTGGGACCTGGCGACAGCGTGGATGGACACGCTGGGCCACCCCTGCACGGGCCGCCGCGACCTCGCGGTGGTGGCGCTGCATCTCGAGCGAGCGGGCGGCGTGAACCTCGAGCTCTCGGCGAGCCGACAGGGTCAGCCTCAAGTGACGCTCGCGCTGACGACACTCGAAGCAGGGGAGGGCGGATGCCTACTGGTGGGGTGCTCGACGCCGGGTGTGGCCGGGGCGTCGGGCTCGCAATGCAGCGACCCAGATCGAGGCGGCGCGGCTCTGTCGGCCGTCGGGGTCCTCGTAGTGCAACCTCCCCGATGAGGGCCTTCGCATCGCAGCCCACGCGGAGCTCGGGGGCGCCTGCCGGATAGGGAAACCGCTCGTAGAGCGCGCGCACCCCGGGCAGCGTAGCGTCCACGTCAGCGGCCGTCGGCTCGAAGTCGCCGGGGTGAAGCTCAGCCTCGAAGCGGCTCCGACTCGAAGCGCGCGCGTCGGATTGGGCTTGTCACTGGCGGCCGTCTAGACTGGCCGCGCGGTCCCCGGACCCGCGGGGGGGCCCTGCGCCTGTGGCACCCCGCCTCGGGATTCACGCGTAGGCCTAGGCAGCAGAACTCCCGGGCCCCGTTCACCTCCGCGCTCCCGTGAGTTCCCACAGCAACTTCACCACCCGAGGAGACCCTTGAACCATCCAGTGGACTCGCTTCGTGGACTGTCTGCCTCAGCGCTGATCGCGCTGGCCGAGCGCGGCGTCCTCCCTGACCCGGTCCTGAGAGCCGGGATGCGACACCTCTGCGCAGAGCGGCTGCGTTTCGAGTCTGCGAACGCAGAGGTTCGTCTCCGGGATCTCATGGCCTCCATCCGGTCGGGCCCGGTGGCACCTGTGCCGGACGCCGCCAACGAACAGCACTATGAGCTCCCTACGGCGTTCATGCGGTTGGCCCTCGGTCCGCGGATGAAGTACTCGTGCTGCTGGTACGAGATCGGTGACGAAGCCCTGGCAAAGGCCGAAGACGACATGCTCGCGCTCACCTGCGCGCGGGCTGAACTCTCAGACGGCCTCGACATCCTCGAGCTCGGATGCGGATGGGGCTCACTCACGCTCTGGATGGCCGAGCGGTACCCTCGCTCGCGCATCGTGGCCGTCTCGAACTCCGCGAAGCAGCGTCAGCACATCACCGATGAAGCGCAGCGCCGCCGCGTCCAGAACGTGACGGTCATCACGGCCGACATGAACGACTTCTCCCCCGAGGGGCAATTCGATCGGGTCGTCTCGGTGGAAATGTTCGAGCACATGCGCAACTACCTGGAGCTGATGCGGCGAGTCAGCCGATGGCTCGAGCCCGGCGGGAAGCTGTTCGTGCACATCTTCTGTCATCGGCGTCTCGCCTACCCCTTCGTAGACGAGGGAGACACCGATTGGATGGCACGTCACTTCTTTACCGGTGGGCTGATGCCCTCGGAGCGGTTGCTCGTTGATTTGGCAGCCCCGCTACGGCACGAGCGCTTGTGGACCGTGAGCGGCCGGCACTACGCACGGACTTGCAACCAGTGGCTCGAGTCGCTCGACCGTAACAAGGCGGAGGCGCTCGCCCTGTTGCGCCCGGTCTACGGCAAAGACACAGCAGTGTGGTTCCAGCGGTGGCGGCTGTTCTATATGGCCTGCTCAGAGCTCTTTGCGTTCGGGAACGGCACGGAGTGGCACGTGGGCCAATACCTGTTCGCCAACGACGCTGGCACGCGATAGCCGGTTACGAAGGACTCCTCGAGTGCTAGATATGCTACGAGCGGCCGCCTCGCGGCCGATGGCCGGCAGCCCTCCCAATCCCGAGTCGACTGTCGAGTCGAACAGGGCATCACGACCCACCGCGTCGTGACCTCCCGATGGCCGTGTAGAGACATTGTGCTCCGCGGTGAAAAGTGGACCTCCTGACGTTGTCGTGGGTCTCCGATTGTGCGGAGCACACTCGCGGGCCCCGTTCGGCTGGCGCCGCGTGCAGCAGTGTCACGGAACGCCCGGAGGCGCCCGGAGGCACGCGCAGCAGGCAGGCGACAGCCGACCGCGAGCATGCCGAGGAGCGGCGAGGACGTACCTTGACGCTGCGAGCACGGCTCGAAGGCTGGGCGGAGGGTCGGGCGATCGCCCGACCCCCAATTGCTTGCCGCCCTACGCGCGGCCTGGGAGGTCGGGACAGAGCCCGCCGAGCTTCAGCATGCCGAGGGCTGATGACGGCGGCCGCGCTGTGGAAGCCGTAGGCCATCCGGCTGACGATCCGGAGCCGCGTGTTCAGCCCTTCGACTCGGGCGTTGCTCAGGCCGTGCTTGAAGGTCGCGTCGATGGCCGCCCGGTGCGCCCGGATCCGTTTCGCCAGCCTGGTGAACGATGGCAGTCGGCAGCGAGCGGCCCAGGCGCACCACTTCCCGAGCAACGCCTGACCCGCCTCGCCCTTCAGCTGAACCGCCACGCGGAGCTGCTCTTTGAGGAGGTAGGCGCGGTAGAGAGGCTTGTTCATGGCCTGGATCGAGGACAAAGATCGAAGCCTCATGCGGGCGGGGCAGCGGGGAGTCGTCGCGGAGGGTCGCGGCTCCCAGCAGGGCTGCTCGCGTGCTCGCGGCGTGGGCGTGCACTCTGTGCGCCGGGAGCGACGGGCGGCTTCCGAGGCGGCGTCCGGCGCTTCGTGCGGGGGCCGGGGCCGCGCCGCGTCGATCTGGGTCGGTGTGTGGTGAGCGCGCTCTGACGCAGCAAGTATTTCGTGGGTCGCCCGGTCGTCCGCGGTGCGCGAGACGGCGAGGTGAGCGCCGAAGGACTAGCGGGCGCCGCCGCGCTGTCCCTTCTTCGGCACGATCTGGTCCTTGAGGGTCTTGGCCGACTCTCCGAAAGCCAGGTCGCGGGGCGTGTCGAGGAGCTTCGCCGCCACACCCGCCGCTGCGAGCACGTCGCCGGTGGCCCCGGGGGCGATGCTTGACGCCACGCGGTCGGTGATCTGCCCGCCCATCGCCTCGTTCAACGCGAAGGTGCCGGCGGAGTACATCGCGTCAGCTATGGAGTACTCCCCGTCGCCAAGGAAGTACTCCTCGGAGGCGTCTCCGGCCATCTGCCGCAGGATGCCGAGGCCCTTGCCCAGCGGCCCCAGGCCAGCTTCGCAGACGCCTCCGGCCACATTGGCCAGTCCGCCGACCGCCTTCGCTCCAATGATGTAGGGGTCGACGCCCTTGCGCTCTGCGGCGGCCGCGGTGTCGTGGCCCAACTCGGCGCTCCGGATGGGTGCCGCGACAGCCGCCGTCAAGCGTTCGGCGTCGACGTCGCTCATCGGGACGGCCGGATTGCAGACGGCGTCCCGGACTTTGGCCGCACCCGCGGCGGCCGGCCGCAGCCCCAGGGCCATCATCGGGCTGGCCTCCATGGCCCAGTCGGCCCGACCGGTGGTCTGGTGCCCGGCCTGGCAGGCCGCAAGGCGTCGCGCTGACAACGCGGCAGGGGCCTGTTGCGCCGAGGCGGCGGGCTTCGGGGCAAGGAGCTTGCGCTGGGCGTCGTAGCCTCGCACGCCGCGGACCGAATCTGCGCCTCGGGGCGCCGCCTCGACGGACTGCTGCTTGCGGTTGACCAGGGACTGGGTCTGGGGAGGCAAGGAGGCGAGCGACATGGTGGGGTCCTTTCTGCGAGGCCCAAAGTGGCCGGGCGTCGACGTCCCTTCGCACCCCCTGTGCCACCCCGCGGAGCGCGGCCGGATCGAGTGACTGCGCCACACTCGACCGTTTCGGGCCCAGCCCTGGACGCTCGGGACACCCCAAGAAGTCACACTCGGGCGGCCGGGTTGGGGGTGGGTGGGGACTATCGTTCCAGGGGGTCGAACGGGCGGTTGTCACAGGCACTTGGGGGTCCGTTGGACCAAACCCAGCTCGCCGACGCCACGGCGGCGGGAAAGCGTGGATTCGCTGACGCGCTGCTGCTAGGTTCCGCCGCCCGGAGGCCCCCCATGCAGCGCAGCGTCTACGTACAGACCTTCGGGTGTCAGATGAACACCTACGACACCGAGCGGATGCTCCAGCTCCTCCGCCCCGAGGGCTACGAGCCCACCAACGACGCGTCGTCGGCAGACCTCATCCTGCTCAACAGCTGCACGGTGCGGGACAAGGCCGAGCAGAAGCTCATGAGCCACCTTGGCACGTTCACGCCGCTCAAGGAGCACAACCCCGACCTGGTCATCGGGGTGGCCGGGTGCGTAGCCCAGCAGGAAGGCGAGCGCCTCCTCAAGAAGGTGAAGGGGCTGGACCTGGTCTTCGGACCCGACAACGTCGACTCGCTGCCCGAGCTGCTTCGGCGCGTCCGCGAGCGCGGCGAGCGCGTCAGCGAGACCGAGCTCCACAAGAAGCGGGAGGGTTACCAGTTCATCGCGGGCGAGCCTTCGCCGGATCAGGGCCCCACGGCCATGGTCACCGTCATGAAGGGCTGCAACAAGAACTGCGCGTTCTGCATCGTGCCGCAGGTCCGGGGGCGCGAGCTCTCGAAGCCCGCTGACGAGGTGGTGGCTGAGGTGCGCCGCTTCGTCGAGTCCGGGGTGCGCGAGGTGATGCTGCTGGGCCAGAACGTCAACAGCTACGGCCACGACCGTGCCGACGGCGTGCTCTTCGCGGACCTGCTTGACCGGGTGGACGCGGTCCCCGGGCTCGAGCGGATGCGCTTCACCACCAGCCACCCGTGGGACTGCACCGACGCGCTCATCGAGCGCTTCGGGCGCCTGCGCACGCTGTGCGAGTATTTCCACCTGCCCGTGCAGTCGGGCTCGGACCGCATCCTCGAGCTGATGCGTCGCGGCTACACCGCGGCGGAGTACACCGAGCGCGCGGACCGGATCCGGGCGCAAGCGCCCGATCTGCACCTCTCCACCGACGTGATCGTCGGGTTCCCCGGCGAGACGGAGGCCGACTTCCAGGAGACGCTCGCGCTCATCGACCGCGTGCAGTTCGACCTCATCTATGGGTTCAAGTACTCGCCGCGCCCGGGCACGAAGGCCGCGCAGTACGAGGACGACGTGCCCGAGGAAGTGAAGGTCGAGCGCCTGGCCCGGGTCTTCGAGCGTGGCGAGGCGATCCGCCGTCCGCGGCTCGCCACCTACACGGGCGAGACGATGGAGGTGCTCGTCGAGGCGCCCGCGAAGAGCTCGAAGGCGAACGACCAGCAGCTCACCGGGCGCTCGCGCCACAACATCGTGGTCAACATCAAGGTGGGGAACGCGGCCCTGGCGCTGTTCCGGTGGCGCGGCAAGCTGGCGCAGGTCCGGATCACGAAGGCATTCGCGCACTCCCTCCTCGGTGAGTTCGTCACAGTAGACTGAGTGGGCTGGGGCGCGCGCTTTCCTCAGGCGCCCACGCGGCGCCGGGCGACGCCCTACTTGCGCGTAGCGGCGGCGAGGGCGGCCGTGAGGGTCTTACAGGCCTCAGCGTTGGGGCCGTCGTTGAACGTGGCCTTCAGGATGAAGCGCCCCACCGTCGCCTCCACCCCGAACTCGTGCTGGACGGCCAGGCCGCCCTCCCACGGCTTGCCCTCGTTCTCGTAGAGCGTCTTGAACTGCTTCAGCGCGCCCGCGTCTGTGGCGAAGCGGTAGATCTCGACGGCGATCTCCTGGCCCGCGGCGCCCTTCTTTGGCGCGTATTGGGCGAACAGCGCGTCCGTCATGCCGTTCTCGAGGAAGCTGGCGCTGCCGCCGTTGATCTGCTCGTAGATGTCGTCCCGGTTCCGCGGCTGAACCTTGCTGGCGGCCTTGTGGGTCTTGGGCGCCTTTGGGAGGAACGTCTTCAGCGCCTTCTCCTGCGAGGCCACGATACCGGGGCTCGCCGGCCCCACCGGGGGTGCTGCGAAAGCTGCGGGGGTTGCGAGGGCCAGGGCCAGAGCCAGGGGGGTGAGCGAGCGCATCTTTGTGGCCTCCGAGGGCAGGTGAGGTGGCTTACAGGCAATGAGCGAGCGTGCGGCTCCCGCGCATGCTCCACCGGCGGGTCGCCGCGATTTAACGCCCAGAAGGGTCGAGGTCAACGTTCCCGTCGGCGGTGGCCGGGACTCAGAGGTCGAGCCGGAGCCAGAGGCCCGCCGTGCCCACCATCGTGTTGATGGGGGTTCCGGCGGCCTCCGCGAGTGGCGCCAGGGTAGGCAGCGCGTCGGGGCCCAGGTGAAGCTCGCCCTCCTCGCCGGTGGCCAGCTGGAAGAACGCCTGTACCGACAAATACGTGAGCACCCGGACCGAGACGTCGAGCCGCACGGCGACCGACAGGTCCGAGAAGTTGGCGAGCGTGGTGAGCGTGAAGTTCGTGTCGTCCCACGACCCCGGGCCCTGCAGCAGGGCGAAGAAAGCGCCGTACCACTCGCCGATGTAGAGGAAGCTGTTCGGGGCGTAGGGGTCCACACCCGTGTCCCCGAGGCCTGCGGCGGCAGCGAGCGCGGGCTCGATGTCGTCCGTGCCGGCCTGGTTCCAGAGGCCCTCGAGGCCCAGGTACAGCGTGTCTTCGTCATTGTATTTGACGCCGTATTGCAGCCCCAGTGACGCGAGCACCAGCGGGTCGTCGCCGTCGTCCTTGACCGTGACGCCCACCTCGCCGCTGAGGTCCAACTCCCAGACCGCCATGGAGAAGTCGAAGCCGGTCTTGAGGTCGAGATCCGCGTCGCCGTCCCCGTCGAAGTCGTCGGCGCCGTCTTCGTGGTGGCGGTACGCCGCGGAGAACCCGAGCTCGGCCTGCCAGAACGCGAACTCGGCGCGCACGGCCACGCCGGCGCGCTCGAGCGAGGTCACGTCGTCGAGGAGGCCCAGCACGTAGAAGTTGGCCGGGGTGGAGCCGTCCGCCGTGAGCGACTCGACGGGGATGTGGAGCTTCAAGAGGCCCACGCCGCTGCGCGCGTCGAACACGTCGAGCGCGTTCCGCCGGGTGGGGTTGAGCACGTCCACGGGGTTCCACACGCGCGTGGCGCCCCACTTCACCGGTTGCTTGCCCATGGTCACGAAGACCCGCCGGGCGATGTCGAAGTTGAGCCAGAGCTGGTCGAGCGCTACCGAGACCTCCTCGGAGGCGGCCCCGAAGCCCGCGACCGGCGTAGACGCCGCTTCGTCGACCGTTGGGTCGTACGTGAGCCGCCCCCGGATGTAGGCCCGCAGGCGGTCGCTGGGACGCGCGTCCAGATAGAGGTCGAGGAGGTTCGGCATCGAGAACGGGTGGTCCTCGAGGTCGTCAGACTCGCTGAACGTCATCTGTGGCCGCAGGTAGAGGAGCCCGCCGATCTCCAGCGGGTCGTCCGTCTCCTGGAGGCGCTCGAAGAGGCGCTGCCCCGTGTTCTCGTCCTCGAGGTTCTTTCCTTCGTCGTCCGCAGCGGGCGGCGCGGTGACGGGCACGGGCTCCTCCTCGCCGCCGAACATCGCGTCCTCGTCGGGCTCGTCGGCGTGGGCCGGCGAGCTGAGGCAGGCGAGGAGCGCCCCGGCCAGGAGTGCGGTGAGGCGACGCATCAGCCGCTCTTCGACTCGAGCCACGCCTTCGTGAAGATGTTGGGCTCCAGGGGATCGAAGTCGACTTTGCGGATGAGGACCGTGGTCTTGTTGCCCTTCTCCAGCTCGTCGAAGACTCGGATCTCCTCCGGATACCAGACCTCGGCGCCCTTCGAGCGCGAGAACGCGCGCTTCCACTTCGGGTAGTAGCTCGTGCGCATGAGGCGCCCCGACGCGGCGAACTCCTGACGCTTCAAGATGTTGTGCGTCTGCGTGTCCACCCAGAGCAGGAGCTTCGGGTAGGCCACGTCCACGCCGGTCTTCACGACCAGCTCGATCTTGTGTACGGCGAACTTGCCGATCGTCTCGTCGCCGAGGTGCTTGGCGTCGTACTCCTCGGAGAGGCGGGACTCGTCGAAGTCGGCGCGATTCGAGTCGGTGCCCCCGATCCGCTCGCGCTCGGTGCGGCGCTCCCACTTGCCCGTGCCCGGATCGTAGAACCAGAGGTTCTTGTCGATGCGGAGGTAGCCCTTGCCGGACTCCGTCTTCGGGCCGACGAACAAGATGATGAGCGAGTCGGTGGCGTCCCGTCGGTAGATCACCGAGTCGTAGACCACGTCCTCCTTGTCCTTCTGTTTCTGCTCGATGTAGACCGAGCTCTTCCAGTCGCCCGAGTTTCGTTGACGGTCGTCGATCTCGGCCACCAGCGCCGAGAGCTCCTTCGGGGTGAGCGCCGTGGCGACGAGGGGGAGACAGGTTAACGCGAGGGCCAGGCGGACCATTGGGGCTCCTTGGGGGCGGGCTCAGCCCGCGTGCTGCATCGCTTGAACGGGCTGGAGTCGTGCGGCCTTCCTGGCCGGCAACAACGCGAAGACGCCGATCACCCCGGTGATAAGGCCGACCAGCATCGCGCTCGCCTCGATATCCGGGAGGAGACGCAGCGTGTCGCGCATGAGGAAGAGGGAGAACTCGCCGGTTGGGAGCTGGGCGTAGTCCAGCCCGACCGCGATGAGGTTGCCCACGATGGCGCCGGCCAGCGCCGAGCCGGCCGTGAGCATCACGGTCTCGATGAGGAACATGAGGAGAACGCCGCCCCGGCCCATGCCGACGGCACGCAGGGTCCCGATCTCGCGGGTGCGCTCGCGGATCGCCATCCACATGGCGTTGAGCGTGCCGCCGATGACCACGATCAGGAGCACGATGCCGATGATCAGCCGCACGCCGCCGATGGCTTTGAGGGAGAACAGCAGGAACGCCATCTCGTCGTCCCAGGTGGTGACGTCGATCTTCTGACCGGTCCAGTCCTCGCGGTTGACGATGGGGAACTTCATCCAGAAGGGCTGCGAGAGCGGCTCGAGCGTCCGATAGCCCTTCGCGGCGATCGCGGCGCGGAGGCGTTCCGCGACGGTCTCGGCCTGGTCCGGGTCGGGCAGGTAGAGCAGGATGGCGCCGGTGAGGTTCTCGTTGAGCAGGTACACGTCGCGGATCGCGTCTTTCGATGCGTACATCTGAAAGCCGCTGATCATCCCGAGGTCCTTGCCGATCGCGACCACCTCCACGTCCACCGAGTTGTAGGCGCCGCGGAGCGTGGTGGTGGAGAGCGTGAGCCGGTCACCCACCTTCACGCCGAGGCGAGCGGCCTGCTTCTCGAAGATCAGCGCGGTGTGAGGACGGGCCAGCTCGTCCGTGGAGCCGGAGACGACCGTAATCGTCTCCTTGAAGCGCGTCTCGTTGACCACGTCGATGCCGGCCATGCCGAGCTGCATCGACCCGGTATCGCTCACCACTTTGCCCCAGCCCCGCAGCCGGTCCACGATGACGGCGTCCGGAACCTCCTGCTTCGCGAGCTCGAGGAGGGGCTTGAAGTCGACGATGGTGGGCGCGGACTGCCCGGTGGAGGGCTTGAAGAAGCCGGCGATGTTGACGTGGCCGGTCATCAGCGTGGTGCCGGTGGTGATCAGCGTGGTGCGCACGCCGTTCAGCACGGCGCTCAGGATCACCAGAAGCACGGTGACCGAGAGGATGGAGCCGCCGAGGAACACGGTCCGTCGCTTGTTGGCTTGGATGTTCCGGAGCGCGATGAGGAAGAGGCGGCCCATGGATCAGTCCTGGCGCGCCATGGCCTCGCGGGGGGTGATCCGCGTGGCCACGTAGGCGGGATAGAGGGTGGAGAAGAAGCCGCTGACCACGATGAAGGACACGCCGATGACGATCGCCTTGGTGGACAGCACGGGGATAAACACCGTTCCGCCCGCGAAGAACTGCAGAATGTCGCTCGCGGCCGGGATCCCGCCGGACAGCGCGGCGATGAGGCCGGCTCCCGCGCCGAAGCCCGCCCCGCCGAACACCACCGCCAGGAGCACCGCCTCGAGGCCGATCATCGAGAAGACGTACGCCTTCCCCGCGCCGATCGCCCGCATGGTGCCGATCTCGCCTGTTCTCTGCAGCGTGCTCATCATCAGCGCGTTGTTCACGATGATCAGCGCCACCACCGTGAAGATGAGGGTGGCCACAGCCAGGACCACGTTGAAGAGCAGGATCATGATGCCGACCACGCCGGCGGCCTCGCGCCAGGGGATCACGGTGACTGCCAGCCCGGCGCTGGCGAGCGCGGCCTCCAGCGCGGGGCGGGTCTCAGCCGCCTTGTCCGGATCCGCGAGGCGCACGGCCGCGTTGATCACGAGGCCGGAGTCGATCTCGTCCTGGGTGTAGACCCGGTCGGCAGCGGCCTCCGTGGCACGACGGCGCGCGTCGGAGAGGTCGGCGGCGGCCATCTCGTCGAACGCCTGCGACGTGGTCGTCTCCTCGACCGCCGCGCCCTCGCCGAAGAGCTCATCCTCGGCGGCGTCACGGTCCACGTCCTTCACTCCCACCTTGGCCTTGAGCGCTTGCACCTCGGCCAACTTCTCCGGTGTGGTCACGCCGTAGAGCTCGCGGAAGGTGGTGAGGTCGATGAGGTTGAACACGCCGGCGACCGGGGACTTGTCGAGACCCTTGAACCGGAAGGTGCCGTAGACCTTGACCGGCACGTTGCGGACGTAGCCGCCGCGCCCGAAGGCGGTGAGGACGAAGGTGTCGCCGATCGTGACCGAGTAGAGCCGGATGTGGGGTACGACGACGTCGTAGAAGAGCTTGTATCGCTCGAGGAAGTTGCCTGCGTCCATGTCCAGCAGCGCCTTCAGGAGGGTCTCGGGATCGCTCTCCCCTGGGGTGTTTAGGGCGACCTGAAGCCCCTTCACCACCGCCGTGGTGGCGTCGGCATCCAGCTGAGAGGCCAGGGAGGATGCCTGGCCGCGGTTCAGGCGAATGAACTCCTTGCAGTCGTCGCAGCCGTCGAAGTCCGAGCCCGCGTCGAGTCGCTCCTTGATCTCGTCGAGGCGGCGGGCGGTCTTGTTCTTCAGCTGCTCTTCATAGAAGCGCTTGTTGAACAAGATCCCGCGCTTCCCGGCGGGGACCTGCTCGCCATCCACCTTCTCGAAGCGGTCGAAGTTCTCGCGGAAGCGCTCGAGGTCAGTGCCCAGGTACTGCAGCCAGACGAGGTCTTCGCCGGGCATGAGCCGGGCGATCTTGTTCTCCAGGAACTCCAGCGCGGCGTAGGGGTCGTTCCCGCCAGCGTCCGCCGTGGCCCCAGCGTCGGTGCCCAGGGCCTCCCAGAACGACTCGGTGGTGGCCTCGGCGAGGTTCTTTTTGTCATTCTCGAACTGGTCCATGCGCTTCTTGTCGATCAAGGCCTCGCCGACTTTGAAGTCCCGGGCGAGGGTCTCCACCATCCGACGCGTGTGGGCCGCGATCACATGGGAGCGCGCCGTGTTGCCCGCCTTCAGCGTGTTTCTGAGGTCCGCGAGGCGCCGGTCGAGGAGATTGCCTGTGGCGACCACGGCGTAGTCGAGGCCCATGGGCACAACCGCCCGCACGTTGGGGACGGCCTCGAGCGCGGCGCGCACCTTCTTGAAGTCGGCGATCTTGCCGTAGTCCTTCGTGGACGAGTCCATGGAAAACAGCTCCAGCTTGTCCTTCGCCTCGGACGAGGTGATCTGGAAACTGCCGGAGATCGAGTTGACGAGGCTCCGCTCCATATTGCGGTCGATGGTGTCGAGGAAGGAGTTGCCCGCCACGAGCAGGAAGGCGCCGAAGAACAGGATGAAGCCCACCAGCAGCGTGCGGACGCGGCTGGCGAGGAGGTTCCGGATGGCAATGACGACGAGCATCGCTCAGTGGCCCTTGCGCTCAGCCAGCTTGCCGTCCTCGAGCCACAGCACTCGGTGGGCCCGCTCGATCACCTTCTGGTCGTGCGTCGAGAAGATGAACGTGGTGCCGTCGCGCTCATTCAGGGTCTTCATGAGGTCCAGGATCTCGAGGCCCGTTTGGCTGTCGAGGTTGGCCGTGGGCTCGTCCGCCAGCACGATCGCCGGGTTGGTCACGAGGGCGCGCGCGATCGCGACGCGCTGTCGCTGACCTCCCGACAGCTCGCCCGGGCGATGCGCGGCCTTGTCCGCGAGGCCCACCTTGGCCAGGTAGTCCTTGACGCGCCGTGCCCGCTCGTCCTTGGGGACGTTCTTCTGGAGCAGGAGGGGGAACTCGACGTTCTGGTAGGCAGTGAGTACCGGCACGAGGTTGAACGTCTGGAAGATGAACCCCACCTTGAAGAGGCGGAGCTTCGTGAGCCCCTTGTCGTCCAGGCCATTCGTGAGCTGGCCGGCAACCGACACCTCGCCGCGCGTGGGGGTGTCTACGCAGCCGATCATGTTGAGCACCGTGGTCGTGCCGGAGCCCGAGGGGCCGGCGAGGGCGGAGAACTCGCCCTTGTGGATCTCGAACGAGACCCCGCGCACGGCGTGCACGAGGATCTTGCCGAGCGGGTAGCTCTTCTCGACGTCGCGGAGGCTGACGATTACTTCCTGGCTGGGCATACGGGGCCTTTCGCGGCGGCTCGGCGGCGCCTTCTGACGGCTCGTCGGTTCGAGCCGCCTGCGGGCGGGGGTGGCGGGACCTTCAGGCAGCTTGGGCCGGGCTCCTGAAGTGGGCGAAAGCTAGACCGCCCCTCCGCGTGGCGCAAGGCGCCAGTCCCCGTCGGACACCAAGCGAAACAATGCGTCAACGCCGGCCCCGGGTGGTACAACCGCGCGCCGTGTACTTCCGCGCCAAGGACTACGTCACAGCCGGGAACGCCGTTTGCGGCGTTGCCAGCGTCTTCAGCGTCATCGAGGGCAACCTCTATTGGGCTGCGTGGCTCATCTGTCTGTCCTGGGTGTTCGACGCCCTCGATGGCGTGGTCGCCCGCCTCACGAACACGTTCAATGTGTTCGGCGGTGAGTTCGACAACATGTGCGACCACCTCACGTACGGGATCGCGCCTGGCTTCTACGTCTATGGCGTGTACCGGGAGGCGTTTCCTGTCCCGGAGTGGGCCCAGGTCGTGCTGGCAGGGGTGCTGGGCGCGTGGTTGCCGCTCACCGCGTCGATCCGAGGTGCTCGGCTCGCCTCGAAGCCGATCAAGGTCAAGGGCTTTTGGATCGGGCTACCACGGCCTGTGAGCGCGTTCGTCACCGTCTCCTGGTTCCAGTCGAGCACAGTGGCGCTCTTCCCTGAGGCAGGGCTCTGGCTGGGCGTGGCGCTGGTCTTCGGCCTTGGCGTCTCCAACCTCGGCGCTTTCCCCTTCCTGTCTCACCACGGACACGTCTGGAAGCCCTGGGTGAGCCACTGGGTCCGCTCGGTCCCGGTGGTGCTCGGGCTGCTCGCGCTCCTCGGACCCGTGCCCGCCATCTTTGGGCACGCCGTCGTGCCCACCGAGCTCTTCTTCGACGCGTTCTTCTTCTATCTCTTTGGGTACTCCGTGGTGCAGTGGTGGGGCATCCCGGACGACGAATGGCAGAAGGTCCGCGCGGCCGTGAGGGCTTGGCGCGACGCTCCGGAGGCGTGATGCAGCTCGAGTGCAGGGGTATCGTCCAGGAGGCCGCCCTCCGGATGTTGCGCAACAACCTCCACCCGGACGTCGCCGAGGACCCCGCGAACCTCATCGTCTACGGGGGCAGCGGCAAAGCCGCGCGCAACCCCGAGTGTCTCCGGGTGATCGAGGCTACCTTGAAGCGCCTCGGCGACGACGAGACGCTGCTCGTTCAGTCTGGCAAGGCGGTGGGGGTGCTCCGCACGCACGCGGAAGCGCCGCGCGTCTTGCTGGCCAACTCGATGCTCGTTCCGAAGTGGGCCGACTGGAGCACCTTTCGCGCCCTCGAGGCGCAGGGGCTCACGATGTACGGCCAGAT